>NZ_JBHWKX010000036.1:0-80360 GCF_042730885.1 Streptomyces sp. NPDC059909
ACGCGCCAAGGCGTCACGACGTCCGCCGGACGACCACGCACCGATTTTCACGCACACAGGGTGTCGCCGTCAGGCGACCGGATTACTGACCCCGGCATGAAGCGACTCGCCCTGCGCACCGGCGTCCGGTGGCTCCATCTCCCGGGGACACCCCCCGGACCCCCGGCAGCAGCCACCGCACACCCGCCGCACCCCGGATCAGAACAGGCCGCCGCATGAAGCGACTCGCCCTGCGCACCGGCGTCCGGTGGAAGATCAGCATCGCGATCGCCGCCGTCGGTGCCCTCATCGCGTTCGCGCTGAGTGTGGTCGTACACAACGCCGCCCGCATCTCGATGCTCGACAACGCGCGCGATCTGCAGATGAACCGGCTGCTCTTCGCCCAGCGGATCTACGAGACCACCAAGCCGAAGGCCGAGCCCAAGTTCGGCACCAAGCTCAACGACCCCGCGCTGCCCCGCGAGGTGAGGTACCTGCTCGAGGACGGCCGCCAGGCCACCTATGTGCAGGAACACCACAGCGGCGCCCCCGACATCTGGGCCGCCGTGCCGCTCGGCAACGGCGATGTGCTGTCGCTGCACAACCGGTTCGCCGACCGCAGCGCCGCGATCATGAAGGATCTGGACCGCGCCCTGATCATCGGCTCGGTGTCGGTGGTCTTCGTCGGTTCCGCGCTCGGCGTGCTCATCGGCGGCCAGCTCTCCCGCAGGCTGCGCAAGGCCGCCGCGGCGGCCGGCAGGGTCGCGCAGGGCAACACGGAGGTACGGGTCCGGAAGGCCGTCGGCGGCGTCGTACGCGACGAGACCGACGAGCTGGCACGGGCTGTCGACGCCCTGACCGACGCGCTGAACGAGCGCATCGAGGCGGAGCGCCGCGTCACCGCGGACATCGCCCACGAGCTGCGCACCCCCGTGACCGGGCTGCTCACAGCCGCCGAGCTGCTGCCGCCCGGCCGGCCCACCGAGCTCGTACGGGACCGGGCACAGGCCATGCGCACGCTGGTCGAGGACGTGCTGGAGGTGGCCCGGCTCGACAGCGCGTCGGAGCGGGCCGAGCTGCAGGAGATCGCCCTCGGCGAGTTCGTCAGCCGCCGCGTCACCGTGCTGGATCCGGACGCGGTCGTAAGCGTCGTGCACGAGTCCTGGGTCAACACGGATCCGCGCCGGCTCGAACGGATCCTGGGCAATCTGCTGGCCAACGCCGCCAAGCACGGCAGGACGCCGGTCGAGGTCACGATCGAGGGCCGTGTGGTGCGGATACGCGACCACGGCCCCGGCTTCCCCGAGGCGCTGCTGCGCGAGGGTCCGAGCCGCTTCCGGACGGGCGCGAGCGACCGCGCCGGGCAGGGGCACGGTCTCGGCCTCACCATCGCGGCCGGCCAGGCCCGCGTCCTCGGCGCCCGGCTGACCTTCCGCAACGCGAGCCCCGAGGGCACCGCCGATCCCGGTGCCGCCGCCGGCGGGGCGATCGCCGTGCTCTGGCTCCCGGAGCACGCCCCGACGAACACCGGCAGCTTCGCGATGCCCCAGCTCCCGGTCTGAGACCTAACAGGCCCAGTCCTGGTCCAGGTCCAGTCCCCCCTCGCGACGCTGCGTGAACGAGAACCAGTTGCCGGAGTCGTCCCGGAAGATGGCCTCCGTGCCGTACGGACGCTCCTGCGGTTCCTGGAGGAACTCCACGCCCTTCTCCTTCAGCCTGGCGTAGTCGCCGTGGATGTCGTCCGTGGTCAGGACCCCGGCACCGAGGACGCCCTTCGCGATGAGCCGCTTCATGGCCTCCGCCGACTCGGGGTCCATGGCCGGCGCGCCCGGGACCATCAGCGTCAGCTCGACGTCCGGCTGGTCCTTCGCGCCGACGGTGAGCCAGCGCATTCCGCCCTCACCCATCGTCATGTCCGTCCGGACCTCCAGGCCGAGCTTCTCGGTGTAGAACTCCTTGGCCCGGTCCTGGTCGAGTACCCAGACGGTGGAGATGGCGAGTCCCTTGATCATTTCGTGCTCCTGGTCGACGCTCGTCGTGCTTGCCCTGCCACCGTAGGCAGCGGCCCGGTCAACCGGCTTCTTCAGAATTGCGGTCCTTGCCGCCGGGGCCACGGCGCTCCGGGAAGCCGCCCGCCCAGAGCAGGGCGTAGCACCCGGGTATGAGCGCCGCGCCGCGACCCACGTGCTTCGTCCGGTACTCGCTCGGGGTCAGGCCGGTCTGCTTCTTGAACCGGGCGGAGAACGTGCCGAGGCTGCTGAAGCCGACCAGTGAGCAGATTTCGGTGACCGAGAGATCCGCGGAGCGGAGGAGCTCCTCGGCCCGCTCGATCCGTCTGCGCGACAGATACTGGCCGGGCGTCTCCCCGTAGACCACCTTGAAGGCGCGGACGAAGTGGAAGCGCGAGTAACCGGCATGGGCGGCCACCGCGTCCAGGTCGAGCGGCTCGGCCCAGTCGCGGTCCATGGCGTCCTTGGCGAGGCGCAGCTGCCGCAGATGGGCGAGGTGCGCCGTCACCGGGGTGGCGTTCCCCCCGTGCTTCTCCACGGACTCGATGCTTGCACGCCCCACTGACAACGGCCCCCGGTGCCTGTGCACCGAGGGCCGCGCCGACGAGTCGACCTGCCGGTCAGACGGCCTCCACGACCTTCGCATCGGAACCGGTGCCGGTACCCGCACCGGCGTCGGCCGCCGGCTTCGCCGGGCCCGCGCCCTTCAGCGGCACCTCCTTGACGAAGAAGGCCGCCACGAACCCGATCACCGCGACCGCGGCGCCGAGCAGGAACGCCGCATGCGTACCCGAGGAGACCGCGAGCTGGTACGCCTCGCGCACCTGCTCCGGCAGCTTCGCCAGGCTCGCGGCGTCCAGCTGCGCGGACTGCTTGGTGACCGCGGACCCGCCCCGGGCCGTCATCTCGTCCTGCACCCGTGAGGTGAACAGGGCGCCCATGATCGCGACGCCGAAGGAGGAGCCGAGCGTACGGAACAGGGTGGTGGACGAGGACGCGACGCCCATGTCCTTGAGCTCGACGCTGTTCTGCGCGACCAGCATCGTGATCTGCATCAGGAAGCCCATGCCGGCGCCGAGGACGGCCATGTAGAGCCCGGAGGTGAGCCGGGACGTACCAGTGTCCATCTGCGCCAGCAGGAAGAGACCCACCACCATCAGTGCGCCGCCGATGATCGGGAAGATCTTGTACTTGCCGGTGTTGGTGGTGACCCGGCCCGCGATGAGCGAGACGATCATCATCGACAGCAGCATCGGCAGGAGCAGCAGGCCGGAGTTGGTGGCCGAGGCTCCCTGCACGGACTGCTGGTAGAGCGGCAGGAAGAGCACGGCACCGAACATCACGAAGCCGACGATGAAGCCGATCACCGACATGAGGGTGAAGTTGCGGCTGCGGAAGATGTGCAGCGGGATGACCGGGGCCGCGGCCTTGGTCTCGACGAAGAGGAAGCCGACGAGCGAGACCACACCGATCGCGACCAGCTCCATGATCACGGCGGAGTCCCAGGCGTACTCCGTGCCGCCCCAGGTCGTGACCAGCACGATCGACGTGATGCCGACGGTGAGCAGCGCGGCACCCAGGTAGTCGATCGGGGCCTTCGCCGCGCTCCGGTCCCTCTTCGGCAGGTGCAGGACGATGGTGAGCATGGCGAGCGCGACCGCGCCGAGCGGCAGGTTGATGTAGAAGCTCCAGCGCCAGCCCCAGTGGTCGGTGATGGTGCCGCCGACCAGCGGCCCGCCGATCATGGCGAGGGCCATCACGCCGGCCATCATGCCCTGGTACTTGCCGCGCTCGCGGGGCGGAATGAGGTCACCGATGATGGCCATGACGCCGACCATGAGTCCGCCCGCGCCCAGGCCCTGCACGGCGCGGAAGCCGATCAGCTGGCCCATGTCCTGGGCCATGCCGCTGAGCGCCGAGCCGATCAGGAAGATCACGATCGCGGTGAGGAAGACGCCTTTGCGGCCGTACATGTCGCCGAGCTTGCCCCAGATGGGGGTGGAGGCGGCCGTGGCCAGCGTGTATGCGGTGACCACCCAGGACAGATGCTCCAGGCCGCCGAGTTCGCCGACGATCGTCGGCATCGCGGTGCCGATGATCATGTTGTCGAGCATGGCCAGCAGCATCGCGATCATCAGCGCGAGCAGGACCACGCGGACGCTGCGCTGCTTCGGACCGTCCGGTTCCTCGGGTATCGCTTTCTTCGTCGCCTGTCCGTCTTCCTGTCCCGCCGCCATCGGTCCCACTCCCTGCGCCCTGTGTACTTACTTGCCGCCCGGCTAGTTCACTATACTGGGGAAAGTAGACCCGCAACTAGCCGGGCGTCAAGTAAGTAATGATGTACGCACGCCCCAGGAGAGACCAATGGCCAGAGGCAACACTCGTCAGCGGATTCAGGACGTGGCCCTGGAACTCTTCGCCGAGCAGGGCTACGAGAAGACCTCGCTCCGCGAGATCGCCGAAAGGCTGCAGGTCACGAAGGCGGCGCTGTACTACCACTTCAAGACCAAGGAAGACATCGTCATCAGCATCTTCCAGGACCTGAACCGGCCGATCGACGAGCTGATCGCCTGGGCCGAGGAGCAGCCGCGCACCCTGGAGACCAAGCAGGAGATCCTGCGCCGCTACCAGGCCGCGCTCGCCGGGGCCGCCCCCCTCTTCCGGTTCATGCAGGAGAACCAGGCCACCGTGCGCGAGCTGAGCATCGGCCTGACCTACAAGGAGCGCATGATCACCCTGACCGGGCTGGTCCAGGAGCCGGACCTGAGCATGACCGACCGGGTCCGCTGCGTCAGCGCGCTGTTCACGATGCACGCCGGAACGTTCTTCATGCAGAACGTCGAAGGCGACCTCGAGGAGAAGCGCGAAGCTGTCCTCGAGGTCGCCATCGATCTGATGACCCAGGCCTATCAGGGGCCGCAGGCATAGACGTCACATGGTGACGAGCGTCGGAGTGACGGGCGTCAGATGGTGACGCCGACGCCGCGCAGGAAGGTCGCCGGGTTCAGGGCGGAGCCGTAGTTCGGGGTCGTACGGATCTCGAAGTGCAGGTGCGGGCCGGACGAGTTGCCGGTGTTGCCGGACAGGGCGATGACCTTGCCGGTGTTCACGGTCTGGCCGACGGCGACGTTGATCTTCGACAGGTGGGCGTACTGCGAGTACTTGCCGCTGGCGTGCTTGATCACGATGGCGTTGCCGTAGGCGGGACCGTCACCGCCGCCGTTCGGGCCGGCCTTCACGACGACACCGCTGTTGGCGGCCTTGACCGGGGTGCCGACCGGAACGGCGAAGTCCTGGCCGGAGTGCTTGTGGGACCACATCGCGCCGCCCTGGTTGAAGCTGGCGGTCAGGGTGTAGTGGGTGACCGGCTTGACCCAGGAGGGGGCCTTCTTCGCGGTGGCGGCCTCGTCGGTCTTCGCCTGCGCGTCGGCCTGGGCCTGGACGGCAGCGGCGGTTATGGGGCTCGCGACGACGCCGGGGGTCTTCACCGTATCGGCGGCGGCGACACCGGCACCGGCTCCGACGACCATCACGGCGCCGAGTCCGGCAGCCACGACGGCGCCACGGGTACGGAGCACGGACGGGCGGAGACGGTTGATGTTGCGCTTCGACATGCGGGGAGAACCTCCGGGCTGATCGGGCAAGAACCGACCCGGCGCTGGAGCACCGGGTGCCTCACCTTGGTAACCCGGACCCCCAACCCACCTCAAACACCCCATCTACGACATCACGCCGTAGATGGGTCGGTGTGAGCGGGACCCTTGACGCCGCCGGAATGACAGTCCGGCATTGCCCGAAATCTCCTGACGAAGCCTGGTTTAGGTCCATGTAGAGGCACTTCAGGCTGGACGTCCGCCACGGGCCACCCACCCCTCCGCCGCCACCGGGCCGAAAGTCCCACCCGTCGCCCCTGGAAGCCCCGGAGTGCAACCCGAAACTCCCACTAAGGCGCCTAGTAGGCTCGGAACGGCCTGTGCGCCTTGTCACGGCCGCGACCCGGGCAGTGCGTCGTGGGTCACACCGAAAACGGCGATTTTCCGGGGGAAACCGCCCCCTTCCGGGCCCTGGGGATCTCGACGATCTGGGGGATCACGCATGGAACCCGCACTCATCGGCACCCGGCTGGCCTCGGCGGCCATCGCGCCGCTCCTGAAGCAGCTCCTCGTACGGGAGGGAAGCGGGGCCGGTCTGACGGACAAGCCCGTGCGCCTCGCAGGGCTCGTCTCCTTCCGGGGTGAGAAGCGGGCCCTGACCGACAAGGACGTACGCAAGCTCGCCGACACGCTCGTCCGCCAGTCCCAGGCGGGGCCCGGCGAGCCGCCGTTCCCGCCGGACGAGACCGAGGCCGTCGCCGACGCCCTCGCCCGCACCCTGCTCGCCCTCGGCGACCTGGAGATGGACGACGTCCAGGCGGTGCGCCTCGGCCACCGCGAGCTGGCCCGGCTGCTGCGGACCTCGGAGGGCGCCCGCCGCGCCGAGGCAGGGCTGTCGGCGGACGCCACCCTCTATCTCGACTCGGTCACCGAATGGGCCTGCCTCCACATCCTCCAGTTCTTCACGCAGCGCTCCTCCTTTGTCGCCCGCACTCTGGTCGAGCAGAGCCGCGTCCAGGCCGAGCTGCTCGCCAGGCTCGACGAGCTGATCGTGCGCATGCCGCGCGCCGACGGCCGCGACGTGGCCTTCGAGCGCCGCTACCTCTCGTACGTGGCGAAGAAGCACGGCAACCTGACGATCTACGGCATCGACCTGCACCACTCGCCGGATGCCTGGCCGATTGACCTGGCGTATCTGAGCCTGGAGGCGAGCGAGGCGGAGAGCCCCGACCGGCTGGCCGCGCTGGAGACAGCGGCCGGCTCTGAGGCCGAGCCGTCCGCACACACGGTGAAGGCCGCGTTGCGCGAGCACCACGTCCCGGTCCGCGCCGACGAGGCCCTGGCCCGGCACGACAAGGTCCTGCTCCGCGGGGTCGCCGGCTCCGGGAAGACCACGCTCGTCCAGTGGCTCGCCGTCTCCTCCACCAGCCAGGACCGCGACTGCGGCGCCACCGAGCGGATGGCCTACCTCCGCGACCGGATCCCGTTCGTCCTGCCCCTGCGCACACTCACCCGCCACGGGGAACGGCTGCCCGCTCCCGACCGCTTCCTCGCCGCCGTCGGCTGCCCACTCGGTCCGCCCGACGGCTGGGCCGACCGGGTCCTGTCCGCGGGCCGCGGCCTCGTCCTGATCGACGGGATCGACGAGATCCCCGAGGCCGAGCGCGAACGGACCCGCCGCTGGCTGCGCGACCTCCTTGCCACGTACGACACCGACAGCGGCAACCGCTGGCTCGTCACCTCCCGCCCCTCGGCCGTACGCGACGACTGGCTCACCCCCGACGGCTTCACCGAGCTCACCCTCTCCCCGATGAGCCGCACCGAGGTCACGTCCTTCGTCCACCGCTGGCACCGGGCCGCGGGCCCCGACGCCGCCTCGTACGAGCAGCCGCTCCTCGACGCCCTGCGCACCAAGCAGGACCTCGCGCAGCTCGCCACCAACCCGCTGACGTGCGGGCTCATCTGCGCCCTGCACCGCGACCGGCGCGGTTTCCTCCCGCGCGGCCGCAAGGCGCTGTACGAGGCCGCGTTGGCGATGCTGCTCGACCGCCGCGACCGGGAACGTGACATGGGCACCCCCTCCGGGGTCGACCTCCCCGAGGCCCCGCAGATCCAGCTCATCCAGCGACTCGCCTACTGGCTCACCCTCAACGGCCGCACCGTCATGGACCGTTCACGGGCCGAGGCGCTCGTGGCCGCCGCGATCCCCGCCGTCCCGGAGGCCGCGGCGGCCGGCGATCCGCAGGCGGTCTTCGGGCATCTCCTCCACCGCAGCGGTCTGCTGCGCGAGCCCTCCCCCGGCACCGTGGACTTCGTCCACCGCACCTTCCAGGACTACCTCGCGGCGAAGGCGATCGTCGACGAGTGGCACATCGGCGTCCTGACCCAGCACGCGGCGGACGACCAGTGGGAGGACGTCATCCGTATGACGGTCACCCACGCCAGACCCCGCGAATGCGCGGAGATCCTCCGGGAGCTGATGGCGGCGGCGGACGCGGCGCAGGACCGCGTCACACAGCTGCGCATCCTGGTCGTCGCCGCCGCGGCGATGGACCAGGCGACGGAGATCTCCCCGGACATCCGCGAGGCGCTGGGCACCCGCACCGCGGAGGTCATCCCGCCGCGCACGGCCGACGAGGCCCGCGAGCTGGCCACCGCGGGTCCTCTGGTCCTCGATCTGCTGCCGGGTCCGGACGCCGTACCCGACAAGGAGGCGGCCCGCATGAGCGTGATCACCGCCTCGCACATCGCGTCGGACGCGGCGATCCCCTTCCTCGCCCGGTACGCCTCGCACCCGTCGCTGCTGGTCCGCTCGCAGCTCGTCTGGGCCTGGGACCGGCATGAGACCCGGCATTACGCCGACGAGGTCATCGCGGCCGTCGACACGACGGGCCTGCAGTTCACCATCCGGAGTGCCGAGCAGGCCGAGGCTCTGATCGCGCTGGGCGGCAGGGAGTGGATCCACTTCAGCGGCGATCTCCCGCCAGAGCTGATCGGCAGGACCGTGCGGGCCTGCTCGCCCGACATGATCCGTATCTCACGCAACAGGTCACTGACGGATCTGAGCTGCCTGCCCAAGACGCCCGGCCTCGCGTACCTCGAAGTGGACCGCTGCCCGGGGCTGACCGACCTGTCGCTTCCGGGGAACGTCCTGGTCGGGGAGCTCGTGGTGGACAACGAGCAGTTCGAACGCACGGAAGCCGCCCCACGGGTCGGCAGGCTGCGCCTGGAGCTGCGGGCCCGGGGACATGCGCTGCAACGGGTTCCCCGCCTCTTCCCGGACCTCGCCGCGGCGGTCGTCGACCACTGCTTCCCGGGACGGGACTTCGTCGCCGATCTCTCGCCGCTGCATGCGATGGAGAAGCTCCGGACCGTTCAGCTCTACGGATCCTCGGAGCGGTTCACCGGCATGGACGGGTTCCCTGCCGATGTCCGGGTGGTCATCGACCGAACCCGGTAGGCGGCCGGCGTGTGCAAGAACCGGCTACCGAAAAGGATCTGCCCCGGACCCTCATGGGATCCGGGGCAGTCCTGCGAGCGCCAGGACGCCTTACGCGTCCTTCGACAGGTTCGGACCGGTGCTGCCGCCCGCCGCCGACTCGATCGGCGGGACGTCCGGCAGGGCCGACTTCTCCTCGCCGCGGAAGGTGAACTTCTTCTCCTCACCCTCGCCCTCGGTGTCGACGACCACGATGTGACCGGGACGAAGCTCGCCGAAGAGGATCTTCTCGGAGAGCAGGTCCTCGATCTCGCGCTGGATCGTCCGGCGCAGCGGCCGGGCGCCCAGGACCGGGTCGTAGCCCTTCTTCGCCAGCAGGAGCTTCGCCTCCTGGCTGAGCTCGATACCCATGTCGCGGTCCTTGAGACGCTCGTCCACCTTGGCGATCATCAGGTCGACGATCTGGATGATGTCCTCCTGCGAGAGCTGGTGGAAGACGACCGTGTCGTCGACGCGGTTGAGGAACTCGGGCCGGAAGTGCTGCTTCAGCTCCTCGTTGACCTTTGCCTTCATCCGGTCGTAGGTGCTCTTGGTGTCGCCCTGGGCGGCGAAGCCCAGGTTGAAGCCCTTGGAGATGTCCCGGGTCCCGAGGTTGGTCGTCATGATGATGACCGTGTTCTTGAAGTCCACGACCCGGCCTTGGGAGTCGGTCAGACGACCGTCCTCCAGGATCTGGAGAAGGGAATTGAAGATATCGGGGTGGGCCTTCTCGACCTCGTCGAAGAGGACGACGGAGAACGGCTTCCGGCGCACCTTCTCGGTGAGCTGGCCGCCCTCTTCGTAACCCACGTATCCGGGCGGGGAACCGAAGAGACGGGAAACCGTGTGCTTCTCGCTGAACTCCGACATGTCGAGGGAGATCAGCGCGTCCTCGTCGCCGAAGAGGAATTCGGCGAGCGTCTTGGAGAGCTCCGTCTTACCGACGCCGGACGGGCCGGCGAAGATGAACGAGCCACCGGGACGCTTCGGGTCCTTCAGACCGGCACGGGTGCGCCGGATCGCCTGGGACAGCGCCCGGATGGCGTCCTTCTGGCCGATGACGCGCTTGTGGAGCTCGTCCTCCATGCGGAGCAGCCGGGAGGACTCCTCCTCCGTCAGCTTGAAGACCGGGATGCCGGTGGCCGTGGCGAGGACCTCGGCGATCAGCTCGCCGTCGACCTCGGCGACGACGTCCATGTCGCCGGCCTTCCACTCCTTCTCCCGCTTGGCCTTCGCCGCGAGCAGCTGCTTCTCCTTGTCACGGAGAGACGCCGCCTTCTCGAAGTCCTGGGAGTCGATCGCGGACTCCTTGTCCCGGCGGACGGCCGCGATCTTCTCGTCGAACTCGCGGAGGTCCGGCGGCGCGGTCATCCGGCGGATACGCATCCGGGAGCCGGCCTCGTCGATCAGGTCGATCGCCTTGTCCGGGAGGAAGCGGTCCGAGATGTACCGGTCGGCCAGGGTGGCGGCCTGGACCAGGGCCTCGTCCGTGATGGAGACGCGGTGGTGCGCCTCGTAGCGGTCGCGCAGACCCTTGAGGATCTCGATGGTGTGCGGCAGCGACGGCTCCGCGACCTGGATGGGCTGGAAGCGGCGCTCCAGGGCCGCGTCCTTCTCCAGGTGCTTGCGGTACTCGTCGAGCGTCGTCGCACCGATGGTCTGCAGCTCGCCTCGCGCCAGCATCGGCTTGAGGATCGAGGCGGCGTCGATCGCGCCCTCGGCGGCGCCCGCACCCACCAGGGTGTGGAGCTCGTCGATGAACAGGATGATGTCGCCGCGGGTGCGGATCTCCTTGAGGACCTTCTTCAGGCGCTCCTCGAAGTCACCGCGGTAGCGGGATCCGGCGACCAGCGCGCCGAGGTCCAGGGTGTAGAGGTGCTTGTCCTTGAGGGTCTCGGGCACCTCGCCCTTGACGATGGCCTGCGCCAGGCCCTCGACGACCGCCGTCTTGCCGACGCCGGGCTCGCCGATGAGCACCGGGTTGTTCTTGGTCCGGCGGGACAGCACCTGCATGACCCGCTCGATCTCCTTCTCGCGCCCGATGACCGGGTCGAGCTTGGACTCACGAGCGGCCTGGGTGAGATTCCGGCCGAACTGGTCGAGGACGAGGGAGGTCGAGGGGGTGCCCTCGGCCGGGCCGCCGGCCGTGGCGGCCTCCTTGCCCTGGTAACCGGAGAGCAGCTGGATGACCTGCTGCCGCACCCGGTTGAGGTCGGCCCCGAGCTTCACGAGGACCTGGGCGGCGACGCCCTCGCCCTCGCGGATCAGGCCGAGCAGGATGTGCTCCGTGCCGATGTAGTTGTGGCCCAGCTGAAGAGCCTCGCGGAGCGACAGCTCCAGCACCTTCTTGGCACGGGGGGTGAAGGGAATGTGCCCGGACGGGGCCTGCTGGCCCTGGCCGATGATCTCCTCCACCTGCTGGCGGACCGCCTCGAGCGAAATCCCGAGGCTCTCCAGGGCCTTAGCGGCGACACCCTCACCCTCGTGGATAAGGCCCAGGAGGATGTGCTCGGTGCCGATGTAGTTGTGGTTGAGCATCCGGGCTTCTTCCTGAGCCAGGACGACAACCCGCCGCGCGCGGTCGGTGAACCTCTCGAACATCGTTAATCGCTCCTCAGAGCGGTCAGTCAGTTAGGGGTCGATCCCCTCCCTGTCCTTCCGCAGCTTAGTCCCGCAAGCGGGGACCGCTCATTCCAACTGCCGACACCCGTCGATGGCCTCCTTGCCCCGAACGCCGACAAATGCTCCAACCCGATGGTGCGAGACGATGTTCCCGCAGGCCAGGCAGTTACCCGTGCCACCTGTACGCCGATGGCGAACGCGAGACTCCAAAGACTGCGTGTCGTCCGTCCCCACTAGGGATGTCTTACCCGTAAGCAGTGACACTCCATGCGGCAGACACCGGTTCCCTCAGCTACGGGCGAACATCCTTGCGTCTTCGAACAGCTCGACACCTCCCACTTTTGGCCACACTGTGCAATCAATTATCCACAATGCGTAACCAAGGGAGTGTCCCGGAAGTTCCCGGAGCATGGACCGCCATGTCCCGCCCCCTCACCCGCCGCAGCCGGTGCCGCCGCCGCTCGGCGGCGTCGCGCGCTGGTACGAGAAGGAGCTCGGGTGGGCCACGACCGGCGGCTCGCCCGTTCGGTTGCTGACCGGGCTCCGCTTCGATGCGCTGGAGCTGCCGGCCGACGCCGGGTTCGACCTGCTCACGCGGTACGGACGGACCGGCCCGGTCGCCGTCACGGGCGGGGTCCCCCGGGCCGGAGGCCCTCGAAGGATGCGGCTGCTGGTGGCCGCGGGCAGCGCCGACGAACTGCCGGGGCTGCTCGACTGGCTGGAATGGGGCGGGATCGGTCTCGATCTGACCGCCCTCGGCACGGGTGCATGGATGACCGCCCCGGTGCCGCCCGGCTCCTTCGTCCCGCAGGGGGCCGCCCGGTGGGTGCGGCCCCCTGAGCCGGGTCGCGAGGTGGAACCGTCACTGCCGGCGCTCGCCCCCGTCGGGCGAAGTGCCGGACCCGGGGGCGTTGGGGGCACCCCCGACCTCGTACGGCTCGTGGACGCGGCGGCGAACGCATGCCACCGGGCCCGCTTGCTGCGTGCGAGTGCTCAGACGTTGGCCTTCTCGTAGGCCTCGCGGATCTCGGCCGGAACGCGTCCGCGGTCGTTCACGCTGTAGCCGTTCTCCTTGGCCCACTTGCGGATCTCCGCCGTGTCCTTGCTGCCCGTCGCGGCGGCGCGGCCCTTGCCACGGCCCGTCGCGGTACGGCCGCCGGTCCGCCGGCCGCCCTTGGTGTACGGCTCGAGCAGGCCGCGGAGCTTGTCGGCGTTGGCGGTGGTGAGGTCGATCTCGTAGGTCTTGCCGTCCAGAGCGAACGTCACGGTCTCGTCCGCCTCGCCGCCGTCGAGGTCGTCGACAAGAAGGACCTGAACCTTCTGTGCCACCGGATTTCCTTTCATCGAAAATGCAGTACGCGGAAAGGAAACCGCTTTTCCCGGAAAAACACAAACCCCTGGGAGAGGTTCAGAACCTCGAGAACGCGGGAAACATGCGCGATTCGGACATAGGGATCCGGTCGGCGTTCAGGCCGGCCTTCCGGTCCGTGTTCCGGTCGGCCTTCCGATGGACGTTCCCGTCCGCGTTCCGCCCGGGTTCGATCACAGGTGCAGAAGCATGCGACTGTTGCCCAAGGTGTTCGGCTTCACTCGTTCGAGGCCCAGGAACTCGGCGACACCCTCGTCATAGGAACGCAGCAGCTCGCTGTAGACATCTCCGTCCACCGGCGTCTCACCGATCTCCACGAAGCCGTGCTCGGTGAAGAAGTCGACTTCGAAGGTGAGGCAGAAAACCCGGCGCACTCCCAGCCAGCGGGCGGTGTGCAGCAGCTGCTCCAGCACCTGGTGGCCGATGCCATGGCCCCTGAACTGCGCGTCCACCGCCAGAGTGCGCACTTCGGCGAGGTCTTCCCACATGACGTGGAGAGCTCCGCAGCCGACGACTCGGGCGTCGGCGTCGCGTTCCGCGACCCAGAACTCCTGGATGTCCTCGTAAAGCGTCACCGTCGCTTTGTCGAGCAGGATGCCTTCGCTCACGTACGGGTCGACGAGCCGGCGCACGGCCGGCACATCGGTGGTCCTGGCCCGCCGGACGGTGACGGCATTTGCTGCGGCATTGGGAAGCGGATGCGCTGAGGGCATGACCGGACGCTATCGCCCCGCTCCGCCCGTCTCGTCGTCGCCCTCTACGTCCTGTTCGGGAGGCGCTTGCCGAGAGGCCCGCGGGGGCTCTTCCCTGGCGCCTTGCGCGGCCCCTTCCTGGATCTGGGGCTGAACGATGCGGACCGCGTCCTGGAGCGCCTCGCGTTGCTCCTGCGACATCATGCCGAAGAACGCGACAAGGGCCGCCGCGGGGTTGTCACTCTTCGACCATGCTTCGTTCATCAGTGCGGCCGAGTACGCGGCCCTGGTGGAGACCGCGGTATATCGATAGGCGCGCCCTTCGACTTCCCTGCGCACCCAGCCCTTCTGATGGAGATTGTCCATTACCGTCATGACGGTCGTGTAGGCGATGGACCGTTCCTGCTGCAGATCTTCCAGGACTTCCCGGACCGTCACCGGACGGTTCCATTGCCAGATCCGCGTCATGACGGCGTCTTCGAGCTCTCCCAATTGACGGGGCACATCGCCACCATAGTGCGAGATGTCCGAATGGATGGCTATTGACGTACTACGGGTACGAAAAAGGACGTACGGCCTTGGACAGCCGTACGTCCTTGAGGGGACGGGGACCCCGGGGCCGGGAAGCCCCGGGCTCGCACCGCGGGTTCGGGCCCGGGGATCAGGCCCCGGTCGGGCGGTCCGCCGGAGCGGACTGCGGGGTGGCCTCCGCGCGGGCGATCGCCGCGTCCACCGCGGCGTCCTCCTTGGCCTTGTTGGGACCGCCCTGGCTCTTGACGATCGTCACGACGAGGCCGATGAAGAAGGCGGCCATCACGACGGGGGGCAGGAGCGCGGATACGTAGTCCATGCCCTCCAGAGTAGCTATCCGGCCGCCCGCTCCTCCGGCGGGGGCGCCGGCTTGCGGCGCGGGGGGAAGACCTCGCCGGGTGTGGGGATGGGGCGGTCCGGTCGCGGCGCGGGAGCGGGGCCGGGGGACGGCTTCGGGGCGGCCGGGCGGGGCTCCGGCTTGTCGCCCGCGGCGGACAGGCCGCCGGGGAGGGCCGTAAGGCGGGCCCGGGGGGCGGGCGGGGCGGGTGCCGCCACCTCGGTGGCGGAGGCGGCCGTACGGCGGGCGAGGCGGGCGCGTACCGACTTTTCCGCGAGGTCCTGGCAGCGTTCCAGCAGCGCGGCCGCGGCGGGCATGCGCTGCTGGAGGCCGCGCAGGGCAGCGAGATCCTCGGGGCCGGGGTCGTAGTCGGCGGCCAGGGCGTCCTGGAGGAGCTCCAGATAGCCGCCGGCCGAGCCGGGGAGTGCGGCGCGGTAGCGGACGAGGTCGGCGAGGAGGAACGCGCGCAGCCGCCCCGCCTCGCTCACGGCCTCGTCCACGGACTCGGCGAGCCGAAGACAGTCCTGGATGACGTTCTCACGGGGCTGGGCGGGATTGAGGGCGACGGCGAGGGCGCGTCGGAGCACTCGCAGCTCGTCTGCGCTGAACGCCATGCCGCCGCGGGATCCGTAAGGCGTGGGCATGCGCCGACACTACGCGCTAATCGGACAAAATTCGTTTAACGCAGATACGTGGCGCGGCGCCTCTTTGTGCGGCTTTGGGAGATGCCTCTTGCGGGGCGCCACCTTGTGGGCACCTCTTTGCGGGGCGTTCGCGGGGCGCCTCTTTGTGCGGCGGCCCCGTGGCAGCCCCACGGGCAGGCGCCGCGCTCACATACGGGAGACGTTCCGCTCGTACACGAGCCGCAGGCCGATCAGTGTCAGCCAGGGCTCGTGCTCGTCGATCACGGACGACTCGGCGAGCACCACCGGCGCCAGCCCACCCGTCGCGATCACGGTCACCTCGTCCGGGTCCTCGGCGAGCTCCCGCTTCATGCGCTCGACGACGCCGTCCACCTGGCCCGCGAAGCCGTACACGATGCCCGCCTGCATCGCCTCGACCGTGTTCTTGCCGATGACGCTGCGGGGGCGGGCCAGCTCGATCTTGCGGAGCTGGGCGCCCCTGACGCCGAGCGCGTCGACCGAGATCTCGATGCCGGGGGCGATGACCCCGCCCGCGTACTCGCCGCGGGCGCTGATCGCGTCGAAGGTCGTCGCCGTCCCGAAGTCGACGACGATCGCCGGGCCGCCGTAGAGCTCGACGGCGGCGACCGCGTTGATGATGCGGTCGGCGCCGACCTCCTTGGGGTTGTCCGTCAGGACCGGCACGCCCGTCTTGACGCCGGGCTCGACGAGGACGGCGGGCACGTCGCCGTAGTACCGGCGGGTCACCTCGCGCAGCTCGTGCAGCACGGAGGGGACGGTCGCGCAGATGGCGATGCCCTCGATGCCGTCGCCGAGCTCCACGCCGAGCAGCGGGTGCATGCCCATCAGACCGTTGAGGAGCACGGCGAGCTCATCGGCCGTGCGGCGCGGGTCGGTGGAGACGCGCCAGTGCTCCACGATGTCCTCGCCGTCGAAGAGGCCGAGGACGGTGTGGGTGTTGCCGACGTCGATGGTGAGCAGCATGGGATCAGTTCCCGGCCTCTCGGGGGTCCCGCAGGTCGAGGCCGATGTCGAGGATCGCGGACGAGTGGGTGAGGGCTCCGACGGCGAGGTAGTCGACGCCCGTCTCGGCGTACGCCCGGGCGTTGGCGAGGGTGAGCCGGCCGGAGGACTCCAGCACCGCCCGGTTCTTGACGAGGGCGACGGCCTCCTCGGTCTCGGTGGGGGTGAAGTTGTCCAGCAGGATCAGGTCGGCACCGGCGTCCAGGACCTCGCGGACCTGGTGGAGGGTGTCGACCTCGACCTCGATGGCGAGGTCGGGGGTGCCCACCTCGGCGAGCTTCTCGCGTACGGCCTTGAAGGCCTGGGCGACGCCGCCCGCGGCGACGACGTGGTTGTCCTTGACGAGGGCCGCGTCGGACAGCGACATGCGGTGGTTGACGCCGCCGCCGCAGCGCACGGCGTACTTCTCCAGGGCGCGCAGGCCGGGAGTCGTCTTGCGGGTGTCGCGCACGCGGGCGTTGGTGCCCTCGAGGACGTCGGCCCAGGCGCGGGTGGCGGTGGCGATGCCGGAGAGACGGCAGAGGATGTTGAGGGCGCTGCGCTCGCCGGTGAGGAGGTCGCGGGTGCGGGCGGTGACGGAGAGCAGCTTCTGGTCCGCCTCGACGCGGTCGCCGTCCTCGACGTGCCGCTCGACCTCGAACTCGTCGGTGCAGACGATCGACAGGACCGCCTCGGCGACGCGCAGGCCCGCGACGACGCCGGGCTCACGGGCGGTGAAGTCGCCGGTGGCGACGGCGTCCGCGGGAACGGTCGCGACGGTCGTGATGTCCAGGCCGCCGTCGAGGTCCTCCTCGATCGCCAGGTGGGCGATGTCCTCGACCTGGACGGGGTCGAGGCCCGCCTCGGCGAGGAGCTGGGCGAGGGCCGGGTCCAGGCCGCTCTCGTACACCTCGTCGGCGCAGCCGCAGCCCTCGCCGCAGCCGCCCGCCGAGTCGTCGGTGGCGGACACCGGGGCGCTGATCTGGATCAGGGGGACGTCCACGGGCTCCGGACGTTCTTCGGGCGTGCTCACGGTTGCGGCTCCCTGGGGGCGAGGGGGATGACGGGGGGAAAGGACTCGGTGCCGGTGCGGCGCACGACGAGGCGTCGGTCCGGAGTGAGCCGTACGACAATATGGCGGCGCCACTCCGCGTCGTCGCGGTCGGGGTGGTCCTCGCGCCAGTGGCACCCGCGGGTCTCCGCGCGCTCACGGGCGGCGGCGACGAGGACGCGCGAGACGAGCAGGAGGTTGGTGGACTCCCAGGACTCCACGCCCGGCTCGGCGGACTTGTCGAACTCCTCGGCGTCGTGCGCCGCGGACAGGTGCAGCGCCTCCAGCGCGTCGGCGGCGTCGTCGAGGCTGGCGGCGGACCGGAGCACGCCGGCACCGTGCGTCATGATCCGCTGGATCTCGTGCCGCGCCTCGGGGAGGAGCAGCGGCACGGGGCTGCAGCCGTCCGTGGCCGGCGGGGCCGACGTGGCAGGCGCCGCGGCGGCGACGGGCCTCGGGTCCCTCGCGATCGCCGTGGCGATGCGCTCCGCGAACACGAGGCCCTCCAGCAGCGAGTTGGAGGCCAAGCGGTTGGCGCCGTGGACGCCGGTGCAGGCGACCTCGCCGCAGGCGTAGAGACCGGGGACGGTGGTGCGGCCGTGCAGGTCGGTCCGGACACCACCGGAGGCGTAGTGGGCCGCCGGGGCGACCGGGATGGGCTGGGTCACCGGATCGATGCCATGGGCGCGGCAGGCGGCGAGGATCGTGGGGAAGCGGTTCTCCCACATCTCGGCGCCGAAGTGGCGGGCGTCCAGGAGCATGTGGTCGGCGCCCTGCTCCTGCATGCGGCGCATGATGCCCTTGGCGACGATGTCGCGCGGCGCGAGCTCGGCCAGCTCGTGCTGCCCCACCATGAAGCGGGTGCCGGACGCGTCGACGAGATGGGCGCCCTCGCCCCGTACTGCCTCGGAGACGAGGGGCTGCTGGCCCTCGGAGTCCCGGCCCAGGAAGAGGACCGTGGGGTGGAACTGGACGAATTCGAGGTCGCTCACCTCGGCGCCGGCCCGCAGCGCGAGCGCGACGCCGTCGCCGGTGGACACCGACGGGTTGGTCGTGGCCGAGAAGACCTGGCCCATGCCGCCGGTCGCCAGGACCACGGCGGGGGCGTGCACCGCGCCGACCCCGTCGTGCTGGCCCTCGCCCATGACGTGCAGGGTGATTCCGGCCGTACGCCCGCTCTCGTCCGTCAGCAGGTCGATGACCAGCGCGTGCTCGATGATGCGTATCGCCCGCTCGCGTATCGCCGTGACCAGCGCCCGCGAGATCTCCGCGCCCGTCGCGTCGCCGCCCGCGTGCGCGATACGGCGCCGGTGGTGGCCACCCTCACGGGTGAGCGCGATGTCCCCGCCGGCGTCCAGGTCGAACTGCGCGCCGGTCCCGATCAGCCGGCGCACCGCGTCGGGGCCCTCGGTGACCAGGGTCCGTACGGCCTCGTCGTCGCACAGCCCGGCGCCCGCGACCAGCGTGTCCTGCAGGTGCTGCTCGGGGGTGTCGCCGTCGCCGAGCGCCGCCGCGATACCGCCCTGGGCCCAGCGGGTGGAGCCGTCGTCGAGGAGGGCCTTGGTGACCACGACCGTACGCAGGCCCTCGGCCGCGCAGCGCAGTGCCGCCGTCAGGCCCGCGACGCCGGAGCCGACCACGACGACATCGGCGTCGATGGCCCAGCCGGGCACGGGGGCCGTCAGCCGTATGCCCGCGCCGGTCCCGGGTCCCGTTCCGGGGCGAGTGCCGGGGCCGCTTCCGGGACGGGTGCCGGGGCCACTTCCGGTCGCGGTCATGCGGGAGCTCCGAAGGTCAGGGGTACGTTGTCGATCAGCCGCGTCGCTCCGACCCGCGCGGCGACCGCCATGATCGCCTCGCCCTCGTACGCGTCCGGGACCTCGGTGAAGTCGGTCGGGTCGACCAGCGCCAGATAGTCCAGGTCGAGCGACGGCACGGCCTTGGCCGCCTCTTCGAGCACGGCGCGGGCAGCAGCCCGTACGGCATCGGCCCCGCCGCCCGGCTGGGCCGCCGCCACCGCGTGCGCGTCGGCGGCCGCACGGGCCTCGCCGAGCGCGGAGAGCGCGGCGGCACGGGCCGTCGGCGCGGGGGCGGACTCGGCGCGGGCGCGCAGCGCCTGCTGCGCGGCGAGCCGGTCGTGGGCGGCGAAGAGGGCCCGGGAGAGCGCGAGCGCGGTCCTCCGTTCGGCGGGCGACAGGTAGCGGTTGCGGCTGGAGAGCGCGAGGCCGTCCGGCTCGCGCACGGTCGGGACGCCGACGATCTCGACCCGGAAGTTCAGATCGCGGACCATCCGGCGGATCAGGGCGAGCTGCTGGGCGTCCTTCTGGCCGAAGAACGCCACGTCGGGCCTGGTGAGGTGGAGGAGCTTGGCGACCACCGTGAGCATGCCGTCGAAGTGGCCGGGGCGGAAGGCGCCTTCGACGAGCTCGCCCATCGGGCCCGCGGAGATCCTCACCTGCGGCTCGCCGCCGGGGTAGACCTCGTCCACGGACGGGGCGAACACGAGGTCCGCACCGGCCTCCTGCGCGGTCTTCACGTCGGCGTCCAGGGTGCGCGGGTAGCGGTCGAGGTCCTCGCCGGCGCCGAACTGGAGCGGGTTGACGAAGACGGTGACGACGACGGTGCCCTTGCGGCCGACGTGCTCGCGGGCGGAGCGGATCAGGGTGGCGTGGCCCTCGTGGAGGGCGCCCATGGTCATGACGACGGCGACAGGGCCACCGGAGGAGTGGTCCAGACGGTCGTCCAGGTCGTCGCGCGTGTGGATCAGCTCGGTGTCACGGCTCATCGGTTGTCTCCCTCGGCCAGTACCCCCAGCAGGTCCTCGGCCAGCTCCGGCTTGAGCAGACCGTGCGCGAGCGCCCGGTCCGCGGTCGTACGGGCCATCGCCAGATAGCCGGCGACGGTGCTCGGCGCGTGCTTGCGCAGCTCTGCCACGTGCGCCGCGACCGTGCCCGCGTCGCCGCGGGCCACCGGGCCGGTGAGCGCGGCGTCGCCCGAGCGCAGGGCGTTGTCGAGCGCGGCGCCGAGGAGCGGGCCGAGCATGCGGTCGGGAGCCGAGACACCCGCGGCGCGGAGCAGCTCCATGGACTGGGCGACCAGGGTGACGAGGTGGTTCGCCCCGATGGCGAGAGCCGCGTGGTAGAGCGGGCGGGCCTCCTCCTCGATCCACTCGGGCTCGCCGCCCATCTCGATGACCAGCGCCTCGGCCGCGAGCCGCAGCTCGGCCGGGGCGGTGACCCCGAAGGAGCAGCCGGCCAGCCGCTGGACGTCGACGCTCGTCCCCGTGAAGGTCATGGCGGGGTGCAGCGCGAGCGGGAGGGCGCCGGCCCGGCGGGCGGGGTCGAGCACGGCCGTGCCGTACCGCCCCGACGTGTGGACGAGGAGCTGTCCGGGACGCACGGCTCCGGTCTCCGCGAGGCCTTCGACCAGGCCGGTCAGCGCGTCGTCCGGGACGGTGAGCAGCACCAGCTCCGCGCGCGCGAGGACCTCGGCGGGCGTGACCAGCGGCACGTCCGGCAGCAGCATGGCGGCGCGGCGCACGGAGGCGTCGGAGACGCCGGAGACCGCGACCGGGCGGTGGCCCGCCAGCCGCAGGGACGCGGCGAGGGCCGGGCCGACACGGCCCGCTCCCACGACACCCACGGTGAGGCGGGCCGGGCGGTCCTTGGGGTCGACGGGCTCGGATGCGGGCGGGGTGGCTGAGGGTGGTGGTGCGTTCACGCGGCGACGGCCTTCCGTTCCAGTCCGCGGGGGGTACCGGACGATTCTTCGTCATGCTACGCCAGCGTTTCGACGGGGCTCCGGGTTGTCCACAGCCTGTGGAGGCGCGGGGGTTGCGCGCGCGCCGGGTGGGTGCCGTGGGGCGTGGCCGCCTGCGGCGGGCCTCTCCCCGCCCCGCCCCTTCCCGCTGTGTCGATGTGCGGCTCCGCCGCGTGGGGGGCTCCGCCCCAGTCCCCCTTCCGGGGCTCCGCCCTGGACCCTGCCCCTGCGCCCGGCGGGCGTGACCGCAGCAGGGCTCCTTTGGAGCCGGTCCGGCGCTGAGGACGGACCCCCGGCCGACCCGCCGGTACCGGACACGCCCCCGGGGCTCCGGGACCGGAAGCGGTGGCCCTAGAGGCAGTGAGGGCTTCCCCGGCGGAAGAGGCGGGTCGTGGCCGTGCGAAGCGGGTGGAGGGGGCGGCCCGCGAGGACCTTCGTGAAGCGGTGGTGGTCGCGGAGCGACCGCAGCGTACGCCAGTCGTCGCGGCCCGGCGGCGGTGGAGCCGGGGCGCCGTGCCGGGCGGCCCGGTAGGTGTCGAGGAGGTGCTGCTGGATGGCGTCCATGCCTCTCAGGCTCCGCCCGCGGCCCACCCCGCGCCCGTCGATTGACCAGCACCGTCAAATGGGGCGACGGATCGCCCCGGGGACCCCGCACCATGGGAGGCGTGAGTGTCACCATCGACATCGCGGGCCTGCCGCCCGAGCGGATCCTCTTCGAGATCTCGCCCCTCGCCGAGCTGGGCGTCGCGCTGCACGCGCTGGCCGAGCCCGGGCATCATCCGGGGCTGCATGGCTGGGCCACGGCCACCGCGGCCGGGCTGAAGCCCGATCTCGCCGACCGGCTGCACGAGGCTGACTTCCTCTGGACATCGACCTTCTCGGACGTCTTCATGCCGTTCGCCGGCGTACGCGGCGGCGACGGCCGCACGGGCGCCACCCTCGCCGAGGAGCTCGACATGATGGACCGGCTCGACGACGAGCGGTTCATCGCCTGCACCATGGAGTTCACCTGCTCCAGTACGTACGCCACGGGCGGCCCCGTGGACCTCGACCGGGCGCTGGAGCTCGCCGCCACCCGCGGCCCCAAGCAGCTCGACTTCGTCCGGCGGCTGATGGACGACCCCGCCTCCGTACGCGCCTGGCTGCGGCGCCTCTTCGAGGACTGCGAGCAGGCCTTCTTCGCGGACACCTGGAACCGGGTCCGCACCCAGCTCGCCGCCGACGCCCGCCACAAGACCGAGATACTGCGCCGCAAGGGCCTCGCGGAGGCACTGCGCGCCGTGTCCCCCGCGCTCTCGCTCGACGAGCAGACGGCGGCCCGTATCGAGGCCGACAAGCTCACGGTGGGCCACACGACCGCCCTGGACCCGGCCGTGGGCGCCGGGGTCACCTTCCTGCCCTCCAGCTTCGGCTGGCCGCATCTGATGGTGCTGCACGCCCCCGGCTGGCGGCCGGTCGTGCTGTACCCCGTCGGCTCCCCCGAGCTTCCCGGCCCCGCCTCGGTACAGCTGCTCAAGCTCCGGATGGAGGCGCTCGCCCACCCCATGCGCATGCGGCTGTGCCGCAACCTCGCCCGCGCCCCGTACACGACGGGCGAGCTCGCCGACACGCACGGAATCACCGCGCCCGAGGTCTCCCGCCATCTGTCGGTGCTGAAGAAGGCCGGCCTGATCACGACCCGGCGCCGCGGCCGGTACGTCCTGCACCAGCTCGACGTCTCGGTCGTGGCCCGGCTCGGCAGTGATTTCCTGGAGACGGTCCTGCGCTGAGGCCGAGGCGGAATCGGTCGGTCGAAGCGGATGTGGGACAGGCCCACCCTGGCCCGCCGCAGCCGGTGCCGCAGCCGGCCGTATGTGTTCGGTGCGAGGCGCAGCCCCGCCGACTCCGCAGTCCTGTCCGCGACCTGAGGCACGGTCATCCGGTCGGTACGGAGGTGCTCCGCGAACTCCGGCCCGCGCAGGCGCTCCAGGCACTGGTCCAGCTTCCGCACGGCGAAGCTCTCCCGCTTGGCCTGCGCCCGAGCCCCCGCTCGGTGAGACGCCGCACACCGTCTCGCGCTCGGCGAGCAGGGCGAAGTGGCGCACCTCGTGGCCGGCCTCGTCCCGCAGCCGCCCGACGACCTCCTCGAAGTACGCCGGTTCGACCAGGGTCATCGGGGCGATCACCACACCCCCTGCCCGCGGAGCGTCAGGTCCAGCACCTCGTACACGCCCTGGCGCCAGGACCGCAGGTCCTGGCTGTGTCCATCAGCGGCCCCCGGCCGCGGCCGTGCCCCAGCCCCCGCGGGATCATGCGGTGCAGCCCGAAGCCGACGCGCTCGGGATCGCCGACCACGCTGCCGGGCAGCCGGCGCGCGAGCTCGTACGCCGTCTGCGTCTTGCCGCCCCCGAAAGGCCGTTGATCCACAGCAGCGTGCGGCTCAGGCCGCCCCGCCGCCCGCCCGCACGAGACCCGTCTCGTACGCGAGCACCACCACCTGCACCCGGTCGCGCAGGTTCAGCTTGGTGAGGATGCGGCCCACGTGGGTCTTGACCGTGGCCTCGGACAGGACGAGCCGCGCGGCGATCTCGCCGTTCGACAGGCCCTGTGCGACCAGCAGCATGACCTCGCGCTCGCGGTCGGTGAGCCGCTCCAGCTCCTTGTGCTGCGGCGGCCCGCCGGGGGACGGCAGCATCGGCGAGAAGCGGTCCAGGAGGCGGCGGGTCGTGGACGGCGCGACGACGGCGTCTCCGCTGTGCACGGAGCGGATCGCCCCGAGCAGCTCGCCCGGCGGGACGTCCTTGAGCATGAAGCCGCTGGCGCCCGCCTTGAGCCCGGAGAAGGCGTACTCGTCGAGATCGAAGGTGGTCAGGATGATCACCTTCGGCGCGTCCGGTTCCGCGCAGATGCGGCGGGTCGCCTCCACGCCGTCGAGCTTCGGCATGCGTACGTCCATCAGGACCACGTCCACAGGGGTGGAGCGCAGGGCCTCGATCGCCTCGGCCCCGTCGCCCGCCTCGGCCACGACGTCCATGTCCGGCTGCGCGGCGAGCACCATGCGGAATCCCGTGCGCAGCAGCACCTGGTCGTCGACGAGCATCACGCGGATCGTCATGTACTGGTCCCCTGTCTGATGGGCGTGCCGGGCTCTGGTGGGCGTTCTGGACTGTGGTGGTGTGCTGGGCTAGTGGGCGGGTCTGAGCGGGAGCAGTGCGCTGATCCGGAATCCGCCGCCCGGCCGCGGCCCCGCGTCGAGCGTGCCGCCGACCATACCGACGCGCTCGCGCATGCCGATGAGGCCGTGGCCCTTGCCGTCCGCACCGCCGTCCTCGTACATCTCGTGCGAGGCTCCCCGGCCGTCGTCCTCGACCAGCAACCCGAGCCCGTCGTCGAAGTAGACGAGCCGCACGCTCGCCCCGACGTCCGGGCCGCCGTGCTTGCGGGTGTTGGTCAGGGCCTCCTGCACGATGCGGTACGCCGTCAGCTCCACGCCGCTCGGGAGCGGGCGCGGAGTGCCCTCGACCTTGAAGTCGACTGCGAGGCCGGCGTGGCGCACCTGTTCGACCAGCTCCTCGATCTGCTGGACGTCGGGCTGGGGCACGTACTCCCCGCTCTCCGGGGCGTCGCCGGTACGCAGCACGCCCAGCAGCCGGCGCATCTCGGCGAGCGCCTGGCGGCCGGTGCTGGAGATGGTCTCCAGCGCCTGGCGGGCCTGGTCGGGCGCGGCGTCCAGGACGTACGCGGCGCCGTCGGCCTGGACCACCATGACCGAGACGTTGTGCGCGACGACGTCGTGGAGCTCGCGGGCGATCCGGGCGCGCTCGGCGGCGACGGCGACCTTGGACTGCGCCTCGCGCTCCTTCTCCAGCCTGGAGGCACGCTCCTCCAACTGGGCGAAGTACGCGCGGCGGGTACGCAGCGAGTCACCGAGCACCCAGGCGAGCGCGAACGGGACGCTCATGACGACCGTGAAGAAGATCTTGCCGCCGGTGCTGGTGTTCTCTATGGGCCAGCGGATTTGCGAGAGCGTGGCGGCGGACAGTCCGCCGATGAGCGCGAGACGGGAGGCCCAGCGGGGGCCATCGTGCGCCGCGACCGTGTAGATGATCACCAGCATGGCGAAGTCCGCGGCATTGCCCTTGATGCCCAGCACGAGCTGGGCGATGCCGAGGGCAGCTACGAGCAGCAGCATCTTCTCGGGTGCGCGACGGCGCAGCGCGATGCTGAGGCAGAGCAGGAGGACGATGACGGCGGCCGCGATCCGGGGCTCGTTGCCGACGTTCTCCTGGATCACCCACATCATGGAGAACCCGAAGAGGACGACGGCCCAGAAGCTGTCGACGCCCGTCGGGTGTCTGCGGATGAAGTCGTAGAGGCGCTGCACGTAACCCAGCGTAGGGAAAGCGGAAAGGTGCATGGGTCAACCGGAGGGCCGATCCGGTCGGCGGACGCCTACTCCGCAAGGTGGAGACTGACACGCGTGACGAATGAGGCGACATATCAGGCAACGGACGGGCCGGCCGCCGGCTGGCTCTCCTGGCGGGAGGCGACCGAGCGGGCGCTGTACGGGCCCGGTGGGTTCTATCGGCGGCCCGAGGGGCCCGCCGGGCACTTCCGTACGTCGGTCCACGCCTCGCCGCTGTACGCCTCCGCGGTGGCCCGGCTCCTGACCGAGACGGCGGAGTCCCTGCCGGGTGCCTCCGAGATCGCCCTGGTCGACATGGGCGCCGGGCGCGGGGAGCTGCTGACGGCCGTGCTGGCGGCGCTACCCGGCGGGCGGCTGCCGGACGGGCGTCCGGTACGGGCCTGCGCCGTCGAGCGGGCAGACCGGCCGGAGGGGCTCGACCCGCGCATCGACTGGGCCGGGCGGGCCCCGGCCGGGGTGACCGGGCTGCTGTTCGCGAACGAGTGGCTGGACAACGTCCCGGTGGACGTCGCGGAGGTCGACGGGGCGGGCGTCGCCCGGTACGTCCTGGTCCGCGGCGCGGACGGCGAGGAACGCCTCGGGGAGCCGGTGACCGGGGCGGACGCGGAGTGGCTGGACCGCTGGTGGCCGCTGATGGAGCCCGGGGTACGGGCGGAGATCGGGCGGCCGCGGGACGAGGCGTGGGCGGCGGCGGTCGCGACGCTCGACGCGGGGCTCGCGGTCGCCGTCGACTACGCGCACCGCGCGGGCGCGAGGCCGCCCTTCGGGACGCTGACGGGCTTCCGCCAGGGCCGGGAGGTGCCTCCGGTCCCGGACGGCGGCTGCGACATCACGGCGCACGTGGCCCTGGACGCGTGCGCCGGCGCCTTGGGCGGTGAGGGTGGCGGCGGCGACTTCGAATTGGTGACCCAGCGCGATGCCCTGCACCGCCTGGGCATCACGGGCGAGCGCCCGCCCCTGGCCCTGGCGTCGACCGACCCCGCGGCGTACGTACGCGCCCTGTCGTCGGCGGGCGAGGCGGCCGAGCTCACGGCCCGCGGCGGCCTCGGCGACTTCACATGGCTGCTGCAGCGGGTCCCGGCGGAACTTCCCCCTCCCCACCCCTTCCCCTGACCGGGGCCCATCCGACGGCCCCGGCACACCCCAAGCCCGTCCGGCGCTGAGGACGGACACCCGAGTCCACCGCGCGGTCCCGGGCACCCTCACAGCCCGTCCGGCCCTTGGGGAGGGACACCCCGGTCGGCCCACGGTCCCGCGCGCCCAGGCGCCCGGGGCCCGGGCCCGTCGGGGCTCGGTGTCCGGAGCGTGGGCGGGGCCGCGCGGGGTTCGGCGCGCGAGGGATACTGTCGCTCATGACGGAGACGACGATCGGCATCGGCGGCGCGGCGGAGAGCACCGACATGGTGCTGAACATCGGCCCGCAGCACCCCTCCACCCACGGCGTGCTCCGCCTCCGTCTCGTCCTGGACGGAGAGCGCATCCAGCACGCCGAGCCGGTGATCGGCTACATGCACCGCGGCGCCGAGAAGCTCTTCGAGGCGCGCGACTACCGGCAGATCGTGATGCTGGCCAACCGCCACGACTGGCTGTCCGCCTTCTCGAACGAGCTCGGCGTCGTCATGGCCGTCGAGCGCATGCTCGGCATGGAGGTGCCGGAGCGGGCGGTCTGGACGCGGACGCTCCTCGCCGAGCTGAACCGGGTCCTCAACCACCTGATGTTCCTGGGGTCGTACCCGCTCGAACTGGGCGGGATCACCCCGGTCTTCTACGCCTTCCGTGAGCGCGAAGAGCTCCAGACGGTGATGGAGGAGGTCTCGGGCGGCCGGATGCACTACATGTTCAACCGGGTCGGCGGCCTCAAGGAGGACCTGCCCGCGGGCTGGACCGGCCGGGCACGGCAGGCGGTCGCCGACGTCCGCTCCCGCATGGACGTGTACGACCGGCTCGTCCTCGGCAACGAGATCTTCCGCGGCCGTACGCGCGGCGTCGGCGTCCTGACCGCGCAGACCGCGCACGCCTACGGCGTCTCCGGCCCCATCGCCCGCGCCTCGGGCGTCGACTTCGACCTGCGGCGCGACGAGCCGTACCTGGCGTACGGCGAGCTCCAGGACACCCTCAAGGTCGTCACCCGTACCGCGGGCGACTGCCTGGCCCGCTTCGAGTGCCTGCTGGAGCAGACCCACAACGCGCTCGACCTCGCGGACGCCTGCCTGGACCGGCTCGCCGAGCTGGCGCCCGGGCCGATCAACCAGCGCCTGCCGAAGGTCCTGAAGGCACCCGAGGGCCACACGTACGCCTGGACCGAGAACCCGCTCGGCATCAACGGCTACTACCTGGTCTCCAAGGGCGAGAAGACCCCGTACCGGCTCAAGCTTCGCTCGGCGTCGTTCAACAACATCCAGGCGCTGACCGAGCTGCTGCCGGGCACGCTGGTCGCCGACATGGTGGCGATCCTGGGGTCGCTGTTCTTCGTCGTCGGCGACATCGACAAGTAGCCCCGCGCACGCGCCGGAAAAGCAGAACGCGCCCGGAACACACCGGGCGCGTGGCGCCGGACGGCGGGCGCCGGATGCCCGACGCCCGACGCCGGACGCGTCAGGAAATCGCGCTGCGCAGCTCCGCCACGTCCAGCTGCTCGGTCTCGTCGTGCGCGGTCAGGTCGATGACCTTCCCCACGGCGCGGTCCGCCGCGGGCCTGCCAGCGGCCAGCGTCTCCTCGCCCACGACGTCCGCCAGATCCTCGTCCTGGACCGCCGCGAGCTGGGCGGCGGCCGGCGCCGCGCCCGTGCCGAAGAAGTCGAAGCCGCCCAGGGGACGCGGTGCCTGGCGGGCGGTGTACGGAACGATCGCCGAGGCGACCGGGACCGGCATCCTCGCGGGGACGGCGGACGACGGGCGGGCATGCTGCTCTCCCCCGGCGGCCGCCGCGTGCTTCCCCTGCGGCTCCTCCGCCTCCCGCGCCCGCTCGGCGAGATCGCGCCGACGGGCCTCCTCGACGGTGTGCCTGGCCTGCTGGGCCGCCGCGTTGCGCGACAGGTCCTCCAGCGCCTTGGCGGCCCGCAGATACGCGGACGGCGTCGGCGTGGAACCGGCGGGCAGCAGCTCCTTCGGTGCGGCGGCCTCGAGCGCGAGCTGCCGCCGGCCTTCGAGCGCGGTGGCCCGCTCCGTCTCGGCGTTCGCATAACGCCGCAGCAGCGCGGCGTGCTCGTTGCGCAGCCCGGCGAGCTCGACCCGCTTGGAGCGGAGCTTCGCGTCCAGCTTGCCGCGCAGCTCGCGGGACTCGTCGAGGTCGGCCTCCAGCTCGGCTATCCGCTCCTCGGTCTTCCAGGCGTCGCTGGCGCGGGCCCGGGTGAGCTCGGCGACGCGGCGGCCCGCGCTCCGGTCCCAGCTGCGCATGAGCACCGCGCCCGTGACCGCGGCTGCCGCCGCTGCCGCGACGAAGGTGCGCAGCACAACGGGATCCGCGAAAAGCCAGGCGCCGGCGGCACAGAGAACCGACGCTCCGGCGACCGCGGAGGGCTGCAGGAGCCGATGCAGAGGTGGGGAATGGCGGTGGCGTCCACGTGGCATGGCCAGAAATTTACCGTGCGTAGGTGACGAATGGGGGGCCGGACCGGCAATCTCTTGGCCACTTTGCCGCGCCGACCCGACTCCCTTTACCCATCGCCCACTTGAGCGACCACCTCTGCGGCCACTTCGGGGGCCACTTCGGCGGCTACTTCTTGATCAGACGCTTGGACTCCAGATACTCCTTGGCGACGTCCTCCGGCTTCGCCCGCTCCGCGTCCACCTTCCGGTTCAGCTCCACGAGATCCTGCGTGGTCAGCGTCTCGGTGAGCTTGCCGAGAACGTCGGCTATCTCCTGCGCACCGGCGTCCTTGGCGTTGACCACCGGCAGCACGTTGTCCGCGTTCTGGAGCTTCTTGTCGTCCTCCAGCAGTACGAGACCGAAAGTCTCCAGCGTGGCGTCGGTGGTGGTGGTCAGCACCAGCTGGTCCTCACCGTCCTTGACCGCCTGCTTCGCCTGGGGCGTGCCGACGCCCTTCGGGTCGATGCCCGCCACATCGATGCCGTAGGTCTTCTTCAGACCGGGCGCGCAGAAGGGCCGTACTTCGCACTCGTCGCCGGCCGCGATCCTCACCTCGATCTTCGCCTCGCCGAGATCGGAAAGGGTCTTGAGCTTGTTCTTCTCGGCGAATTCCTTGCTCACCGCGAACGCGTTCTGGTCGACCGCCTCTCCCGCGGGCAGCACCTTCAGTCCGCGCGGCTCCGCGAGCTTCTGCAGCCCGGCGACGGTGGCCGCGACATCGCTCGAGGCGACCGGCTTCTCCTCCGGTGCCTTCGGGCCGTTCACCTTCGCGTTGAGGAATTCCGCGACCGTCGCCGCGTATTCCGGTACGACGTCGATCTCGCCCTTCTCCAGCGACGGTTCGTACAGCTCGCGGTTCTTCACGGTCGTGACGGACGTGCTGTACCCGGCGTCGCCCAGCGCCTGCGCGTAGAGCTCGGCGAGCACCTTGGACTCCGTGAACGCCGCCGCGCCGACGACCAGCGTGCCCTTCTTGCCGCCGCCCGCGTCACCGCTTGAGCCGCCCGTACCGCCCTTCTCCTGCTCCAGACTGTCGCCGCCGCACGCGGCGAGCGAGCCGACGAGGGCGACGACGCCCAGCACCGCACCCGCCATACGCGAGGTTCTGCTCATGAGGTTCACCATCCAAGGGAGTGAGTCGTCACACGGATTTCCGCTGGGGGCGCAGGGGACTGCAGAGGCGGTCCACCAGCACCAGCACGGCCTCCACAAGGAGGGCCAGCACGGCCACGAGCAGGGCGCCCGCGACTACTTGAGGGGTGTTGTACGTGTTGAAACCGGCCGTGATGATCCGGCCGAGGCCGCCCTGACCGACCATCGCCGCGATCGTCGCGGTCGCGACGACCTGGACGGAGGCGGACCTCAGCCCGGTCATGAGCATCGGGTACGCAAGAGGCAGCTCGACCCTGGCGAAGAGCTGCCGGCCCGACATCCCCATGCCCCGCGCGGCCTCCACGACCGCCCGGTCCACTTCCCGCATCCCCACATAGGCGTTGGTGAGCAGCGGCGGTATCGCGAACAGCACCAGGGCGATGACGGTCGGGACATATCCGGCACTCCGCAGCGGCGACACCATGAACAGGGCGAGCACCGCGAAGACGGGGACGGCCCGCCCCACGTTGGAGACATTGACGGCGAGTGCACCGCCGCGTCCGATGTGTCCCAGGTACAGGGCGACCGGCAGGGCGACCGCACAGGCGAGCGCGAGGGCGACCCCGCTGACGTACAGATGCTCCCCCAGGCGGTGCCAGGCACCACTCTCTCCCGCCCAGTTGGACCCCGTGGTCAGCCAGGACCAGGCGTCGGCCATGACCCCCATCAGTGGGCCTCCCGGGTCCGGGGCGTACGTATGCGGGTCCAGGGCGTCAGCAGACGCTGGAGGCCGAGCAGCAGCAGGTCGGCGGCGACGGCCAGCAGCACACAGAGCACCGACGCGGTCAGCACCTGGGCCTTGAAGAAGCTGGGCAGCGCGTCCTCGATGAGATTGCCGAGGCCGCCGCGTCCGACGATCGAGCCGACGGTGGTGAGCGCGACCGTCGACACCGTGGCGATCCGCAGGCCTGCCATCAGCGCCGGGAGGGCCAGCGGCAGCTCGACCTCCCACAGCAGCCTGCCCGATCCGTACCCCATCCCCCGCGCCGCCTCACGCGCGTCCTGCGGCACGGCCTCCAGGCCCGCCAGGATGTTCCGCACGAGGATCGTCAGCGAGTACAGCACCAGGCCCGTGATCACCAGGGCGGCGGAGAGCCCGAAGAACGGCAGGAGCAACGAGAACATCGCCAGCGACGGAACCGTGTAGAGCACGGTCGTCAGGCCGAGGACCGGGCCCGTGAGGCGCGGACTGCGCCGGGCGAGCAGCGCCAGCGGGAAGGCGACGGCCAGTCCGATCAGCACCGACACCACCGTGATCCAGACATGCTGGACCGTGGCGTCGATCAACTCCTGGCTGCGGGACCGGAGATATTCACCGCAGATCCAGTCGTTCGTGACCAGGCAGTTCTGCCCGCTCATGCACCCCACCCCACCCCCGTCGCCCGTCGCCGCGTCGCCGGTCGTCCGTCGTCGAACGCTCGAATGTCCGACCGAAACCGACCCTAACCCCCGCCACTGACAATCACCGAGGAGCCTCGCGTTCCGGCAACACGCCCTTCACACATGGCCGGTCCCCACCCGCCACAATGGGGCGCATGATCCGATTCGAGCACGTCACCAAGCGCTATCCGGACGGCACCACGGCCGTCGACGACCTCTCGTTCGAGGTCGCCGAGGGCGAACTGGTGACGCTCGTCGGACCTTCCGGCTGCGGCAAGACGACCACGATGAAGATGGTCAACCGGCTCATCGAGCCCACCAGCGGCCGGATATTCCTCAACGATCACGACATATCCACCACCGACCCCGTCGAACTGCGCCGCCATATCGGCTACGTCATCCAGCAGGTCGGGCTCTTCCCCCACAAGACCGTGCTGGAGAACACCGCCACCGTGCCCCATCTGCTGGGCTGGAAACGCGGAAAGGGCCGCGAGCGCGCCGCCGAACTCCTCGACCTGGTCGGCCTGGACCCCAAGAAGTACGGCGACCGCTACCCGGACCAGCTCTCCGGCGGGCAGCGCCAGCGCGTCGGCGTGGCCAGGGCGCTGGCGGCCGACCCGCCGGTCCTGCTGATGGACGAGCCGTTCGGCGCGGTCGACCCGGTCGTCCGCGACCACCTCCAGAGCGAGTTCCTCAAGCTCCAGGCGGCGGTCCGCAAGACGGTCCTCTTCGTCACGCACGACATCGAGGAGGCCGTGCGGCTCGGCGACCGCATCGCCGTCTACGGGCAGGGCAGGATCGAGCAGTTCGACGCCCCGGCGACCGTGCTGGGCGCGCCCGCCACCCCGTACGTCGCGGACTTCGTCGGCGCGGACCGCGGGTTGAAGCGGCTGTCGGTCACCCCCGTCGAGGAGGGCGACCTCGACCAGCCGCCGGTCGTCCATCTCGACGACCCGCTGCCGCGCGAGCTCGGCGCACGCTGGGCCGTCGTCCTGGACGGGGAGGACAACCTGCACGGCTGGATCTCCGCCGAACAGGCCTCGGGCGGCAAGGGAGCCGTACGGGACCACGCCCGCCGGATGGAGGCCTGGCTTCCCGTCGGCGCCTCCCTCAAGCAGGCGTTCGCCACGATGCTGCAGCACGACGCGGGATGGATCGCGGTCATCGACCGTGAGGAGACGGGACGTTTCCTCGGCGTACTGACCCCGGCACGGCTGCACGAGGCACTGCGCCGCTCCATCGACGCGGACGCGCAGGACATCCCCCGGACGGCAGTGGAACTTCAGACGATCACGCCGCGCTGAGCCCCCGCCTCGGGCCGCGCCGAGCCCACACGTCCCACCGTGCTGAACCCCTGCGTCACGCCGCGCTGAGCCTGCCGCTCATCCACACCAGCGCCGGCGGGATCTCCCGGTTCCAGGTGTTGAAGTTGTGCCCGCCGCTGTCGAGCGTGATGGACGAGACGCGGGCGGGCGCCTTCACCTTCTCGACGAAGTCGAGCGTCCCCTTCAGATTTCCCTCGCCCTGCCGGGACGTGGTGACAAGGAAGGACGACTTGCCCTGCGGCAGGTGGTCCAGGCTCCAGAGCAGATTCGCCCGGTTCCGCTCCTTGCTGTTCCCGTGGAAGAGGTCGCCGGTCGTCACGTCCTCGGCGGCCTTGTAGTACGCCGACAGACCCGCGCCCGCCGCGTACCGCTCCGGGTGGTGCAGCGCGATCTTCAGCGCGCAGTAGCCACCGGTCGAGTTCCCCATGAAGCCCCAGTTGCGCGGCTCGGTGCCGACGCGGTACGCCTCCGACACGGCGGCCGGAAGGTCCTCGGCGAAGAACGTCTCGGTCCGCGGCCCGCCCGGAACGTCGGCGCACTCGGTGTCGCGGGGCGGCGCGACGGTCGGCCGCAGCATCACCAGGATCATCGGCTGCATCTTCCCGTCCTTGGCCTGCTGGTGCGCCGTTCTCGGGTACTTGAGGCCCTTGATCAGGTTCTCCGCGGTCCCCGGGTAGCCGGTCAGGACGACCGTGGCGGGAAAGGTCTTCTTCGCGTACGCCGCCTGGAAGTACTCGGGCGGCAGATAGACGTACGCCGGGGTGTCGATGCCCGACTTCTCGCCCTCGATCACGACCTGCTGGATCTGCCCGCCCACCGCGGCGCGCGAGCCTCCCGGCACGTCCGGCCTCTGCTTGCCGGTCACCTTGATGTGCGCACTGCTCAGCGAATGGTCCACGACCACGCCCATCTCCTGTTCCCGGCCGAGGAGATCGGCCCAGGACCCGTAGAACAGGAAGGACTTGTTGGCGGCGAGGCCGGCCGCGGCGAAGAGCGCCAGCTGTGTCGCGAGCAGCAGCCCCACCCGGCCGAGCACGGCACGCCGGCTGCGGCGTGACAGCCGTGGCCACAGCCAGATCGTCGCGGCGAAGAGAGCCACGGCGGCCAGTACGGCCAGCGCCAGAACCGTGTTGCTGGTGAGACCCATGGGGCGATCGAGCTTCTTCCGTGAGACGCGGACGTGAGATTTTCCTGAGAGGGGATGAACCCGCTCCCCCGAAGTGCCGTCCTAGAGAGCGCAAATTGTCCGAGCCGCCTGTTCTGCGGCCACGGACTCCACGATCTCTCTCGGAGCCACGGGAAGCGATGTCTGTCACGGTAGATGGGGACAAGTCGGGGTTGGTTCCGGTTCGGGTGCGCCGGATCCTCAGTGGCCCCCGCGCCGAATCCGTACCCACGCTGGTCGGCACGGCCTGCACCTTCATCGGCCTGATCGACATCGCCGCCGGCGTGTTCCCGCGCTTCCGGCACAGCCGGATGCATGCCTTGGCCGAGGTCCTCCCGGGCGCCCTCGGCCCCTTCGCCGCCGCGCTCTCGCTCAGCGCGGGCGTCCTCCTGCTGCTCCTCGCGCACGGCCTCAAGCGGAACAAGCGGCGCGCCTGGCGGGCCGCCGTCATCCTGCTGCCGGCGGGCGCGGCGGCCCAGTTCGCCTACCGCAATTCCGTCATCGGCGCCCTGCTGTCGCTGGCCCTGCTCGCGCTCCTGCTGCGCCACCGGGACCAGTTCGCGGCCCTGCCCGACCCGCGCAGCCGCTGGCGGGCCCTCGCCAACTTCGTCCTGATGGGCGCCGGCTCCCTCGGCCTCGGTCTGGTCATCGTCAGCGCCCACCCGTACAAGGTCGTCGGCAGCCCCAGCCTCAGCGACCGCCTCGAACACGTCCTGGTCGGCCTCGTCGGCATGGAGGGCCCCGTCGGCTACCGGGGCGGCGTCGACTGGACCGTCGGCTACTCGCTGGGCGCGCTCGGCCTGCTCACCGCCGTCACCACCATCTACCTGGCGTTCCGCCCCGAGCAGCCCGCCGCCCGGCTCACCGAGGACGACGAGGCCCGGCTGCGCGAGCTGCTCGCCCGGCACGGCGGCCGGGACTCCCTCGGCCACTTCGCGCTCCGCCGCGACAAGGGCGTCGTCTTCTCCCCCAGCGGCAAGGCCGCCGTCTGCTACCGCGTCGTCTCCGGGGTGATGCTCGCCAGCGGTGACCCGATCGGCGACGTCGAGGCCTGGCCCGGCGCCATCGAACGCTTCATGGACGAGGCCAAGGCCCACTCCTGGACCCCCGCCGTGATGGGCTGCTCCGAGACGGGGGGCGAGGTGTGGACCCGGGAAACCGGCCTGGACGCCCTCGAGCTCGGCGACGAGGCGGTGGTGGACGTCGTGGATTTCTCGCTCAACGGGCGCGCCATGCGGAACGTGCGCCAGATGGTGAAACGCATCGAGCGGAACGGTTACGAGACCCGTGTCCGCCGGGTCCGTGACCTCTCCGACGGCGAGCTGGAGCGGATACGCCGCGCCGCCGAGGACTGGCGCGGCACGGAGACCGAGCGCGGCTTCTCGATGGCCCTCGGCCGGATCGGCGACCCCTCGGACGGCGACAGCGTCATCGCCACCGCCCACAAGGAGGACGCCGACTCCCCGTACGGCGACCTGAAGGCCGTCCTCCACTTCGTCCCGTGGGGCACCGACGGCATGTCCCTGGACCTCATGCGCCGCGACCGCTCCGCCGACCCCGGCATGAACGAGCTGCTGATCGTCGCCGCCCTGCAGGCATCCCCGAAACTGGGCGTCGAGCGGGTCTCGCTGAACTTCGCGATGTTCCGCTCGGCGCTCGCACGCGGCGAGAAGCTGGGCGCGGGGCCGGTGCTGCGCACCTGGCGCGGGCTGCTGGTCTTCCTGTCGCGCTGGTTCCAGATCGAGTCGCTGTACAAGTTCAACGCCAAGTTCCGGCCGCGCTGGGAGCCGCGCTTCGTGGTCTTCCGCAACACCCGCGACCTGCCGCGGATCGGCTTCGCCGCGATGCAGGCGGAGGGCTTCGTGACCTTCGCCGTGCCCCGCCCGTTCCGCCGCCGGCGGACCCGCCCCGCACGCCCCTGCGCCCACATCCGCCCGGCCACCACGGCGGAGCGGGAGGTCCGCGCGGCGTAGCCGGGTGGGGGCACCTCCCGTGCCCGAAGGGCTACGGGGGAGTCGGTGACCGACGACAACGCGGCGAGGTGCCGTGTGGTGCGGTGCCAGGGCACGCGAGCCCGGCAAGATCCACACGACACCCCCTAGGCTGGACGCATGAGTACCTTGCGCGGACGGGGCACGGCCACGGGCCTGCCGGAGTGGGACCGCTGTGCGGTCATGGGAGTCGTCAACGTGACGCCGGACTCCTTCTCCGACGGAGGCCGCTGGTTCGACACCACGGCCGCGGTCAAGCACGGCCTCGACCTGGTCGCCGAAGGTGCAGACCTCATCGACGTCGGCGGCGAGTCCACCCGGCCCGGCGCCACCCGGGTCGACGAGGACGAGGAGCTGCGGCGCGTGCTCCCCGTCGTACGGGGCCTGGCGGCCGAAGGCGTCCCCGTCTCCGTCGACACCATGCGCGCCTCGGTCGCGGCACAGGCGGTCACGGCGGGCGCGGTGCTGGTCAACGACGTCTCCGGCGGTCTCGCAGACCCGGACATGGTCCCGGCCGTCGCCTCCGCCGAGGTCCCGTTCGTCGTCATGCACTGGCGCGGGTTCAGCGAGGACATGAACAGCAGGGCGGCGTACGAGGACGTCGTCGGCGAGGTCGTCGCCGAGCTGCGCGAGCGCATGGACGCCGTCGTCGCGGGCGGTGTGGCCGCCGAGCGGATCGTCATCGACCCGGGCCTCGGCTTCGCCAAGCAGGCCGAGCACGACCTCGCCCTGGTCGCCCACCTCGCCGACCTGCGCGCGCTGGGCCGCCCACTGCTGGTGGCGGCCTCCCGCAAGCGGTTCCTCGGCCGTGTGCTGGCCGAGGGCGCCGCCACCCCACCCCCTGCCCGCGAGCGCGACGCGGCCACCGCCGCCGTCTCCGCGATCGCCGCCCACGAGGGCGCCTGGGCGGTCCGGGTCCATGAGGTGCGGGCCACGGCGGACGCCGTACGGGTCGCCAGGGCCGTCGAAGGAGCGCGGAACGCCGAGGGAGCCCGGTGACTTCCCCCACGGACGTCGAAAGCGTCGAGGAGGCCAACACCGCCTTCTACGAGGCGATGGAGCGCGGCGACTTCGAGGACGTCTCCGCGCTCTGGCTGAACGGGGACGGCGCCGACGACGTCTCGTGCGTGCACCCCGGGTGGCCGGTGCTGTCCGGGCGCGGCGAGGTGCTGCGCTCGTACGCGCTGATCATGGCGAACACCGAGTACATCCAGTTCTTCCTCACCGACGTGCGGGTGAGCGTGGCCGGCGACACGGCCGTCGTCACCTGCACCGAGAACATCCTGAGCGGCGGGCCCGCGGAGGAGGCGGGCGAGCTCGGGCCGCTCGTCGGGCAGCTCGTGGTGGCCACGAATGTGTTCCGTCGCACACCCGACGGATGGAGGATCTGGTCACATCACGGTTCACCCGTTCTGGCCGAATCCGACGAGGACGAGGACGACGAGCCCCCCGCCTGAGTGGGTAAGCGCCCTGGTGAAGGTTGAGTTTCGGCGGACGGGGTAGGCGGCGCGCTACCAGCCGTCGGCGTGTCTGTCCATAGCCCCCATGGGCGGGAGTTGTCGGTGTCCGCAGGTAGATTCGATTCCGTGCACTGCTGCCGTCCGCACGCGGCAACGTGCGCGCAATACCTACGACAGCAGGAGTGATTCGCGTGGATCGTGTCGCGCTGCGCGGCCTCAAGGCCCGCGGGCACCATGGCGTTTTCCCCCGGGAACGCGAAGAGGGCCAGACCTTCATCGTGGACCTGGCGCTCGGCATCGACACCCGCCCCGCGGCGGCCGACGACGACCTGGCGAAGACCGTGCACTACGGAGTGGTGGCGGAGGAGGTCGTCGACGTCGTCCAGGGCGAGCCGGTCGATCTGATCGAGACGCTCGCGGAGCGGATCGCCCAGCAGTGTCTCAAGCACGAAGGGGTCCAGGAGGTCGAGGTCGTCGTGCACAAGCCGGACGCCCCGATCACCGTCCCGTTCGACGACGTGACCATCACGATCACCCGGAGCCGAGGATGAGCGACCCCACCGTGCAGCCGGTGCCCGCCGCAGTCGTCGAGCAGGTCGACGCCGCGGACACCACCCTGTCGAACCCCAAGCGCGCCGTCATCGCCCTCGGGGCGAACCTGGGCAACCGCCTGGAGACGCTCCAGGGCGCGATCGACGCTCTCGAGGACACGCCCGGCGTCCGCGTGAAGGCGGTCTCGCCCGTGTACGAGACGGAGCCGTGGGGCGTCGAGCCCGGCTCCCAGCCGTCGTACTTCAACGCGGTGGTGGTCGTGAAGACGACGCTGCCGCCCAGCTCCCTGCTGGAGCGCGGCCAGGCGATCGAGGAGGCGTACGACCGGGTGCGCGAGGAGCGCTGGGGCCCGCGGACGATCGACGTGGACATCGTGGCGTACGCGGACGTGGTCTCCGACGACCCGGTCCTCACCCTGCCGCACCCGCGGGCCCACGAGCGGGCCTTCGTGCTGGCTCCGTGGTACGACGTGGAGCCGGAGGCCCAGCTGCCGGGTCGCGGGCCCGTGGCGGAGCTGCTGGCGGCCGTGGGCCGGGAGGGCGTCGTGGCTCGTGTGGACCTGGAACTCCGTCTGCCCGAGTAGTCGTTACGCTCTTCAGGGTCGCCAGGGTCGCCAACACGAAGGACACACGGTGAAGCAACTACGGCTCGGAGTACTGGCCGGGCTCTTCGTGGTGGCCGGGGTGCTGTCGTGGGGCGGCGCGCGGCTCTGGGACTCGTTCGGGACGCTGCCGAGCGTGCCGCTGGCCGCGCCGATCGTCCTCGCGGCGATCGCGGCGGTGCTGGCGGCGACCGCGCTGTCGATCCGCTCCCGCCTGCGCGCGCAGCGCGAGCGCCGGCCCGGCGCGAAGGGCGTCGAACCGCTGATGGCGGCTCGTGCGGTCGTCTTCGGCCAGGCGAGCGCCCTGGTCGCGGCCCTCGTGAGCGGCATGTACGGCGGCGTGGGCGTCTTTCTGCTCGGCTCCCTCGACATCCCGGCCCGCCGGGACCAGGCGATCTACGCCGCGTTCTCCGTCCTGGCGGGCATCGCGGTGGTCGCCGCGGCCCTCTTCCTGGAGCGCGTCTGCAAGCTCCCGGAGGACGAGGACAACGGCACGGGGCACGTCCCGGCGGCGTGAGCGACCCGATCCGGGCTCACCACGGCTCACGGGCCAGGTGCGCGTTCACGAAGAACGTCAGGTACGGGTCGAGCCGGTAGCTGTAGAGGGTGAACGGCTTGACCGGGATGGCACGCTTGCGGATCTCCAGGACCTGGACCACCGAGATTCCCGCGACTCCAGTGGGTGATCCTCCGCCTGGAACGTCCCACGCTTCGGCCAGGCGTCCGAAACCGCCAAGGCCGACGCCCGGCCATTGTCCCTGGGCGTGAACCGCGCCCGACGATCCCCGCCAACTCCACGAGGAACGGGACGTTGGCGCTGACGCGCCCAACAGCTGTCCCGGTGCTGCCATGAACGTGGCGTGGTCCGTGACAACCTCGACCGCCTCACGCGCCCTGACGGCTGTCACCGCGGTGACAGCCGTCTGAGCCGTGCGCTCCCCGTCGAGCGTCCATAACTTGTCGCCCACACGGATGTCCCGTGCGCGTTCACGGCCACCCACGACCTTGACGCTCTGGCGGCTGGGAAGCCCGTGCTCCGCCGCGATCCCCCTTGACCAGCGATCAACTCCACTGATCGGGGACCATATCGGGCACCACTGACAATCCGGCTATCGCGCCAGTATCAGGCTCATCGCCTCAGAACGCGTCGAGGCGTCCCGGAGCTGACCACGCACCGCGGAGGTCGTGGTCTTGGCGCCGGGCTTACGGATACCGCGCACCGACATGCACATGTGCTCGGCCTCGATCACGACGATCGCGCCACGGGCCTCAAGGATCCGCATGAGGGAGTCGGCGATCTGCGTGGTGAGCCGCTCCTGGACCTGCGGTCGGCGGGCGAAGACGTCGACGAGTCGCGCGAGCTTCGACAGTCCCGTGATCTTGCCCGTGGTGGCCGGGATGTAGCCGACGTGCGCCACACCATGGAACGGAAGAAGATGATGTTCGCACAGGGATACGATTTCGATGTCCTTCACCAGGACCATCTCGTCGTGCCCCAGGTCGAACGTCGTCGTCAGGACGTCCTCGGGCTGCTGCGTCAGCCCCGCCAGGAGCTCCCTGTACGCCCGGGCCACCCGCCCCGGCGTCTCCCGCAGGCCCTCACGGTCCGGGTCCTCGCCGACCGCGATGAGGAGTTCACGTACGGCGTTCTCGGCACGCTTCTCGTCGAACTCGCCGATCGTGCCCTCGCCGTCCAGCGTCACCGGGTCGGTCATCTGTGCCTCGTTCCTGTCCTCTGGCATGGCGCGAAAACGCCACGCCTCCCAGGCTAAAACCTGGGAGGCGTGGCGTTAATTCCGGGTTTCGGGCCGGTGGGCCCGAGAACCGCCTGGTCAGGCGTCCGGACGCTCCTCCTGGACCACCTCGGCCGGCGCCTTGGTGACATCGGTCACCGTGGTGCTCGAGCCGGCCGTCGCACTCGCCGCAGCGCCGTTGGTCAGCGCGAGCTCCTTGGGGGAGAGCACGGGCGGACGGGTCGACGGCGTGCGCCGCGAGGAGCCCGTCCACGCCGGGCGGGCCGGGCGCTTCACGATCGGCGCGAAGATCTCGGCGATCTCCTCCTTGCCGAGGGTCTCCTTCTCCAGCAGCTTGAGAACCAGGGCGTCGAGAACGTCGCGGTTCTCGACGAGGATCTCCCAGGCCTCGTTGTGCGCGGTCTCGATGAGCTTCTTGACCTCTTCGTCGACCAGCGCCGCGACCTCTTCCGAGTAGTCACGCGGGTGCGACATCTCGCGGCCGAGGAACGGCTCCGTGTTGTCGCCGCCGAACTTGATCGCGCCGAGCCGCTCGGTCATGCCGTACTGCGTGACCATCGCGCGGGCCGTGGCCGTGGCCTTCTCGATGTCGTTCGCCGCGCCCGTGGTCGGGTCGTGGAAGACGAGCTCCTCGGCAGCGCGGCCGCCCAGCATGTACGCCAGCTGGTCGAGCATCTCGTTGCGCGTGGTCGAGTACTTGTCCTCGTCCGGGAGCACCATCGTGTAACCGAGGGCACGGCCGCGGGACAGGATCGTGATCTTGTGGACCGGGTCGGAGTTCGGGGAGGCCGCCGCGACCAGGGCGTGTCCGCCCTCGTGGTACGCGGTGATCTTCTTCTCCTTGTCCGACATGATCCGGGTCCGCTTCTGCGGGCCGGCCACGACGCGGTCGATCGCCTCGTCCAGCATGTGGTTGTCGATCAGCTTCTTGTCGCTGCGCGCGGTGAGCAGCGCCGCTTCGTTCAGCACGTTCGACAGGTCAGCACCGGTGAAGCCGGGGGTACGGCGCGCCACGGCGGCCAGGTCGACGTCCGGGGCGACCGGCTTGCCCTTCTGGTGGACCTTGAGGATCTCCAGACGGCCCTGCATGTCCGGGCGGTCGACGGCGATCTGCCGGTCGAAGCGGCCCGGGCGCAGCAGCGCCGGGTCGAGGATGTCCGGCCGGTTCGTGGCGGCGATCAGGATGACGCCACCCTTCACGTCGAAGCCGTCCATCTCCACGAGCAGCTGGTTCAGCGTCTGCTCGCGCTCGTCGTGGCCACCGCCGAGACCGGCGCCACGGTGGCGGCCCACCGCGTCGATCTCGTCGACGAAGACGATCGCCGGGGCGTTCGCCTTGGCCTGCTCGAAGAGGTCACGGACACGGGAGGCACCGACACCGACGAACATCTCGACGAAGTCGGAGCCGGAGATCGAGTAGAACGGGACGCCCGCCTCGCCCGCGACGGCGCGGGCGAGCAGCGTCTTGCCCGTACCGGGCGGGCCGTACAGCAGCACGCCCTTGGGGATCTTGGCGCCGACGGCCTGGAACTTCGCCGGCTCCTGCAGGAACTCCTTGATCTCGTGGAGCTCCTCGACGGCCTCGTCGGACCCGGCCACATCGGAGAAGGTCGTCTTCGGGGTGTCCTTGGTGATGAGCTTGGCCTTGGACTTCCCGAAGTTCATGACCCGGGAGCCGCCGCCCTGCATCTGGTTCATCAGGAACAGGAAGACGACCACGATGAGCACGAAGGGCAGCAGCGAGAGCAGCACCGAGAGGAACGGGCTCTGCCGCTCCGGCGAGACGGTGTAGCCCTTCTCGATCTCACCGGCCTCGTACTTCTTCTGCAGGGTGTTGGCAAGCTCGACGCCCTGGTTGCCGATGTAGCTGGCCTGGACCTTGTCGCTGCCGTCGACCTTCTGGCCGTCCTTCAGCTCGACCTTGATGATCTGCTCGTCGCCTGTGGTCAGCTTGGCCTGTTCGACCTGGTTCTTGGAGATCGCCTGGACCACCTCGGCGGTGTCCACCGTCTTGTAGCCGCCCGACGAGCCGACGACCTGCATCAGCACGACCACGGCGAGGACGGCCAGCACGATCCACATGACCGGCCCACGGAAGTATCGCTTCACGTCCATCCATACGGAGCGGTGTCGCTCCGTCCCTCCTGCCCGTAGGTAAATGCTGCTATGAGACTCAACTGAAAAGACTGTTCTTCGGACGGTACCCCAGCATTGTCACCCGGTACCGCCTTCCCATGCTCCAACGGCGGGAAGACGGTACGGGTTCCCGTGCCTCTGCGGGATCGTCGTGTCAGCCGCCGTAGACGTGCGGTGCGAGGGTGCCCACGAACGGCAGATTGCGGTACTTCTCGGCGTAGTCGAGGCCGTAGCCGACGACGAACTCGTTCGGGATGTCGAAGCCGATCCACTTCACGTCGATCGCGACCTTGGCCGCCTCCGGCTTCCGCAGCAGCGTGCAGACCTCCAGCGAGGCCGGCTCACGCGAGCCGAGGTTCGACAGCAGCCAGGACAGAGTCAGCCCGGAGTCGATGATGTCCTCGACGATCAGGACGTGCTTGCCCTTGATGTCGGTGTCCAGGTCCTTGAGGATGCGGACCACACCGGACGACTGGGTGCCCGCGCCGTACGACGACACGGCCATCCAGTCCATCGTGACGGGGGTGGACAGCGCACGCGCCAGGTCCGCCATCACCATCACGGCGCCCTTGAGGACTCCGACGATGAGCAGGTCCTTGCCCGCGTACTCTGCGTCGATCTTCGCGGCCAGCTCGGCCAGCTTCGCGTCGATCTCTTCCTTGGTGATGAGAACCGATTTGAGATCGGCGCCCATGTCCTTCTCGTTCACCCGCGTCGCTTTCTGTCGCTAGCCCTTGCCGTATCGGCGGATCGGCCCGCTGGCCCGCTGTCGGCTCAGCCTTGCCGAATGACCAGTCTGCCACCCTGCCGGCGGGCTTCGACGCGGCCGGGCAGGTTGATGGCCCCCTGGCCGCGCCAGCCGGTGATCAGCCGCTCGACCTCCTCGACGTGCCGCGCGAAGAGCGAACCCGCAGGTGAACCGGCTGCGACCAGGGCCCGGCGGAGCACCCTGCGACGGACTGCGGGGGGCAGTGCGTAGAGCTTCGCGCAGTCGAGAAGGCCGGCTTCGTCACGTACGGACGAGTCCACGTCGGCGGCCCAGGCGTCCAGGGCGTCGGCATCGTCGCGGGAGAGCTGGGCGGTGCGCGCGAGGGCCTCGACGACACCCTTGCCGAGCGCCTTCTCGAGGGCGGGCAGGCCCTCGTGGCGCAGCCGTGAGCGGGTGTACGCGGGGTCTGCGTTCATCGGGTCGTCCCAGACGGGCAGGTGCTGGACGAGGCACGCCTTGCGGGCGGTCTGCCGGTCGAGGTGGAGGAAGGGGCGGCGGTAGCGGCCGGAGGGGGACACGGCGGCCATGCCGGACAGCGAACGGGTGCCGGAACCGCGGGCGAGGCCCAGCAGGACCGTCTCCGCCTGGTCGTCACGCGTGTGGCCGAGCAGGACGGCGGCCGCACCGAGGCGCTCGGCGGCCTCGTCCAGCGCGGCGTAGCGCGCGTCGCGGGCCGCGGCCTCGGGGCCGCCGTCGCGGCCGACGGTCACGGCGATCGCCTCAACGGGATCGAGCCGCATGGCGGTGAGACGGGCGGCGACCTCGGCGGCACGCTGGCCCGAGCCGGCCTGCAGGCCGTGGTCCACGGTGATGCCGCCGGCGCGCACGGAAAGCTTGGGGGCCTCGAAGGCGAGGGCGGAGGCGAGCGCCATCGAGTCGGCCCCGCCGGAGCATGCGACGAGGACGAGGGGCGGCCGGTCGGGGCCCTGCCCCTCGGTGGAGCGCCGGTCCGCGGAGCGCCCGTCCGCGTAGCGCGCGGTGCCTGTCGTGGCGCCGACAGCGGTGCGCGGGATCTCGGTCAGTTCGTTGAGTACGTCGTGGAGTACGCGGCGGACCGCCAGGCGTATCGCCGCGACCGCAGGATGGGGACCCATGTCCGGTGCCCTTCGTGAAGTTGGGGTGCCTCGTCGGAGTCGGGAGGGGAGGATCGGTCACTCAGAGTGCGTCGATGGTGACAGAACCGGGCCGTTCCCCGAGCATTGCACGCCTACCCATCGCCTACGGTCCCTCGGATGGGTGATTAGGGGGGCGTCCTTCTGCCGCCGGCCGCATGCCCCTCGTCAGTCTGCCTTACGGTGCACCCTCGCGACCCAGTCCGCCGGTTTGGCGATCTCCGCCTTCGTGGGCAGGGTGTTGGGCGAGGTCCAGACCCGGTTGAACCCGTCCATACCGACCTCCTCGACGACGGCCCGTACGAAGCGCTCGCCGTCCCGGTACTGGCGCAGCTTCGCGTCGAGGCCGAGCAGCTTGCGCAGCGCGATGTCGAGGCGCGAGGCGCCCCGGGCGCGGCGCTGCTGGAACTTCTCCCGGATCTCGCCGACGGACGGCACGACCTGCGGGCCCACGCCGTCCATCACGAAGTCCGCGTGGCCTTCGAGGAGGGACATCACGGCGGTCAGCCGGCCGAGGATCTCGCGCTGCTCCGGCGTCTGCACGATCTCCACGAGGGAACGGCCCTCGTTCTCCTCGCCCTCGGGGCGTCCCCCGGCGAGCGACTGGGCGGCCTCGCGCAGCCGCTCCAGTACGGTCATCGGGTCGACGTCGGTCTCGGCGAGGAACGCCTGGATCTCGCCCTCCAGATGGTCGCGGAGCCAGGGCACGGCCGTGAACTGGGTGCGGTGCGTCTCCTCGTGGAGGCAGACCCAGAGCCGGAAGTCGTGCGGCTCCACGTCCAGCTCGCGCTCGACGTGGACGATGTTCGGCGCGACCAGGAGGAGGCGGCCGTTGCTGCCCGCGGCGCCGGGCAGTTCGCGCGTGGACGGGGCGAAGGTCTCGTACTGGCCGAGGACGCGGGACGCCAGGAACGAGAGCAGCATCCCCAGTTCGACGCCCGTCACCTTGCCGCCGACGGCGCCGAACATCGCGCCGCCGGGCGTGCCGGCGCGGCGCTCCTGCATCTTGTCCAGCAGCGGTTTCAGCAGCTCGCGGAAGCCCGCGACGTTGGCCTTCACCCAGCCGGCCCGGTCGACGACGAGGACCGGGGTGTCCTCGGGCTCGTGCCCTTCGGGGATCATCCGGGTGAAGTCCCGGACGTGCTGCTCGGACGACTTGGCATGCCGGCGCAGCTCGGCGACGACGGCGCGTGCCTCGTCCCGGCTGACGTCGGGGCCCGGCCGTACGAGGCGGGTCGCGGTCGCGACCGCGAGGTTCCAGTCGACCATCTCGGCACCACCGATGCTCGTCATGCGTCAACCGTACGTTGTCGGGGCCACGGTGCGAGCGGGTTACGCCCTGCCGGGCGGGGGCCCGTCGCCCCGGCGGGGCCGGGCCGGTACCCGGCGGGACGCACCCCGTCAGCCGACCAGCGCCGCCGCCATGCGGTCCAGGGCCGGGCGGCCGGCGCCGTAGGACGGGGTGCGGCCGGCCATGAAGGCAAAGGCCAGCACCCGGCCGTCACGGGCGACAACCGTGCCCGCGAGGGTGTCGACCCCGGTGAGGCTGCCGGTCTTGGCCCGGACGAGACCGGCGGTCCTGGCCTCGGCGCGGCCGCTGAGGGTGCCGGTGAAGCCGGCGACCGGGAGCCCGGTGAGGACGGGGCGGAGCTCGGGGTGGGCCGGGTCGGCGGCGCGGGCGAGCAGGGCGGTGAGGAGGCCGGCCGAGACCTTGTCCGCGCGGTTCAGCCCGCTGCCGTCGGCGAACCGGGCCTTGCCCACCGGGAGTTTGAGCCGCTTCAGCCGTTCGGCGACGGCGGCCTGCGCGCCGGCGAAGCTCGCCGGGCGCCCGCCCACGATCGCGGTCTGCCGGGCGAGCGCCTCCGCGAGGTCGTTGTCGCTGTTGGTCAGCATCCGTTCGACCAGCGCGGACATCGGCGCGGAGAGGGTCTTGGCGACGGGCACGGCCTTGGCCGGGACCTTGCCCAGGTCCGGGCCCGCCTCGGTGTTGATGCCGCGCACGGCGAGCATCCCGACGAAGGCGGCGGCGGTGTCGCGCGCCGGGTCCCCGCCGCGCGGAGCGGGCCCGCTGGAGGATGCGTCGAGCCGTCCTTCGTTGAGCATCAGGGGGCTGACCGGGGCGATGTTGTTGTTGGGGCCGATCGGGTGCCGGACGGGTCCCTTGTAGAGCGAGGTGTCGTACGACAGCCGGATCGTGCTGACGCCGTGCTCGCGCAGGGCGCGCGCGGTGGAGTCGGCCAGGGTGCGCAGCCGGGGCATGTCGAGGGTGGGGTCGCCCCCTCCGACGAGGGTGATCCCGCGGTAGTCGGGGGCGGCGACGACCGTGGTGGGGATGCGGTGGGCGGGTCCGGTGGCGGAGAGCGCGGCGACCGCCGTGGCGATCTTGATGGTCGACGCCGGGGTCATGAGGGTGCCCGGGCTCTTCCCGTACAGCTGCTTGCCGGTGGAGACGTCGACGACGGACGCGGTGAGGACGGGGCCGAGCCCAGGGGTGCGGAGCAGCGGCGTGAGGGCCTTGGTGAAGGGGGCGGGCGCGGGCGGGGCTGCCGGTGGGACGGGCGCGGCGAGCACGCCGGGGGCGCTGGGCGCGGGCGCGGGCTCGGGGGGTGCCGCCTCGTCGGGTGCCGCCCCTGCGGGCTCGTGATGTGCGCCACCTGTGCGGGCGAGGGCAGCGGCCCGGTCGCGCTCGGCCTTACGCTGACCGGAGTCCCAGGGACCGGCCGCGGCCACCGCTCCGGCCGCGACGGCGAGGCCCACCACGGCCGCGCCTGCCGTGAGCTGCCACGTTCTGTGGTCGGGCACCACTGACCAGCCCCTTTCGCGATCACACACCTGCGTAGGGGACACTTAATCACTGCGCCCTGCCGCGAGCATGGCACCCGGCGGGTCCGCCGGGCACAGCGTCACCTACATATGTGTTGATCATGGAGGAGTGCCACCCGTGGAGTTCGACGTCACCATCGAGATCCCGAAGGGGTCGCGGAACAAGTACGAGGTGGACCACGAGACCGGCCGGATCCGACTGGACCGTCGTCTCTTCACCTCGACCAGCTACCCCGCCGACTACGGCTTCGTCGAGAACACCCTCGGCGAGGACGGCGACCCGCTGGACGCCCTGGTCATCCTGGACGAGCCCACGTTTCCCGGTTGCCTGATCAAGTGCCGCGCCATCGGCATGTTCCGGATGACGGACGAGGCCGGCGGCGACGACAAGCTGCTGTGCGTCCCGGCTTCCGACCCGCGCGTGGAGCACCTGCGGGACATCCACCACGTCTCCGAGTTCGACCGCCTGGAGATCCAGCACTTCTTCGAGGTCTACAAGGACCTGGAGCCCGGCAAGTCCGTGGAGGGTGCGAACTGGGTCGGCCGCGCCGAGGCCGAGGCCGAGATCGAGGCCTCCTACAAGCGCCTCGAGGCGCAGGGCGGCGCGCACTGACGCGGTCCCACTGACCTGACGGTCGGCCCACGGGCGGTGCACCCCACGCGGGGGTGTACCGCCCGTCGCATACTGGGGGCGCAGACACGGCCTCGGCGCGGGAGAGGAATCGGGAGAGCGGTGGTGGCGGAGCGGGAGAAGCCGGCGGAGGACCGGAAGCCGCAGTCGGACGAGGCGCACAGCGCCTTCACCGCGCCGGAGGGTGTGGAGCAGCCCGGACCGCCCGAGGAGGACCATCCGTCCTCCGAGTTCGCCGTTCCCGCGGGCCTGGCGGCGGAAACCCCGGCCGAGCCCGAGGGGTCCGCGTTCGCGCCGCCGTCGACGTACCGGGCGAAGGAGTCCCCGCCGGCCTTCACCCCGGCCCATGGCATCCCGGTGGTCCAGCTGTCCAAGGACGCGCCGTGGCAGGACCGGATGCGCACGATGCTGCGGATCCCGGTGAGCGAGCGGCCCATGCCGGAGCCGGTGCAGCCACCCGGCGAGGCGGGGCCCGCCGTGCCGCGCGTGCTCGACCTGACGCTGCGCATCGGCGAGCTGCTGCTCGCGGGCGGTGAGGGCGCCGAGGACGTCGAGGCGGCGATGCTCGCCATCACGAGCTCGTACGGACTCGACCACTGCGAGCCGACCGTCACCTTCACGCTGCTGTCGATCACGTACCAGCCGTCGCTCGTCGACGATCCGGTGACGGCCAACCGCACGGTACGGCGCCGGGGCACCGACTACACGCGGCTGACCGCCGTCTACCAGCTCGTCGCCGACATCAGTGCCGAGGACCACGACGTCAAGCTGGACGAGGCGTACCGGCGTCTGGCCGAGATCCGCCGTAACCGGCACCCGTATCCCGGCTGGGTGCTCACCACGGCGGCGGGCGTCCTGGCCGGCGCGGCCTCGGTGCTGGTGGGCGGTGGCCCGCTGGTGTTCGTGGCGGCGGCGGTCGGCGCGATGCTGGGCGACCGGCTGGCGTGGCTGTGCGCGGGGCGCGGGCTGCCCGAGTTCTACCAGTTCGTGGTGGCCGCGATGCCGCCCGCCGCGATCGGGGTCGCGCTCAGTGCGCTCCACGCGGATCTGCGGCCCTCCGCCGTCATCACCGGTGGGCTGTTCGCGCTGATCCCGGGGCGGGCGCTGGTGGCGGCCGTGCAGGACGGGCTCACCGGCTTCTACATCACGGCGTCGGCCCGGCTGCTGGAGGTCGCCTACTTCTTCGTGGCGATCGTGGTCGGCGTGCTCACGGTGCTGTACGTGGGCGTGCAGTTCGAGGCGAATCTGAGTCCGGAGGGCTCGCTGGACATCGTCGAGCGGCCCGTGGTGCAGATCCTGGCGTCGATGGTGCTGTGCCTGACCTTCGCGATCCTGCTGCAACAGGATCGCTCCACCGTCATGATCGCCGCGGCGAACGGCGGGGTCGCATGGGTGATCTACGCGGCGATCGCCGTGACGGCGGGAGGCTCGGCCGTCCTGGCGACGGCCGTGGCAGCGGGGCTGGTCGGTCTCTTCGGGCAGCTGCTGGCGCGCTTTCAGCACACCTCGTCACTGCCGTACGTGACGGCGGCGATCGGTCCGCTGCTGCCCGGTAGCGCCATGTACTTCGGGGTGCTGCACATCGCGCAGAACAACATGGACCTGGGTTTCGCCTCGCTGGCGCGGGCGGCGGCGCTTGCGCTGGCGATCGCGATCGGGGTGAACCTGGGCGGCGAGATGGCCCGGCTGTTCCTGCGCAGCCCGGCGGCGGCGGGCCGGCGCCGCGCGGCCAAGCGGACGCGCGGCTTCTGACGCCGACGGCCGGACACCGCCGAGGCGGGTCCGGCCGTCGCACTCGGTCCCGGCGGTCAGCGCTTGGCGTGGCGCCCGCGCGCGGCGCCCTGCGGTGCCCCGTCGGGAAGCGCCTCGGCCTCCTTCTTGCCCTTGGAGCGGGCGCGCAGGAACTCGATCACGATCGGGACGACCGAGATGAGCACGATGGCGATGAGGATCGCCTCGATGTTCTTGTGGACGAACTCGATCTTGCCGAGCGCGGCGCCGAGCAGCGTGACGCCCGCGCCCCAGAGCATGCCGCCGATGACGTTGAAGGTGATGAACGAGCGGTAGTTCATCCGGCTCACACCGGCGATGATCGGCGTGAACGTCCGGACGATGGGCACGAAGCGGGCCAGGACCAGGGACTTCGGGCCGTACTTCTCGAAGAACTCGTGCGCCTTCTCCACGTTCTCCTGCTTGAAGAGCTTGGAGTCCGGGCGCTTGAAGAGCGCGGGGCCGACCTTGCGGCCGAAGAGATAGCCGACCTGGTCGCCGATGATCGCGGCCAGCACGACGAGTGTGCACACCACCCACAGGGGCTGCTTGATGACGCCGGTCGTCACCAGCAGGCCGGTCGTGAACAGCAGCGAGTCCCCGGGCAGGAAGAAACCGATGAGGAGACCGGACTCTGCGAAGACGATGACGAGAACGCCGATCAGACCGAACGTGGTGATCAGATAGTCCGGGTCCAGCCAGCTCGGTCCGAGCGCAAGGGTGTTCACGAGGTCCGGGCTCCTGTGGTGTTGAAGGTCGATCGGCTGCGTGCACCGCGCCGTACGGCGTGTCGGTCGGCGTGTCGGCAACCCAAAGCTATCAACGCATCCGAGTGACGACGGGTTCCACCGGCCCTCTGCGGATGCGGGGTGAACGGGCGGCAACGAAGCTGTGCCCCATGGGCATCGATGACTACGGCGGCGGGCAGGGCAAGCACCCCGATGTGCTGGTCGTCACGACGAACGACGTACCGGGCCACGAGGTGCAGCATGTGATCGGGGAGGTCTTCGGGCTGACGGTCCGCTCGCGGCACCTGGGCAGCCAGATCGGCGCGGGGCTCAAGTCGATGATCGGCGGCGAGCTGAAGGGCCTCACGAAGACCCTCGTGGAGACCCGCAACCAGGCGATGGAGCGCCTGGTGGAGCAGGCGCGGGCGCGCGGTGCGAACGCGGTGCTCATGTTCCGTTTCGACGTGACGGAGGCGGCCGACGTGGGCACGGAGGTCTGCGCGTACGGCACGGCCGTGGTGATCGCCCCGCGGGCGTGACGCGCGTCCGTGGCGGGGCCGGGCCGATCCGGGCTCGTTCGGGCCAGTCGAACCGCTCGGGCCGTCCAGGCCGTCCGGGCCGGTCGAGCCCATCGGGCCGTCCCGGATCGTCGAGGAGCTCCGGTACGGGCTGAGTTCACCGTGTGTGCACCATTCATGCCGTTATCGTGAGCCGCGTGACGACGACCGACCGCCCCCAGGCGGCCACCCCGGCGCGGGCGCTGCTGCCGCTGATCCTTCCCGCGGGGGTCGTCGGCGTCGCGTCGAGCCTGCTTCTGCTCGGCGTGACCGAACTCTCGGACCAGCTCAAGAACGTCCTGTGGGAGGTCCTGCCCGACGCCATCGGCATCGGCCGGTACTCGTCGCTCTGGGTGATCGTCGTGCTCACAACGACGGGTCTCGCGGTCGGGCTCGTGGTGTGGAGGGTGTACGGGCACGCCGGGCCCGATCCGGCTACGACGGCGCTCGTCGACCCACCGCTGCCCGCATCGGTGGTGCCGGGCCTGCTGCTGGCGGCCGTGCTCGCACTGGCGGGCGGCGTCAGCCTCGGCCCCGAGAACCCCATCACGGCCTCGAACATCGCGCTCGCGGCCTGGCTGGGCAGCAAGGCGATGCGCGGCTCGAGCGGGGAGCTGTGGGCGGCGCTGGCGGCCGCGGGGACCGTCGGGGCGCTCTTCGGCACACCTGTGGCGGCCGCGCTGATCCTCACCGAGTCCCTCGCCATGCGGCCTGCGCCCGGCGCGCTGTGGGACAAGCTGTTCGCCCCGCTCATCGCGGGCGGGACCGGTGCGCTGACCACCGTACTGATCGCACATCCGACGTTCGATCTCTCGCTGCCAGAACTGTCGGGCTCACGCTGGGGCGACGTGCCGGCGGCGCTGGCGGTCGCGTCGCTGGGCGCGCTCGTGGGGATGGCGGCCGTCCACGCGTTCCCCTACCTCCACGCCGCCTTCCGGCGGCTCGGGAACCCCGTACTGGTGATCACCGCGGGCGGGCTGGTGCTGGGGTTGCTCGGAGCGCTGGGCGGCGAGCTCACGCTCTTCAAGGGCCTGGAGCAGGTGAAAGTGCTGGCGGCGGATCCGTCGGGCTGGTCGTCCGGACAGTTCGCGCTGATGACGATCGTGAAGCTGGCAGCCCTCACGGTCGCGGCGGCGTGCGGATTCCGGGGCGGCCGGATCTTTCCCAGCATCTTCGTGGGGGTCGCCCTGGGGCTTGGCGTGAGCGCGCTCGTGCCCGAGGTGCATCCGACGCTCGGGGTGGTCTGCGCGGTGCTCGGGGTGCTGCTGGCAGTGACCCGGATGGGCTGGCTGAGCCTGTTCACCGCGGCCGTTCTCGCCGCCGACCCGCATGTGTTCCCGCTGCTGTGCGTCGCCCTACTGCCGGCCTGGCTGCTGGTGACCGGGCGGCCCCAGATGCAACTCCACAACGACGGCACACCACTGCGCTGAAAGGCGATCCGACATGGCACTGCACAAGGGCGGCACCGGCCGCGAGGAGAGCGAGGAGCGCCGCAGGCTCTCGCTCAATCCGTTCTACGGGGAGGCCGATCCGACGGGGTCGATGACGTCGGCACCGCCGAAACATCAGCTGCCGGACGGGCCGATGGCGCCCGCGACGGCCTATCAACTGGTGCACGACGAGCTGATGCTGGACGGCAACTCCCGGCTGAACCTGGCCACGTTCGTGACGACGTGGATGGAGCCGGAGGCCGCGGTGCTCATGGCGGAGTGCCGCGACAAGAACATGATCGACAAGGACGAGTACCCGCGGACGGCCGAGCTGGAGCGACGGTGCGTGGCGATGCTCGCCGACCTCTGGCACGCGCCGGACCCGGCGTCGACGGTGGGGTGTTCGACCACCGGGTCGAGCGAGGCGTGCATGCTCGCCGGGATGGCGCTGAAGCGGCGGTGGGCGAAGCGGAACGCCGACCGCTATCCGGGGCGGGACGCCCGGCCGAATCTCGTCATGGGCGTCAATGTGCAGGTCTGCTGGGACAAGTTCTGCAACTTCTGGGAGGTGGAGCCGCGGCTGGTCCCGATGGAGGGCGACCGCTTCCACCTCGACCCGCGGGCCGCGGCCGATCTGTGCGACGAGAACACGATCGGGGTGGTCGCGATCCTGGGCTCCACGTTCGACGGGTCGTACGAGCCCGTCGCGGAGGTCTGCGCCGCGCTGGACGCCCTGCAGGAGCGCACGGGGCTGGACGTCCCGGTCCATGTGGACGGGGCGTCGGGGGCGATGGTCGCGCCCTTCGTGGACGAGGACCTGGTCTGGGACTTCCGTCTGCCGCGGGTGTCGTCGATCAACACGTCCGGGCACAAATACGGGCTGGTCTACCCGGGCGTGGGCTGGGCGCTGTGGCGCTCGCGCGACGAGCTCCCCGAGGAGCTGGTGTTCCGGGTCAACTACCTGGGCGGCGACATGCCGACGTTCGCGCTGAACTTCTCCCGGCCCGGGGCCCAGGTCGTGGCGCAGTACTACACCTTCCTGCGGCTCGGCCGCGCGGGCTACCGGGCCGTGCAGCAGACGACCCGGGACGTCGCGCGGCATCTCGCCGACCGGATCGAGGAACTGGGCGACTTCCGGCTGCTCACGCGGGGGGACCAGTTGCCGGTCTTCGCCGTCACGACCGCCCCGGACATCAAGAACTTCGACGTCTTCGACGTCTCGCGGCGGCTGCGGGAGAACGGCTGGCTCGTGCCCGCGTACACCTTCCCGCCGAACCGCGAGGACCTGTCGGTGCTGCGCTTCGTCTGCCGCAACGGCTTCTCGGCGGACCTGTCGGCGCTGCTGGTGGAGGATCTGAAGCGCGCCATGCCGGATCTGCGGGCCCAGACAGCACCGCAGAGCAAGGACAAGGCGGCCGCCACCGGCTTCCACCACTGAGGCGCGGGCACAGGTACGGCACGGGCACGGGCACGAAGCAGGGGAACGGCACGCGCCGCGCCCCCGCTCCTCCCCTCTGTGCCTCTGTGCCGGGTCCATTGAGACACGGGCGGCGTGGTCCGCCGCGTGCCGGATGCCTGCCCGGAGCGGCGCGTCAGCGGCTGATGGCGGCGCCGTCGCGGGGGGCGATGGGCGCCGGTGTCAGGTCCATGAGGGATGCCTCCGTGTCCTGCAGGCTTCCGCCCGGCTCGGCTCCGCCGGTGCGCTTCCGGCGGCGAGCGTTGCACCGGGCCCTCCTGGGCCGGCGGCTCCATGGGAGGCATGTTCATGAGAATCCCCTTGGCAATGTTTCTCGAGCGTCACGGCGTAGGCGGGACCTCGATATCGAGGAGCGCGCGCGATTGAGGAGCGTGTGCGCGCGGTGCGGGATCCGGCCGCCGGCTACGGCGGGGCTGCGTCCAAGGGCTGAGCGGACGGGCCGCCACCAGGCTGGTCACGGCCCGTCGCACCTGTGGGTGGGTGACTGACGTGTGTCAGCGGCCGGGGAACCGCTGCTTGATCTCCTGCAGCACCCAGCCGTTGCCGTCGGGGTCGCTGAAGGTGGCGAAGGAGCCGTAGGAGGCGCGGTCGGGGTGCAGGCCGGCGAGCCGCCCCTGTCCCTCCACCTGGTGGGTGACCTCTCCGGCCTCGTGGCCGTGGTACAGGAGTCCTCCGGCGTCGTGGAACACCTCGCTGACCTCGATGCCGCGGCCGACGAGCTCCGCGCGGGCCTCCTCGATGTCGAAGACGGCGAGGTAGAGGCCCTGGGCCGAGCCCGGCGCGGCGGAGGTCATCCCGTTGCCGAACATGACCGAGCACTCGGAGCCGGGCGGCGTGAAGTGCACCGCGCGCCAGTCCTCACTGGCGGCCTTGTCAAGATCCAGACGGAATCCCACCGCCTCATAGAAGGCCTTGGCCCGATCGACGTCGGAGACGGGCAGCACGATGACTTCGAGCTTCATGTACATGTGGGGCTCTTTCTTTCTTGACGTCGGTGAATCTCGCACCCGCGAGTCACCGGTTCCATGGGTGTCCGAGGCCGGCGCCGAGGCGCTTGTTCCCTGGCCCACTCCGCGAGCGGGCTCGGCCCGGGTCGTCGACGCGGCCGTTGGCCGCGCTCCCGGAGCGGCTCGCATGCCCTTCTCGGTCCGAGCGCCGAGAGCGGCGAAGCGGCGGCTTGTCGGCGACCACCACGCCAAAAAAGTGCCTTCCGGCACGTGCGGGACGGGAGAAGGGCTCGGGCGGGCCGCGCCGAGGTCTTCAGCATGGCGGGGTGCGTTCGCCATAGTTGGGACCGTAAGGTGTTAGAACATAACCTGCAACTCTTCGCGGAGAGGCGAACGTCACTACCCGGCCTGCGCGGGTTCGTCGTCGAACTGCTCGCAGCAGCTCGAGCCGTTTCGCCTGCCCGTTCGGGAGATGGATGACGTCCGGCAGGCCGGACAGCAACGGGTGACGCCGCTCTTCGTTCATTTCCTGAGCCCGCACAACGGCACGGTCACCTCGTCGTCGAGCGAGAATGCCCTGATGGAGGTGACGATGCGGGGTCGTCCCGGGCGCTTCGGCCGGGAGGCGGCACCATGCCGGTCGTGCGGTCAGGTCGCGGTGCCGGCGCAGCACCGTGTCCGGTCGCACCAGCAGACGCAGGCGCGGTGTCGCGAAGGCGTTCGTCACGCCCGGGTCAGCCAGTCACAGAAGGACGGTCGATCGTCATGCCGCTGCGACCTCCGGCCGCGCGAGAGCGCCGACTCGAGCCAACGCGGTCGACGTCCACGGCACCCAGCACACCCACCCCCACCAGGGCGGATGAGGTTTTGTCGGGCTTGACGTCGCGGTGGACCACAGGGGGCGCCGAGCGCGGCCTCGAGGGCCTGGCAGATCTGCCGTCCTCAGCGCACCACATCCGCCATGACGGGCAGGCCGCGCTTGAGGACCCGGTTCAGCAGTGTGCTCTCGACCAGCTCCATCACCAGGTACACGAGCCGCCGGTCACCTGCGCCTCGCCGACGTGTGCGGCGTGACGGCGTGCCCGTGGGACAGAGCGGCCGCGGCCTGCGCCTCCCCGTACAGGCGCGTATTCGGCGTCTCCACGCCCGGCCGGGCGAGGACCTTGACCGCGACGGGGCGATCGGGCCGCTCGTCGACGCCGCGCCAGACCTCACCCACCCCGCCGGCGCCGAGAAGCCGGCCGATAGCGGCCCGCCAGACGGTGCGCGCGGTGGTGTTCGACGACAAGGCGGTCCTGCGCACGCCGACGCGCCCGTACGACGGGATCACCGAGGTGTTGCACTGACTGGAGGAACGGGATGCGGCCCGGGTGCTGCTGACCGGCGATCCGATGGACGCCGCGAGCGTCACCGCTGCGGCCGGACCTTCCCAGCCCGCCCTCAAGGCGATGGGGACGGCGTGGTCCCGGTTGCGCACGCAGGTGGGCGGACTTCCCAACGGTGCAGGCGGACACCGCATCCCCGGGGGCGGCAAGCTCTCCCCTCACGCGTCACGGCGCTGTCAGGTCGGCGTAGTGGCAGCCAGGTCCTTCTTCCTCTGCCGGTAGGCCCGCATCGATGCCCGGGAGCCGCATTTCGTGCCGCAGAAGACGGCAGAGCTGTTCCGCGTCCGGTCGAAGAAGCCGAAGTGGCACGGGTCGTGCCGACACGCCCGCACCCTGTCCCACACGCCCGCTTGGGCGAGCTGGGTGGCGTTCGCCAATACGGTGCCGAACAGCCCGGGGACGCCGGTCTGCGCGGTCTCCAAAGATGCCCCCGAGGCGGTGACGACCGTTATCAGCGGATACCGGGACGCGATAAGGCGCAGGTACTCCTCCGCCTGAGCGAGTACCTCGGGTGTGGTGCCCTTGTCGCCGGAGTGGATGAGCAGCACGGTGATCAAGGCTTCGCGCAGCTCGCGTGCGGCGGCCGCGTCGGCCTCCGTGACGCGGGTGGTCTGCGAGCCCATGGCGTTTTCCAGCAGCCATGCGTGCAGGTCCTGGGCGCTTCCGAAGCGCTCCTTCAACCGGTGGGGTCCCGCGGGGTGCGTGTTGACGAATTGCAGGACGACATCAGCCTCAGGCGGCTGGGCCAGCGGGCTGCGCTCGATCGTGCGCGGTGGCATCTTCGGCCTCCTTGCTCGAAGGAAGGCTAAACCATCCAGGGTTACCTCTGAAACCAGTACGGTAGCAATTTTCTTCCCGTGAGGTGCGGTGTCCCGCCCAGGGCGCGGAGCGGAGCCCGGGGGCCCAGCAGGGCAGGCGTGACTGTGCCAGGGCGTCGGTGATGCCGCGGGCGCGGGCTGCGCGGATGGCGTGCACCGCGCCGCGCCGCGCTGCGCGGCATAGGCCTGACCCGCGCCGCAAGCGCGGGTCAGGCCCACAGCAGGCTTCCGAGTGGATCGGCAAGGACCTGGACGTTCCTGCCCTGCTTTTTGTGGCGGCCGGAGCGTGCGCCGTGAGGCGCTTGTTGTTCGTGTGGAAGTGAATGACCACCACCGTCGTCCTGTCGCAGCAGGGCGGTTGAAGCTGGGGGCAGCCTGATCCGGGAGGTTCCGGGGAGGACGGAAGCGGCCCCGACGAAGCCGGGACGTGCCGTGCCGGCACTGTCGGATGAGCGAGTCCGGCGTGCGAGACGGAAAGGAGCACGCGAGGACCGGCGTCCACTCCTCCTCAGTGGCTCAGCCGTACGAAGCGGCGCACCGTCAGCGGGAAGAACACCGCGGCCAGTACCAACGGCCACGCCGGCGCCAGCATCTGTGCGTGCTCCGCCGCCCACGAGCCACTGCCGGCCGGGATGCCGGACAGCTCCCGTACCGCCGTGGCCGTCGCCGACAGCGGGTTCCACTCGACCGTCGCGCCCAGCCAGGCCGGCATCGATTCGGGCGTCGCGAAGGCGTTGGAGAGAAAACCGATCGGCCAGACCAGGCTCTGGACGGCCTGCACCAGTTGCGGCCTGCCCGCCACCATCGCCAGATGGATGCCGACCCACAGCATCGCGAAGCGCAGCAGGAGCAGCAGCCCCAACGCCCCCAGGAACGCCCCGAATCCGCCGTGCCAGCGCCAGCCGATCGCGTACCCGACCCCGATCATCACCACCAGGCCGAGCGCCGACTGGAGCAGATCCGCGACGCTGCGGCCGACGAGCACCGCGGAGTCCGCCATCGGCAGCGACCGGAAGCGGTCGATGACCCCCTTGTTGAGGTCCTGGGTGACGGCCGTCATCGTCGCCTCGAGGCCGAAGGCCATGGTCAGCGCCAGCATGCCGGGCACCAGGAAGCCGATGTACGGCCCGTCGACGCCCCGTCCGCCGCCGATCAGATAGCCGAACATCAGCAGCAGCATCACCGGGAAGAGCAGCCCGATGACGACCTCCACGGGCCGGCGCGCCCAGTGGGCGAGTTCGCGCCGGGTCATGGTCCATGAGTCGGTCAGTACGTACGTACTCACGCGGCCACCTCCTTCGTGAGGTGCAGGAAGACTTCGTCGAGCGTGGGGCGGCGCAGTGCGATGTCCTCCGCCTCAATCCCGGCCGCCTCCAATGCGCGTACGGTCTCGGTCAGCGCGGCCATCCGGTCGCTCACCGGCGCGCTCAGCAGCCGCCGGTCCGCGTCCACGACCGGGTCGCCCGGCAGCAGCACGGCGGCACGCGGCAGGTCCGCCGCATCCCGTACGACGACGTCGATCCGGTCACAGCCGAGCTTCGCCTTGAGGTGGTCGGCCGTGCCGTCCGCGACGACCCGGCCCTGGTCGATCACGGAGATCCGGTCGGCCAGCTGGTCGGCCTCCTCCAGGCAATCCCCTGGATGTGGCTAGTCAAACTTGATTAAGCGTCGTCCCCCTCATGGGGGACACCCGTCGCATAGGGGTTCTCCTGCCCCTCCGCGAGCACCCCCACGAAGGGCTCCCCCTCGCCCGCGAAGGTGTACGCCCCGCCCTCGACCCGCTCGATCAGGCCGCGCGTCCATGCCGCCCCGGCGTCCGCCGAGTGGACCCACAGGTTCATGATCTCGCCGATGTGGCCGAGCTGTTCGGGTCCGTCCTCGGGGGTGTAGTAGCCGGTGACCGCGGCACGCCACTCCTCGATCCGGCGCACCCGCTCCTGGAGCAGCTCCACGGCCTCGCTCCGCTCCAGGTCCACGAGGAAGCCGATCCCGGCCGAGAGCACGTCCATCTTCTGGTCGTACGAGGTCAGCGCCTCGCGCAGGAGCGTGAAGTACTCCGCGGTGCCCTTCTCCGTGACCTCGTACTCGGTACGGGGCGGACCGCCGGCCGTCGACGGCGCGATCTCATGGGCGTGCAGCAGGCCCTGCTTCGCCATCTGCTTGAGCGCGTGGTAGATCGACCCGGGCTTGGCGTTGGACCACTCGTGCGCGCCCCAGTACTCGAGGTCGTTGCGGACCTGGTAGCCGTGCGCGCGCCCGTGCTGGCGTACGGCCCCGAGGACCAGCAGCCTGATCGCTGACATCCGCGTACCCTCCTATTCAACTTTGACTAGGGTACGCGGGCCGCACTGCCCCGCCGTGCCGTGCCGTGCCGTGCCGTGCCGTGCCGTGCCGTGCCCGGAACGGTCAGGGCAGCCACCCGGTCACAGCCACTTGTACTTGCCTCCGCCGACCCACCTCACGACCGAGGGGTCGTCGAGGTCGACATGGGTCATCCCCGCCTGGTACGCAAGCTTGATCACGTCCAGCATGTCGCGGGCGGTGCCGACCATGGTTCCGTTGATCTCCACCAACCGGTAGGGCGGATCGGCCGGCACGACCGCGAGCACGACGATCGGAGTCACTCCCGCCTCGTGGGCGTCGTGGGCATCGTTGGCGTCGTTGGTCATGCCTCAAGCGTGTGGCAGCTCCCCCGACTCCGCTCGGCCTGAGGCCCGCCGCGCGATCAGCCCTGGCCGTCGCCCCAGCTCTCGCCCCGCTCCAGCGCGACCAGCTCGAAGGCGGTCCTGCCGTCGAGCGACTCCCGGACGACGTCCGCGTGGCCCGCGTGCCGGCCGATCTCCTCGACGAGGTGGAGCATCAGCCAGCGCATGGACACCCGGCCCTCCTTCGGGAACCAGGGCGCCGCGGGCAGCGGGAAGGTGTCGTCCAGGCTCGGGACCGAGCGGATGAGGTCCTCGGTCTCCTTCGCCACGCCCTCCCAGAAGGCGAGCATCCCCGGGACCGTCTCGCCGCCGACGAGCCGGAAGCTGTCCCCCCACGTCTCCTCGGTGCGCGCCTTCTCGTTCGGCCGCTGCTGCGCCATCCGCAGCCAGTTCAGCTCGGTCTCGGCCACGTGCTTCAGCAGCCCGGAGAGCGAGAGCTCGCTGGCACTGGGGCGGCTCGCCGCCTGCTCCTCGGTGAGCCCGAGGACCGACCTGCGGATCGCGCCGCGCTGCGCCTCGACGAAGGAGATCAGCGCGCCGCGCTCATCGCCCTGGGCCTCCGCGGGAACGTGAGTGACCATGATGTCCGCCTTCCGATGCCGATGAGGTGCCGTGCCGGCCGGCCGCTCGCCGACCGGTCGCCGTCCTGACACCTCACAAGCTACGGACCCTTGCGGTCAGCTTCTGTCCTCAAGTGAGGACCGCCCGGGAAGGCTAGAACGGAAACCTCGTCCGTCCGTGCTGCACCGATATCCACTTCTGCGTGGTGAAGGCCTCCACCGTCGCATCGCCGTTGAGCCGGCCCAGCCCGGACAGCTTCTCGCCGCCGAAGGCGACCAGCGGTTCGTCCTGGATCGTCGAGTCGTTGACGTGGAACATCCCGGTCTCGATGCGCTGCGCGAACCGCACGCCCCGCTCCACATCGCTCGTGTGCACCGCGCCGCTCAGGCCGTACGGGCTGTCGTTGGCGATCCGCACGGCCTCCTCCTCACCGTCGAACGACACGAGCAGCGCCACCGGGCCGAAGATCTCCTGACGCAGCAGCGGCGAGTCCTCCGACAGCCCGGCGAGCACCGTCGGCTCGACGAGATTGCCGCGCGTCCGTCCGCGGACGAGCGCCTCGGCCCCGTCCGCCACCGCCTGGTCCACCAGGCCGGACAGCGCCTCGGCCTGGAAGTTGTTGATGACGGGGCCGATCTGGGTCTCCGGGTCCCGCGGGTCGCCGGTGCGCAGCGCCGCCACCTTCGCCGTGAACTTCTCGGTGAACTCGGCCTCCACGGACCGGTCCACGAGGATCCGGTTGGCGGCCATACAGACCTGGCCCTGGTACACGAAGCGGCTGAAGACCGCGGCGTCCACCGCGTAGTCGAGATCGGCGTCGTCCAGGACGACCAGCGCACTGTTGCCGCTCAGCTCCAGGATCGACCGCTTGAAGTTGCTGCCCGCGACCGCTCCGACATGGCGGCCGACACGGTCCGAGCCGGCGAACGAGATCACCTTCGGGACGGGGTGCTCGATGAGCGCGTCGCCGATCTCGGCGATGTCCGTGATCAGGACGTTGAGCAGACCAGGCGGCAGGCCCGCGTCCTCGAAGATCTTGGCGATCAGCCCGCCGCCGACCACCGGGGTGTTCTGGTTGGGCTTGATGACGACCGCGTTGCCGAGCGCCAGCGCGGGCGCGACCGACTTCATGGTCACCAGGAAGGGGAAGTTGTACGGGGTGATCACGCCTATGACGCCGACGGGCAGCCGGTAGACGCGGTTCTCCTTGCCGTCCACGGGCGAGGGCAGGATCCGGCCCTCGGGGCGCACCGCCAGCTGTATCGCCTCGCGCAGGAACTCCTTCGCGAGATGGATCTCGTACCCGGCCTTCAGCCGGGTCCCGCCGAGCTCCTCGATGATCGCCTCGGCGATGTCGTCCTCGCGCTCCTCGACGATGCGCAGGGCGCGCTCGAGGACGAGTCTGCGACTGTACGGATTGGTCCGGGCCCAGGGGCGCTGCGCCCGCTCCGCCGCCCGGTACGCCTGGTCGACCTCGGCGACCGTGGCGACCGTGATGGCCGCCAGTTTCTCGCCGTTGTACGGATTGAAGTCGATGATGTCCCACGAGCCGCTGCCGGTCCGCCACTCGCCGTCGATGTACTGGTGGGCCAGGTCGGTGAAGAAGGACATACGATCCCTTACTGCAGGCGCAAACGGTGCAGGGTCCTGATGCCACGTCATCGTACTGTCGTCCTACGTGAGTTGGAGTAGACCGCGGAGCAGGTCCCGGCTCTCCCCGGGACCCGGCGAGTCGCTCTGCAGCCGGTCCATCACCCGTTCGTACAGGGCGACTTCTTCCCGCTTGTCGAGGTACAGCGCGCTGGTCAGTTGCTCCAGATACACGATGTCGGACAGGTCCGACTCGGGGAAGCTCAGCATCGTGAACGCCCCGGACTCGCCCGCATGGCCGCCGAAGCTGAACGGCATCACCTGCAGCGTGATGTTCGGCTGCTCGGAGATCTCGATCAGATGCCTCAGCTGACCCTGCATCACCGACCGGTCGCCGTACGGCCGGCGCAGCGCCGCCTCGTCCAGGACGGCGTGGAAGCGCGGCGCGCGCTCGGACACGAGCACCTTCTGACGCTCCAGGCGCAGCGCGACCCGTCGGTCGATCTCGGCGCGCGGCGCGCCGGGCATGCCCCGGGAGACGACCGCGTGCGCGTACCCCTCGGTCTGCAGCAGGCCGTGGACGAACTGGACTTCGTAGATCCGGATGAGCGAGGCGGCACCCTCCAGGCCGATGTATGTCTGGAACCACCCGGGCAGCACATCGCCGTAGCTGTGCCACCAGCCTGCCACGTTGGCCTCCCGGGCCAGGCCGAGCAGGGCGTCGCGCTCCGCCTCGTCGGTGACGCCGTAGAGCGTGAGGAGGTCCTCGACGTCCCTGGCCTTGAAGCTCACCCTTCCCAACTCCATACGGCTGATCTTGGATTCGGATGCACGGATCGAGTAGCCGGCCGCCTCGCGCGTGATGCCGCGGGACTCCCGGAGCCGCCTCAGCTGTGAGCCCAGCAGGATGCGCCGCACCACACTTCCGCTCGACTCCACTGCGGTCACGTCTCCAACCCTCCCCATCGCCATGTGTGTCCCGGAGCACCCCGAACCCTGAGTCCCGGATTCTGCCACCAAAACGCTTCACCCCGTACTCAATCGATTACGGAAACAGGAAGCCCTTGGGAAGGGCGTGAAAGAAGCTCAGGGAAGAAAAGAGCGTGAACCGGCACGGGGCCGGACAGGACGGGCGCGTGCACGTGCATCTGCCCTTGCATCTGCCTACCTCATTCGGAACCATGGACCCCGCGCACCTGCGTACTCGTTCGTGCTCGTTCGTGTTGTAGCGTCACAGCCGCGATTCCCGGGAGTGCCTCGCATGGGGACGAATGGATCGACCATGCTCGAGCCGTTACGGCAGGGACTTCCGCCCATCGATCCCGCGGCCGTCTCCAGCTCCGCCTCCTGCGCCCTGCCCGCCCGCTACGAAGCCGTACGCGGCGCCCGGAAGTTCACGAGCAGAACGCTGACCCAGTGGGAACTGGCCGACCGCTTCGACGATGTCGCACTCGTCGTCTCCGAACTCGTCACCAACGCGCTGCGGCACGCCCTGCCCGCGGACACCCCGCGCGAGCGCGAGCAGGAGCCGCCCGTGCGGCTGCATCTGATGCGCTGGACGGGACGACTGGTGTGCGCGGTGCGCGATCCCAGTCAGGACAGCCCGGTGGCGGGCGAGGCGGAGGACTCCGCCGAATGCGGCCGGGGACTGTTTCTCGTCGACTCCTTCAGCGACAGTTGGGGCTGGCACCCGCTGGCGGGGCCGCTGACGGGGAAGGTCGTGTGGGCGCTGTTCCGGCTGCCGGTGGAGTAATGCGCACGACCGATGGAGTGAGACGCACGACCGAGCACGGCTGACCCCCGTCCCGGGGCTACGGACACCTCGGGGCTTCGGGAGTCAGCCGGCTATCAGGTGGTCGAACTCCCCGTCCTTGACGCCGAGCAGCAGCGCCTCGATCTCGGCCGGCGTATACACCAGCGCGGGCCCGTCCGGATATCGCGAATTGCGCACCGCAACGTTCCCGCCGGGCAATTTCGCAAACTCCACGCATGAGCCCTGGGAGTTGCTGTGCCTGCTCTTCTGCCAGACGACCCCGTGAAGCTCTGTCGCCGCCATGCCGTTGTACACGTCGTGCACAGGACGCTCCCCGAGTTACAAGGTGCAAGTGTCAACTGTCTCGGATCATAGCTGTGTTCATATGCGGATGCATGAGCAGATGCACGTGCACGCGGGGTGGTCCTTCGGTTACAGCCTCGGTCACAACCGATCCAGCGCGGCCTCCAGCGCCCGCATGACGTGCGAGCGCCAGCCGCCGCCCATGATCTTGTGGGCCATCCGCTGGGCGGGGTCGTCCGGATCGAAACCCTCGTGCACGAGAAAGAGACGCGTTCCACGCCCTTCCGGCTCCAGGGTCCACGTAATTGTCCAGTCCACGCTGGAGCCGGGGTCGGCATCGGCCCAGTGGACGCGGAGCATCCGCTCCCGCTCGAAGGCCTGGACCTCGGCCCCGACGGCCCCCGAGAAGCCGGTGCCCGGACGGGGCACGGAGGTCATCGTGTAGCGGTGGCCCACTTCCAGCCGGAAGTCCCCGGGCATCAGCCACTGGGCGATGAGCTCGGGCTCGGTCAGCGCGCGCCAGACCTTGGCGGGCGGATGGGCGAGGAACTGGTCGACCCGGATGGTGGTGAGGTCGTCGTCACTTGCGAAGCTCATGACTCATCGTCAGGCATACGGTCCAGCAGCTCGCCGAGGCCCGTGAGCCGGTCGCGCCAGAACCGCTCGTACGGATGGAGCCAGTCCTGTACGTCGGCGAGCGGAGCCGCTTCGAGGCGGTAGATGCGCTGCCTGCCGGATCGCGCCTCGGACACGAGACCGGCCTCCCGCAGCACCTTGAGGTGCTCCGAGAGGCTCGGCCTGCGCATGTCGAAGTGGTCGGCGATGGCCTGGACGGGCTGGGGGCCGTCCTCGCGCAGCAGCCGGAGCACTTCGCGGCGGGTGGTGTTCGCGAGCGCGGCGAAGAGCCGGTCCTCGCGTTCACCGGTGGTGACCATGGGGGCTTACATGCCTTCCTTCTCCGTCAGCAGCATCAGGCCGTTGCCGTCGGGGTCGGTGAAGCCGGCCATCCGCCCCCAGGGGAGGTCGTCGGGCCCGTCCACCGCGACTCCGGCCGCAGCGAGCTTCGCACAGTCGGCGTCGACATCGGTCGTGACCAGCATGATCCCCCGGGCGGATCCGGGCGTGAAGCCGCCCATCCCGGGCCCGGAGAGCGTGAAGACGGTCTGCGCACCCTTCGGCGCGACCTGGAGCCAGCGCCCGGGCGGCATCTGGAGGTCGGCGGTGACCTCGAAGCCGAGCACGTCGCGATAGAAGGCGAGGGCGCGGTCCTGGTCGGAGACGGGAAGCGTGACGAACGAGGCGTGGGAGATGTTCATGCCCCCCACCATAGGTAGGGATTTCCCTACGCGTCAAGCGTAGGAAAATCCCTACCTGTTTTGGGCTGTCCTCCGGGGCGACCGCCGGACCGCCCCGGGAGCTGAACGTCAGCGCGCCGACGACGAGTACGGCAGCAGCGCCATCTCCCGCGCGTTCTTGATCGCACGGGCCAGCAGACGCTGCTGCTGCGCCGACACCCGGGTGACGCGGCGGCTGCGGATCTTGCCCCGGTCGGAGATGAACTTCCGCAGCAGGTCGGTGTCCTTGTAGTCGATGTAGGTGATCTTCGCCTGGTCCAGGGGATTCGGGCGGGACTTGACCGGCTTGCGGTCGGAGCGGCGCGGGGCCACGTCATACCTCCAGGAGGGAATCGAAGGCGGGAGGCAGGCGCTTCCACGCCTCCGGTCCCGCCGCGTACTCGGCGTCGGTCAGCAGGCAGGACTCCAGGAGCTCCGCCAGCCCGTCGCGGTCCAGGCCGGGCGACGTGAAGACCAGGTGCTGGCAGCAGTCGCCGTGCTCGGGGTGCCAGTCCAGCGCGGCCGCGGCGCGGCGTACCGGCGGGACCATCTCCCAGGCGGCGTCCGGGAGCGAGGCCAGCCAGGGGCCCGCGCTCTCGACGCAGAGCGCACCGCCCGCCGCGTCCCAGGCCAGCAGCGTGTCCGGCCGGTCGGCCAGCCAGAAGCGGCCACGGCTCCGGGCGGCCGCACAGGTCAGATCCTCGAGGGCCGCGTAGAGCCGCTCGGGATGGAAGGGCCTGCGACGGTGCCACACATACGTGGCGACCCCGCACTCGTCCGCCTCCTGCGGCAGCAGTGCGCACGCCGGGTGCTGCGCGGCCGCCGCGGCCTCGACGTCGAAGCCGGCGAGCACGGCCTCGGTCAGCCCGCCCCCGCTGTCCACGGGGACCTGACGGGCGGTCGGGTGCAGCTGCGCCAGCAGCGCCCGGTCCTCGTCGGAAGCCTCCTGGGACCCTTCGCCGTCGACCAGCGCAAGGACGGGCGCGTACTCCAGTTGCCGGGCCCAGGTGTCGGCGACCGTGCGCCGATCGGACGCGGCGGCGGCGAGCCCCGCGTCCATCAGGTCGTCGCCGTTGGCGAGATACGGCAGCAGCAGCGCCGGGTCCACCGCGGTGACCACGCCGGTGAGGCGCAGCCGCTCGCCGCCGTGCGAGGCGACGACCTCGGCCATCGCCCTGGGCTCGACCGAGTCCCACAGCTCGACCACCGCGAGCCGCGTGAGCCCGCCGTGGGCGAGCCGCTCCAGCTCGGGCACGAGGTCCTCGCGCAGCGCGCAGCAGGCGCAGTCGTTGACGAGCGGCGCCTCGCCCGTGGACAGGACACCGGTGGCATCACGGACGGTACGGACGACCGTGCCCTGGGCGGCGGTCGAGAGGTCGTGGTGGAGCGCGACACTGCCCGGCACGGTGGCCAGCAGCTTCTCCACCGTGGCCCTGCGGGCGTCGGAGTGCAGCCCGCCCACGAGGGCGACCGGGAGCATTCCTCCCATCAGCGGGCCTCGCGCTGTCCGTACCGCCGCTCGAAGCGCTCCACGCGCCCTGCCGTGTCGAGCACGCGCGCCGTTCCCGTGTAGGAGGGGTGACTCACGGAGGAGATCTCGACGTCGACGACGGGGTAGGTGTTGCCGTCCTCCCACTCGATCGTCTTGTCGCTGGTCATGGTGGAGCGGGTGAGGAAGGCGTGGTTCGCGGCCCTGTCGCGGAAGACGACGGGTCCGTACGGGGGATGGATTCCGGGCTTCATGGCGTGGGCTCAGCGCTCCTCTCGGAAGTCGACGTGCCGGTCGGCGACCGGGTCGTACTTGCGCAGGGTCATGCGATCGGGGTCGTTACGGCGGTTCTTGCGGGTCACGTACGTGTAGCCGGTCCCCGCCGTGGAGCGGAGCTTGATGATCGGGCGTAGTTCGTTGCGGGCCATGCGGCTAGGATAAATGGAAATGGTTTCCATTTCCAAGAGAAGGGATTGTGACGTTGTCCGCACACTGCCAGCTGACCGGGGCGAGGCCCGGCTTCGGCAACACCATCAGCCACTCGCACCGGCGCACCTCGCGCCGCTTCGACCCCAACATCCAGAAGAAGCGCTACTGGCTGCCGAGCGAGGGCCGGTACGTACGGCTCACGCTCAGCGCGAAGGGCATCAAGACGGTGGACGGCATCGGGATCGAGGCAGCGGTGGCCCGGATCCGTGCCCGAGGGGTGAAGGTCTGATGGCGAAGAAGAGCAAGATCGCGCGCAATGAGCGGCGCAAGGAGGTCGTCGCGCGGTACGCGGCGCGGCGCGCGGAGCTGAAGGAGATCATCCGCAGGCCCGGCACCCCCGAGACGGAACGGGCGGCGGCCCAGGCCGAGTTGCGACGTCAGCCGCGTGACGCCGGCGCGACGCGGGTCCGCAACCGGGACGGCGTGGACGGCAGGCCCCGTGGATTCGTGGGCAAGTTCGGGCTTTCGCGGGTGCGGCTGCGGGAGCAGGCACACGCGGGATTCCTCCCCGGAATGACCAAGTCCTCCTGGTAGGAGGCTGGTAGCTTGGCGCGGTCTTGCAAGCGACCAGGGGACAAGACCGTGCACAAGCTCGTACGTATGGGAGTTGCCGCGGCGGGTCTCGCCACGGCCCTCGCGCTGACCGGCTGCGGCAGCAGCGACGAACCGGACAAGGGCCGCAGCGACGCGACGGCGACGCCGAGCGGGACGGCCGACGGGGGCTCGGGCGACGGCTCCGGCCCCGGTTCCGGGGACGACGCCAGGCCCCGGGACCTGGAAGGCACCTGGGCCGGACTGGGCGACAGCAAGGTCATCGCCCTCTCGGTCAGGGACGGCCACGCCACGCTCGTCGCCGGTCAGCACGTCTGCAGCGGCGAGGTGCAGGCGGACGGGAAAGTGACGCTGGCCCTGAAGTGCATCGACGGCGACACCGAGCGGACCTCCGGGACGGTCGACTCGAACGACGGCACGACCCTGGTCGTGTCCTGGTCCACCGGCGCGAAGGACACCCTGACGAAGACGGAACCGGGCGGCGCCCCGTCGGTCTTCCCGTCCGGGCTTCCGACCGGGCTGCCGACGGCTGTGCCGCAGTCCTGAGCCCGAGCGTCGGGTCCGGCGGCGGACCGGTGGTCGGGCTCGGGCTGGGCTCGGGCTCGGGCTCGGGCTCGTACAGGGGTCGGACCGACGGCGACCGGTGGTCGGGCCCGGGGGCGACCACCGGTCCGTCTCGGCGACGAACCGACGGTCGGGTCCGGCGGCGGACCGGCACTCGGGCCTGGGCCCGAAACCGCGTTCGGGTCCGGCGGCGAAACGGCCCTCCTACCCGGGTAGTTCGTCGCGGCGGTCGCGCGGCGGCATGTGAGCCGTGTCGGCTGCCGTCCTGCCGTGCTGCCAGCCCGCCGCGTCGGTGGCGCCGCGGACCCGGGTCTTCACCGTCTGCGGGAAGAGGCGGTCCGCGTGGGCCGTGACCGCTACGTCCCGGGCTGCGAGCACCGGGAGGAGTTCGCCGCGTACGCCGGGCTCGCCGGTGCCCGCGTCGTGCGCCGCGTGGGAAGCCGCCCGGGCGAGGCGGGTGCCGATGCGGTCGGCGTAGGCCAGGAAGAAGGACTGGCGGAAGGTCTTGGTGCGTTTGCGGCCGCCCGCGCGCTGCTCCGCTTCGGCGCGGGTCATCGCCGTGGTGCCCTGGACCAGCAGGGACGTGTAGAGCAGCTCGACCGCGTCGAGGTCGGGCTCGAAGCCGACCACCGTGGACAAGCCGAGCGCACTGTTCCAGACCGCGCGGCAGCGGTTCGCCGAGGCGACCGCGTCGAGGAGGATCGCCTTGGCCGTCTCGTACGGCGCGTCCACCCCGATGCGGCAGGCTCCGGGCACGTCCGCCCGGTGGCCGCGCGCCGCAAGCAGCGCCTCGTCGATGCTGTACCGCGCCATCAGCTCCTGCGCCTTCGCGGTGAGCGCCTCCGCCTCCTCCGGGAAGCCGGTGGCCTCCGCCTTGGCGAGGAGCCCGCGGATCCGGGTGAGCATGCGCGGCTCGTCGCCCCGAACCGGCTGGGCCAGATGGACGGGCGAGCCGGGCACCGGGCCCACCGGCTCGATCGCGGGCAGCCGTACGAGCAGCCGGTACAGCTCCAGCACCACCGTCGCGTAGGAGAAGCGGTCCGCGGGCCGGCTCTCGTGTCCGCCGGGCAACTCGGCCAGCTGCGTCGCCCACCGCGGCGGCAGGTCCTTCCCGTACCGCCGTGTCTCGCTCACGATCAGCTCGGCGGCCAGCCGTACGTGCACCTCGTCGAGGTCGCGCCGGACGATCCGTACGACATCGGCGGGCTGCCAGCCCCGCTCCCAGGCCCGGCGCACGAACTCCTCGCCGCGCCGCGCCAGTTCCGCGTCGGCGGCCGGGTCCGCCGCCAGCAGGGACGCGCCGGTGTCGAGCGCGTCGTCGTCATCGGCGTACAGCGCACCGCCGAGCGCCCGCTCCACCACGTTCACGCCGATGGAGCCTACAGCGACCGTGCCCGGCAGCGCCGAGCGCGAGGCGCGGGGTAGGGCCAGGCATACCCCCAGGACGCCCGCCAGTGGTCGTGATCGCACGGCTTCGCGACGGAAGCCTGGATGCCATGACAACGACCGCCACCACCGCCGTACGGCTCACCGCGCTGCGCCGCGTGCATCGTGACGTCGTCGCCCTCGACGGCGTCGACCTCGACATCCCCTCCGGCACCTTCACCGCCGTGATGGGCCCCTCCGGCTCCGGCAAGTCGACGCTGCTGCAGTGCGCGGCGGGCCTCGACCGGCCGACCTCCGGGACCGTCCAGGTGGGCGGGACCACGCTCACCGGGCTGAGCGAGCGGCGGCTGACGCTGCTGCGGCGGGACCGGATCGGGTTCGTCTTCCAGGCGTTCAACCTCATCCCGTCGCTCACCGCCGCGCAGAACGTCGCCCTGCCGCTGCGTCTCGCCGGCCGCCGCCCGTCCCGTACCCAGGTGCGTGAGGCGCTCGCGGCCGTCGGGCTCGCCGACCGTGCGCGGCACCGGCCTTCCGAACTGTCCGGCGGCCAGCAGCAGCGCGTCGCGCTCGCGCGGGCACTGATCACCCGGCCCGAGGTGCTGTTCGGGGACGAGCCGACCGGCGCGCTCGACACCACGACCGGGCGGGCGGTTCTGGTGATGCTGCGGGAGCTGGTGGACCGGGAGGGGCAGACGCTGGTCATGGTCACCCACGACCCGGTGGCGGCTTCGTACGCGGACCGCGTCGTGTTCCTCGTCGACGGGCGCGTGGTGGGCGAGCTGGCGTCGCCCTCGGCGGCGCAGGTCGCGGCGGCGATGACGCACCTGGAGGACGGCAGCGCTTTCGCGGCCGGGGGTTCCGCAACCGGGGGTTTCGTGGCCGGGGGTTTCGTGGCCGGGGGTGCGGTGTGCTGACCGTCGCCCTCGCCGCCCTGCGCACCGGCTGGACCACGCTGCTCGGGAGCTTCGTCGCGCTCGCGCTGGGAGTCGGACTGCTCGCCGCCATGGGGCTCGGGCTCGCGTCGACGCTCGACGCACCGGTCCGGCCGCCGGAGCGGTTCGCGGAGACGCCCGTCGTGGTCATGGGCCGGGACACGCTGACCGTGGAGGTGGAGCGGGGGCCGGCCACCGCCGAGGTGTCGAAGAAGCTCGCTCATCCACAGCCTGTGGATATCGAACTGCTGCGCGACCTGCGGGCGCTCGGCCCCCTCACCACGGACGACAACCCGAACGCCGTCGGACTGACCGCCGACCCCGACGCCGTACGACGCGTCGTGGGCGACCGTGCCCAGGTGCTCACGGGTGACGACCGCCGCCGTGCCGATCCCGATCCCGAGCGGGACGCGGAGGCGCTGATGAGCGTGAACTCCCTGCTCGGGACCGCGGGCGGCGTCACCGCCTTCGTGTCCGTCTTCGTCGTCGCGTCGACCTTCGCCTTCGCGGTCGCGCTGCGCCGGCGCGAGTTCGGGCTGCTGCGCACGGCGGGCGCGACGCCCGGCCAGTTGCGCAGGCTGCTGCTCACCGAGGCCGCGGTCGTCGGGGTGTTCGCCTCCGGGGCGGGGTGCGCGCTGGGCGCGTGGGGGGCGCCGCGGCTCGCCCGGCTGCTGGTCGACGGCGGGATCGCGCCGGAGTGGTTCGCGATCGGCGACCACGCCTGGCCGTATCACGCCGCGTTCTGGACGGGCCTGACGGTGGCGCTCGCCGGGGTGCTGGCGGCCTCGCGCCGGGCGGGCAGAACCGGCCCCGCGGAGGCACTGCGCGAGGCCGACGCCGACAGCGGCGCCATGCCGCTCGGGCGCCTGCTGCTGGGCGGCGCACTGCTGCTGACCGGCGCCGGGCTGCTCTGCTGGACGCTCGCCACCGACCCGGCCGACCTGCTCAAGCGCAAGACGTACACGACCCAGCCGATGGTCCTCGTCTCGGCCGCCGCCGCCCTGTCCCCGCTGCTCGTACGGCCGTTGGCCCGGCTCCTGCGACTGCCCGGGGCAACCGGGCTGCTGGTCGGCGCCAACGCGGCCGCCGCCCTGCGCCGTACCGCCGCCGTCGCCGCACCCGTGCTGGTGACGGTCGCACTCGCGGGCTCGCTCATGGGGTCGGCGGCGACCGTGACGGCCGCCAGGGGCGAGGAGGCGCGCGAGCAGACGTCCGCCGATCTCGTGGTCACCGGTGAGCGGCTGAGGCATCCGGGGCGGATTCCGGGGGCGGTCGTCTCGGGCTCGGCGACGACCGCCGTCTTCGTACGGGAGGACCGCACCGCGCTCATCAGGTCCGAGGCCCGCGCGGTCACCGACCCGGCGGCCCTGGCGTCCGTCGCGCGGCTGCCTGTCGTCGCGGGGGACCTGCGGGACCTGGACGACCGGTCCATCGTCGTCAACGAGGAGTGGGCCGAGCACCGGGTCGGCGAGACCGTCGACGTGTGGCTCGGGGACGGGCGGCCGGCCTCGCTGCGGATCGCGGCGGTTCTGGCGGCCGGGACCGGCAACAACGGCGCGTACGTCACCGCCGCGAACGCGCCGGCCGCGCGCCTCGACCGCATCGACGTGCGGCTGGCAGCCGATGCGGACCGGGCCGCCGCCGCCACGGCGCTGCGCGCCACCGGCGGAGAGGTGCGCACGGCGGACGCGTGGGCCGCGGCCACCCATCCCCGTACGAGCCCCAGGACCCGCCTCGGGCTGGTCGTGGTGCTGGGCATCGCCCTCGTGTACACGGCGATCGCGCTCGCCAACACGCTCCTGATGGCCAACTCGGTACGGTCCGCCGAACTCCGCTCCCTCACCCTCTCCGGTGCCACGCGCGGGCAGGTCGTCCGGGTCGTCGCGGGAGAGTCCCTGCTGGCCGTGACGATCGGCGTACTGCTGGGCGCCGCCGTGACGGCGGTGAACCTGACGGGCCTGGCAGCGGCACTGACCGCGCTGTCGGCACCGGTCGCGGTGGACGTCCCATGGGCGGCGCTCGGGGCATCGGCCGGTGCGTGCGCACTGATCGCGGTGGTGGCGGGGGCCGCTCCGGTGCTTGGTCAGGCGGACCGGCAGCGGCGCCGGTGGTTCGCGACGGTCACCGCCACGAGCAGCGGAGCCCAGGCGAGCAGGGGCGCGTAACAGACCGCCACGAGAGCCTCCTGCCACGCACTGCCGATCGGCCCCCCGAGCCCGGCCAGTTGGCAGTAGAGACTCCACGCGCACAGCGCGAACAGCCAAACCGCCCCCAGCAGCGCCGGTACGACGGCGGCGAGCGGGCGGACCGGGCGGCCGCCCAGCAGCGGCACCCAGCCAGCCGGGAACCCGCTCGCCACAGCCACGGACCAGCCCCAGTGTCAGCAGCGCCAGGCACTCGGACACGATGCTGAGCGTCACGACGTAGGCCGGCTCCCACAGGGGTGCGCGCCGCGCTTGGCGTTCGACGCGTGGGGCCCGGTGCCGGAGCCCCGGTGCCCAGGGGTCCAGGACGGGAACCCCCGTCTCCCTGAGGGTCCGGGGGCAGAGCCACCGAAACGCGGCCTGGGGCGGCGCCCAGTTCGGGAAGGGGCGGGCCGAGCGGCGACGCCGCAGGCCCACCCGGCCCGCCCCGCCCACGCCCCCGGCGTCGCCGACGCGCGCAACGGGCAATGCGAGCGCGACGCGGCGTTGTCGGCGGCGAGTGCCAGACTCGTACCCATGACCGAGCGGTGGGCCCTCGCCCCGGCCGAGGATGACGGGGCGCTGCTCGTCCCCCTCGGCCCGGACGGGCTGCCCGCGGGCGAGGTCCGCAGGGAGCCGGATCTCGTCGAGGCGGTGCGGGCGCGGCCGGACGTGGGGCGGGACGGCCGGTGGGTGTGGCGCTCCACCGCAGAGGTCTATCCGCGTCTGCTCGCCGCCGGGCTCCGGGTCGAGCGGTGCTACGACATCGAGGACGCCGAGCTGCTGCTCCTCGGGCACGAGGGGCGGCTCGGCGAGCCACGGTCCGCGGCGGCCGCCTGGGCGCGGCTGCGGCGCGCCCCCGTACCGCCCGATCCGCCCCAGCGCGCCGCCGAACCGGGCTCGCAGTCCTCGCTCTTCGAGCCGCAGCCGGTGACCATCCCCTTCGAGGGCCTCCTGGAGGTCTACGCCGAGCAGCAGCGAAGACATGAGGCCGCCGAGCATCCCGGCCGGATGCGGCTGCTGACCGCCGCCGAGTCGGCGGGCATGCTGGTGGCCGCGGAGATGAACCGGGCGGGGCTGCCCTGGCGGGCGGACGTGCACCGGGAGGTGCTGCACGAGCTGCTGGGCGAGCGGTATGCGGGCGGGGGCGAGCCGCGCCGCCTGGCCGAGCTGGCGGACGAGGTGTCGGCGGCGTTCGGGCGCCGGGTGCGGCCCGACCTGCCCGCGGACGTGGTGAAGGCGTTCGCGCAGGCCGGGTTCAGGGTGAGGTCGACCCGTCGCTGGGAGCTGGAGGAGATCGACCACCCGGCGGTGGAGCCGCTGATCCGTTACAAGAAGTTGTACCGGATCTGGACGGCCCACGGCTGGGGCTGGCTCCAGGACTGGGTCCGCGACGGCCGCTTCCGGCCCGAGTACCTGCCCGGCGGCACGGTCTCCGGACGGTGGACCACCAACGGAGGCGGCGCGCTCCAGATCCCCAAGGTGATCCGGCAGGCGGTCGTCGCCGACGACGGCTGGCGGCTCGTCGTCGCGGACGCCGACCAGATGGAGCCGCGCGTCCTCGCCGCGATCTCCCGCGATCCGGGCCTGATGGAGGTCGCGGGCCACCCGGACGATCTGTACACCCGGCTGTCCGACCGGGCGTTCTCGGGCGACCGCGCCCACGCCAAGCTCGCGCTGCTCGGCGCGATCTACGGCCAGACCAGCGGCGACGGCCTGAAGAACCTCGCGGCGCTGCGCCGCCGCTTCCCACTCGCCGTTGCGTACGTGGACGACGCGGCCCGCGCGGGCGAGGAGGGCCGCCTCGTCCGCACCTGGCTGGGCCGCACGAGTCCCCCGGCGGCCGGCGCGGGCGAGGACGACGAAGCGGGCATCCCCCAGGAGGGCGGTGCGGACGAGGATTCCGTACAGGGCGAGTTCGTCCCCGGGTACGCGTCGACGAACGCCCGGGCCCGCGGCCGTTTCACCCGTAATTTCGTGGTGCAGGGCAGCGCCGCGGACTGGGCGCTGCTCATGCTCGCGGCGCTGCGCAGGGAGACGGCCGGGATGCGGGCGGAGCTGGTCTTCTTCCAGCACGACGAGGTGATCGTGCACTGTCCCGCGGAGGAGGCGGCGGCGGTCGCCGAAGCGATCCGCGCGGCCGGTGATCTGGCCGGGCGGATTGCGTTCGGGGAGACGCCGGTGCGTTTTCCGTTCACGACGGCGGTGGTGGAGCGGTACTCCGACGCCAAGTGACGACGGCCGGCGCGTACACCTCCTCAGGGTGCGCTACTTGAGCGTGCGCCACTTCTCGCTCGTGGCGATGGACTTCAGCTGCTCCATGGTCGGCGCGGGCTCGTCGCGGGTGGCGGCCAGATGCTGGGCTGGGGCGTTGAAGGCCGAGATCACGACCCGCCGTCCGTCGGGCCGGATGGTGTCGACGGACCACCAGACGACCCCCTTGCCGCCCTTCTCACCGGGCTGCTGGATGGCCCTGACCTTCGTACCGTCGGGAAGCGTGGTGTACGTGCCTGCCGGGAACAGCTCTGCCTCGACGTCCTTCATGTTCGGCTGCACATTGATCCCCACCAGGCTCTCGCCCCTGCCGTCGTCCACGACGACATACGCGTGCTCGTCCCCCTCGGCGCCCTTGTCGGTGACCCTCAGCCCCTTGGGCAGGAGCGAGACCAGCGTGGCGTGAACGGCCTTGCCGTCGATCGTCGAGGGCTCGGGCCCCGCCGGCGTCGGGGCCCCGGCCTTGGCCCCGGCCTTGGCCCCGTCCGCCTTGGTCTTGTCCGGGGCGGGCACCCCGGCCACCACGGGCTTCCACTGCTCGGCCGTCACCAGCGTCTTCAACTGGGCGGGGGTGAGCGGCGGATCGGTGCGTGAGATCCCGGCGCCCTTCGGGGCGGGGGCGTTGTACTCGCTCGCGTCGACGAGGATGCCGTCCTTGGTGAGCAGGGTGGCCCGCCAGCTCTTGGTCTCCTCCCGCTTGTCCGGGTACTCGTACCCCTGGAGGATCACCAGCCGGGAGCCGTCGGCCAGCGTCTCGGCAGTGCACCCGTCGTTCGGCACGAGGTTCTTGTCCGGGCACTCGCTGAAGCCCTGGTCGCCGGGGGACGTCCGGAAGAAGCTGATCCCGATCGCGGCCTTCCCCTTGCCGTCGTCGAAGACCCCGGACACCATCGGCATCTTGTCCTCGGTGCCGCGTGCCGTCTCGACGGTCAGGGTGCCCTTGGGGAGCAGCCCCGTCAGAGTCTTGATCATGTCCTTGGCGGTGACCTTGGCCTTGTCCTTGCCCTCGCCGACCGGCTTGGGCGCCGCCGCCACCGAGTCCTGCTGCCCACCGGACTCGTTCCCGAGCAGCCCTCCGCCGTACGCACCGCCGACGCCGACCACCGCCAGCGCCAGCACACTGCCGGTCACCGCTACGGTGCGCCTGCGCGCCACCCTGCGGCGGCCGCGCTGTACGCCGCCGGCCAGCAGGCCCTGCTGATCGTCGGCCCTGAAGCCGGCGCCGGTGCGACGCAGCGCGTCGCCGAGTTCGTCCTCGAAAGGCATGCCATTCACCCATTCCTGGTCATGGAAGTCGTCGAAAGGGTTCGTACGGGTCCGCGTACGAGCAGGGGGAGACGTAGGGGTACGGGTCAGCGGGCGGAGAACTCGGCGATGCTGCCGCCGAGTTGCTCACGCAGCTTCGCCAGCGCCCGCACGGACCGGGTGCGTACGGCCGCCGAGCTCACCTGCAACGCGTCGGCGGTCTCCTCGATGCTGCGGTCCTCCCAGTACCGCAGCACCACGACCGCCCGGTCCTTGGGCGCCAGCCGGGACAGCGCGCCGAGCAGCGCCACCCGCAGCGCCGGGTCGTCGTCGCCCGCGGCGGCGGCCGTGTCGGGCAGCTCCCCGAGGGGCCGCTCCGTCGCGGAGCGCCGCCGCCGCTGGGTCAGGAAGGTGCGTACGAGCACGGTCTGGGCGTACGCCGCGGGGTTGTCGATCCGGGACATCCGGCCCCACAGGGCGTACATCCGGCCGAGCGTGTCCTGCACCAGATCCTCGGCAAGGTGGGTGTCTCCGCTGGTGAGCAGGCACGCGGAGCGGTACAGGTGCCCCGTGCGCCCGGCCGCGAATTCCAGGAACGCGTCCGCCCTGGAACTTCTCGTCCCCACCCTCGTCCCCATCCGCACTCCCTGCCCCTGCCCCGTCCCTGCCCCTGCCGGTTGTCGCCGCCGGCCTACACCCCACTGACGCGCCGGGCAGGGACGAATGTTTCAGACGGATCCACCGGGGCCCGACCGGGAGGAGGCGGAAGGGCTTTATGGACCTGTTGGCCCGGCCCGGTTTGGACCTGGTGGGCGGACCATTGCCGGACGCAGGGTCAGGACATGGATCTGAGCCTCGAGTTCCTGCTGACCTCGCTCGTCGTCGTGGCCACCCCCGGCACGGGCGCCCTCTACACGATCGCCGCCGGCCTCTCGCGCGGCGCCCGCGCCGGCTATGTGGCCGCGATCGGGTGCACCCTCGGCATCGTTCCGCACATGGTCGCCGCGATCACCGGCCTCGCGGCGCTGCTCCACACCAGCGCGACGGCTTTCCAGATCCTCAAGTACCTGGGCGTGGCCTATCTCCTCTACATGGCGTGGAGCACCCTGCGCGACAAGGGCGCGCTCGCCGCCCCCGAGGACGCCGCTCCACGCTCGGCGGCCAGGGTGATCCTCTCCGCCGTTCTGATCAACATCCTCAACCCGAAGCTGACCCTCTTCTTCTTCGCGTTCCTCCCCCAGTTCGTCGCCCCGGGCGAACCGGAGGCGCTCCCCCGCATGATCGAGCTGAGCGCGGTCTTCATGCTGCTCACGCTCGTCGTCTTCGCCGCGTACGGGAAGTTCGCCGCCGCCGTCAGGCACCGGGTGATCTCGCACCCGCCGGTACTGACCTGGATGCGGCGGGTGTTCGCGGCGGCGTTCGCGGCACTCGGCGCCAAGCTCGCGTTCGTCTGAGCGCCGAGGGCGGCCGACCGCTTCCGGACCCGGAACCAGAGCCGGAGCCCGCCCCGCCCTGGGCCGGTACGGCATGCCCGCCGGGGCCGGAGACGGCCGCGCCCCGGCACTCCACGCCCTTCAGGTCCCGCATCCGGTCCCGCTCACGAAAGTACCGCCAGTAAACAAAGGGGGGACAGGGCCCCTCGGTCACCCCCCGCACAGCGGAAGCCGCGGACGGCGTGACACGCCCCTCACGCCCGAAGAACGAAGAAGCCCGGCTCAGACGAGGTCTGAACCGGGCTTCGGCGGAGCCGCCTTCGGGATTCGAACCCGAGACCTACGCATTACGAGTTGTCCGATCCAGTTCCAAGACCGTCCGGGCCGGTCCGTCAACAGCCCGTCTTCGCTGGAGATCTGCGTCTGCAGACTCATCAACACAGCCTCGGACGCCCATGGATTCAGTGGCGAGTGAGACCAGAATTGAGACCTGCGCAACGGGCGGGATGAGCCGTGGCCAGTGCCCTGGACGAGGCATCCAGGGCTCGCTGTCAGTGGCCTGCTCTACGGTGTCGGCCATGGCACCGTCTGAGATCACTCGTGCAGGCATCCTGCTGGCGATTGCAGAGCATGACCGGCTCGGCCCGGAGGCGTTCCGGGACACCTACGGCTACCACGCCGCGGTTAGCTATCTCCTTGAGCACGGGGGGAAGTTGTACGACTCGAAAGCGATAGCTGGCGTCGCCCACAAGTACGACTTCGGCGTAGCGCTCAAGCCCTCTTCCCCCGGGTTCAGTGGTGGTCTCAAGCACGCAGTGGCTTGGTTGAGGAGGGAGGGCTTCTCCGTCGTGGAGCCCCCCAAGACCTTTCACCGGCGAGTGGGAGATGTCCGGCCGGCCCGTCGTGCGACGGGCCCTGCCCTGCACCGCCCCGTTCTTCTCCTCTGGGCAATCGGGCAGGCCGTGGCCGGAGCCCCCCGCCTGCAGCCCTGGTCAGCCACCCGTGATGCAGTTGCTCCGCTCATGGTGAAGTACGGCCAGGTCGAAGACGGTGCGGACGGAACCCGTTACCCGTTCTGGGCCCTCACCCGCGATGAGCTCTGGACCGTTGAGCAGGGGCAGGAACTCACCCTGACCAGTCAAGGGCGGCGCCCCACTCTGGAATCTCTGAACGAGGTCAACCCCTCTGGCGGCCTGCGCGAGGATGATTACAACCTGCTCCGCTCGCACCCTGATGCCGCAGCCTCCGCGGCGGCAGGACTGATCCTCCGCTACTTCCATCCCCTTCCCACAGGCTTGTTGGAAGACTTCGGCCTCCACGAGCTGCTCGCCGGCAGGTGGTCAGACGCTCTGCGGCCTCTGCTCGGGGAAACGTTCAAAGACCGCGAGGCCATCTGGCGCACCTATGGCGGACAGAAGATGGCAGGGATCGGCTGTCTCGCCGACGGCATCCTGAGCGTCTTCTCGGACGACAAGGGACCCTACGCCGACGGACGCATTCCGGATACAACCTGGATCGCCTACGTCGACGACGGTCTCTCGGGTGACCAGAAGCTCACTGATGGCAACGAGCTCATGGCCGAGCATCAGACCGCTGGCCGCCCACTGCGCTACTGGCACAAGCCGTTCCAGGGACAGTGGACCTTCGAAACCTGGGCTGTGATCGTGCAACGTCGTCTGCGTTGGGGCACCGGAGCTGACAAGCAGCCTCGCCGCGAGTTCCTCTGGGTTCTGGCGACCGTCCCCTCCCCGGAGCGTGGAACCTGGCCTCTTGAGGTTCTTGAGGCACTGGAGATTGATACGGGCGAGCTGCACGACGAAACGGGCGACTACCGCCCCAGCGACGTCGATCCCGAAGCGCCCGGTACCGGAGAGAGCGACGAGGACGCGTACAGGCGCTTGGCGCAGACGGCAGAAGCGAACGCCGAGCGTCGGGGCCAGATGAAGAAGCCCACGCTGGCCGACAAGTACGTCCGCGACCCCAGCGCGAGAGCGGCAGTCATTAAGCGCTGTCAGAACAGGTGCGAAAGCCCTGAGTGCGCTGGCCACCCCACCGAGCGAACCACAGCAGGCCTGCCCATCCTGCAGGTCGACCACATCAAGGACCTGGCCAAAGGCGGACCTGACGTCCCCTGGAACATGATCGCTCTATGCCCGAATTGCCATGCCCTCAAGACCTACGGCGAGAACAGGGAGAAGCTTCGACGCCTCCTCGCCGTTACTGCGCGCCGTCTCCATGAGGCGAAGCTCAAGTGACACACCTGTTTCGGTGCCTGCCCCTGGAGTCCAGGGGCAGGCACCGAAACACGACGGGAACTGCTTTCAAGAGCGCCGCCCCTCACGCCCTAGCGACCCCTGACCTGCACGGAAGCGCGGCCTGCTGGATCAACAGCTGTCGCTGGCCCACACATGGCCCATGACCGCCCTGGCCCCGATCTACCATCGGCACTCATGTCGGCAACGGCTGAATTTGGGACCAGTTCGAACGGTTCAATCGTGAGCCATTGTGCGGCCTCGGTGGTTCGTCAGTCGTTGTCGGTGGCGG
>NZ_JBHWKX010000037.1:0-42474 GCF_042730885.1 Streptomyces sp. NPDC059909
GCGACGCCCGCACCCGCGCCCTCCGCACCCGCGGCGCCCGCGGCGCAGCCAGCGGCCCAGGCCCCCGCGCCGGCAGCCGCCCAGGGCGCGGCCCAGGTGCGGAACATGTGGCCCGACATCCTGGAGGCGGTCAAGAACCGCCGCCGTTTCACCTGGATCCTGCTCAGTCAGAACGCGCAGGTGGCCGGCTTCGACGGCACGACCCTCCAACTCGGCTTCATCAATGCCGGCGCCCGCGACAACTTCGCGAGCAGCGGCAGCGAGGACGTGCTCAAGCAGGCGCTCGCCGAGCAGTTCAACGTCCAGTGGAAGATCGAGGCGATCATCGACCCGTCGGGTGGTGCCGGTCAGCCCCCGGCCGGTCCCGGCGGTGGCGGCAGCTACGGCGGCCGGCAGGGCCCCGCCCCCGCGGCGCGCCCCGCCCCGGCCCCGGCGCCCCAGGCGCAGCCGCAGTCCGCGCCCGCCCCGCAGTCGCCCACCTCCCAGCCCCCGCACGCCGCAAGCGCACCGCGGCCACCTCAGGCCGCGGCTGCATCGGCCTCGGCATCGGCCGTGCCCGCTGCCGCGGTCCCGCAGTCGTCGCAGGGGTACGCACAGCCTCAGCCGCAGCCCGTCGCGCCCGAGGACGACATCCCGGAAGAGGACGATCCGGACCTTGTGGACTCCGCACTCTCCGGCCACGACCTGATCGTCCGGGAGCTCGGCGCCACGGTCGTGGAGGAATACACGAACGAGTAGGTGCGGCGGCTTCGGCGGCCCGCACAAGGTCGCCGTCGCCGCGCGGGCTACCCTGGCTGCCGTGAAGGTCCTCGTCATCGGCGGCGGCGCCCGCGAACACGCCCTGTGCCGCTCTCTCTCCCTCGACCCCGACGTCACCGCTCTGCACTGCGCTCCCGGCAACGCCGGAATCGCCGAGGTGGCCGAGCTGCACCCGGTGGACGCCCTCGACGGCGCCGCCGTGGCCGCGCTCGCCACCGAGCTCGAAGCGGACCTGGTCGTCGTCGGCCCCGAGGCTCCCCTCGTCGCCGGTGTCGCCGACGCCGTACGGGCCGCGGGCATCGCCTGCTTCGGCCCGTCCCGCGAGGCCGCGCAGCTGGAGGGCTCCAAGGCCTTCGCCAAGGAGGTGATGGCCTCGGCGAACGTGCCCACCGCCCGCTCGTACGTGTGCACCACCCCCGAGGAGATCGACGAGGCCCTCGACGCCTTCGGGCCCCCGTACGTCGTCAAGGACGACGGACTCGCCGCCGGCAAGGGCGTCGTCGTGACCGCCGACCTGGAGAAGGCCCGCGAGCACGCGCTCGCCTGCGACCGCGTCGTCATCGAGGAGTACCTCGACGGCCCCGAGGTCTCCCTCTTCGCCATCACCGACGGCGAGACCGTGCTCCCCCTCCAGCCCGCCCAGGACTTCAAGCGCGCTCTGGATGACGACGAGGGGCCGAACACCGGCGGCATGGGCGCGTACTCGCCGCTCCCGTGGGCCGACCCCAAGCTCGTCGACGAGGTCATGGCGACCGTGCTCCAGCCCACCGTGGACGAGCTGCGCCGCCGCGGCACCCCGTTCGCCGGGCTCCTCTACGCAGGTCTGGCGATCACGAGCCGTGGCGTACGGGTCATCGAGTTCAACGCCCGTTTCGGTGACCCCGAGACCCAGGTGGTCCTGGCCCGCCTCAAGACCCCGCTCGCGAGCGTCCTGCTCCACGCGGCGCGCGGCACGCTCGACGTCGAGCCCCCGCTGAACTGGCGCGACGACGCCGCCGTCACCGTCGTCATCGCCTCGCACAACTACCCCGGTACGCCGCGCACCGGCGACCCGATCGAGGGACTCGACACGGTCGCGGAGGAGGACGCGCCGCACGCGTACGTCCTCCACGCAGGGACCAGGCAGGAAGGCGACGCGATCGTGAGCGCCGGCGGCCGTGTGCTCTCGGTGACCGCGACCGGAAAGAACCTGACGCAGGCTCGCGAGTGTGCCTACGCGGCAGTCGGCCGTATCCGGCTCGACGGCTCGCAGCACCGTACGGACATCGCACGCAAGGCCGCGGGAGCCGAGCCCACGGCCTGAACCACGGCCTGAACCACGGCCTGAACCACGGCCTGAACCGGGCCCTGAACGACGGCCTGATCCAGGCCTGAACCCACGACCCGGACGACCGTCATCACCTTTGCCCAAAGCCATTCCATCGAGTGACGGCTGCCCCATCCGGATGACGGCCGCCGAAGCCCCAACTAGGGTGCGGCGCAGGCGTTCCGGCACTTGGCCCACCGGCATTGCGATGTCAGGGGCGGGTGCCACAGTGGGGGAGTGAGCTACACCGCCGCAGGGCAGAGGGGGTGAGTCCGGCCGTGTCCGGAACCGGTATCGGTGAGGAGGCGGGTGCGCTGGCCGCGCGCTCCCGGGCCCTCGCCGTGCTGCGCATCCGCAGCAGGGCGCTGGCCGTGGCTCTGCTGCCCGCGGCCGTCGCCGTCGTTCTGCTCGCCGGCGAGGCCACGGGACGTATCGGCGGCGGAAGCTGGGGCACGGCCCGCTGGGTCGTGACGGTCGTCGCGGTCGTGGTGCTGCTCGTCGCTGCGGCCGTTGCCGCGGTGATAGCCCGGGCCAGGCCGGCCGTCAGTCCGACCGTGGAGCTGGCGGAAGAGGCGGCCCCGGATCTGTACCGGCTGGTGGAGGACCTCGCGGGCCGGCTGGACGTCCCCATGCCCTCCGCGATAGCCCTCACGCCGGACTGCGACAGCTGGCTCGAGGACCGTTCGCACCCGGCGACCCATGTGAAGCAGGCCCCCACGCACCCCGGCGCGCGCCACTCCGGCGCGATACCGGGCGGCGTCCGCCGCTCCGCCGACGCACCCGTGCTGGTCATCGGTTCGCCCTTCCTGTGGTGGATGCGGGTGGCCGAGCTGAGAGCCGTGCTCGCCCCGGTCGTCGCCGGTACGGGCCCGTCCGCGCACCCGGACATAGCCGCCGCCCGCCGTTTCGTGCGCGGGCTGGACGCCGCGGTGGGAACTGCCGCCGGGCCCGGGCTCGGTTCGATACGCGGCCCGGCGCTCGGCCTGGCCGGTGCGATCGCCAAGCTCCTGCTGCGCAGCTGCCGCGGCCATGCCGCGGAGATGGAGCGGGGCGTCGCCGCCGCCGCGTCCGAGCGTGCACAGGCTGTGGACTACGGTCTGCGGATCGTCGCCCAGGAGCAGGTCGGGCTCGCCTACGCCGGCTGGGACCGCCTGCTGACCCGGGTCGCGCTCCCCGCCTGGCGGATGGGGCGCTGGCCGTCCCGCCTCGACGCCGGCGTGGTCTCCGCACTGACCGAGCTCTCCCGCCGCGACCGGCTGGCGGAGGGCTTCGCGTCCCGGCTCGGCGAGCGACCCGCCTGCGATCTCCTGGAGGAGCCCGGCGCGGTCGACGAGGCCGCATCGCTGCTGGCCGCACGCCTCTTCCACGGTGGCCCGGCCGAGGGTGGCGCCGACTGGTCCCCAGTGGACTGGCAGGCGTATCCGGAAGAGGTCGTGGACCGTAAGTGGCGCACCGAGGCGGCCCGACTGCACCGTGTCCTGGACGCGATGGGAGTCCGCCCCGTCGCGGCGCCCGCCGGGCCGACCCTCGCCCGGGTCGTGAACTACCTCTCCGGCGCGGGTCCCGGCTGCACTGACGAGGCGGACACCGCCTGCGCCACCGATGACACTCCCGGGGGCCTCGGTGCCTGCCACGTCACCGGGGCGCACGAAGCCTTCGCGGCCGAGGCCGCCGCAGCCGCCGACACGGGTGCATCCGCCGACACGGGTGCATCCGCCGGCGCGGGTGGATCCGCCGACGCAGTCGAAAACGCCGGAATCGGCGATGACGCGGAGATCGACGACGACGCCGACGGTTTCCCCACGTCCGCCGTCCCCTGCGCCGCGCTCGCCGCCGGGATCAGTGCCGAGGTGGCACGCGAAGAGGCCGCGCGCGAGCGCGCCGCGGGCCTCAAGGGGTGCGGCACCCCGGCCGCCGATCCCGCGAGCGGCGCCGCGGCCATGTGGGGCACGGACCCGCTCCCTCTCCTCCCGCTCCTGCCGCCCCGCACCGGCCGCGAGCTGCTCGCCGACCATGTCACCGCCATGGTCTGCTGCGCGGCCGTCGACACCGCGGGCGCTGTGCCCGGACTCGACTGGCTCGACGGCCCGGCCCTCCTCATCCGCGGCGAGCGCAGCGCGGATCTGGGCGGCCGCGTGCTGAGCCTGGTCGAGGACGGCGATCCCGGGCCCCTGCGCGACTGGTTCACGGCCGTGGGAATCCGCTCCGAGAAGCCCGTCCGCCTGGTCTGACGACCGAACCTGAGCGGAATAGCACGTTCCGTTCACGTCAATTCGCGACGAACGGTGACGGAGTGCGCGCGTTATGTGATGTGCTGGGGACAGGCGCTGACAGCAGGCGCTTTCATCATCGGCTTTCACCGGCTACATCAAACGGCCTTGATCACCAATCACCAGCGATCGCGGGGGAATCGAAGGAGGGGCGCCATGGGGGCGGAGCAGATCCGACGGTGGGAATCGGGCGCCCTCGCCCATGCCGTCAGTGACCCCTTCGGCCAGGGCCCGCTGCCCTGGCTCCGCGGCAGCGAGCACTACTTCGACGACACCGGCCAGGTCGTTCCCTGGTACGCGGACCCCGACCGTGGCAAGAGCGCCCGGGGCCCCCGCACCGCCGACGACGTACGGCGCCAGATCAAGGGCTTCGCCTCCAGCGGCGCCGTCGCCCCCGGCGAGGCCATCGACTTCCATGTGACGGTCGACCCGCCCCAGCAGTTCTCCGTCGACGTCTACCGGATCGGTCACTACGGCGGCGACGGCGCCGCCAAGATCACGACCAGCCCCCGCCTCTCCGGCATCGTCCAGCCGCCCCCGCTCACCGCCGAGCGCACGGTCTCCTGCCACCACTGGTGGCTCTCCTGGCGGCTGCAGATCCCCTCCTACTGGTCGATCGGGGCGTACGTCGCCGTCCTGACCACCGCCGACGGGTACCGCTCGCACATCCCCTTCACCGTCCGCGACAGTCACCCCGCCGATCTGCTCCTGCTCCTCCCCGACATCACCTGGCAGGCGTACAACCTCTATCCGGAGGACGGCCGCACCGGCGCCAGCCTCTACCACGCCTGGGACGAGCACGGCCGGCTCCTCGGTGAGGAGGACGCCGCGATCACGGTCTCCTTCGACCGTCCGTACGCGGGTGCGGGCCTGCCCCTCCACGTCGGGCACGCGTACGACTTCATCCGCTGGGCCGAGCGGTACGGCTACGACGTCGCCTACGCCGACACCCGCGATCTGCACGCCGGCCGGGTCGACCCCACCCGCTACCGGGGCCTGGTCTTCCCGGGCCACGACGAGTACTGGTCGGCGCCCATGCGCCGGACCGCCGAGCTCGCCCGCGAGCACGGCACGTCCCTCGTCTTCCTCTCCGCCAACACCATGTACTGGCAGGTCGAGCTCGGCCCGTCCCCGTCCGGCGTCCCCGACCGTCTCCTCACCTGCCGCAAACGCCGCGGCCCCGGCCGCCCCGCGCTCTGGCGCGAGATCGACCGACCGGAGCAGCAGCTGCTCGGCATCCAGTACGTGGGCCGGGTCCCCGAGCCCCACCCGCTGGTGGTGCGCAACGCGGAGCACTGGCTCTGGGAGGCGACCGGTGCGGACGACGGCGACGAGATCCCGGGCCTGGTCGCCGGTGAGGCCGACCGCTACTTCCCGCGCACCCCGCTCCCCGAGCACGAGGGCCGCATCCTCCTCGCCCACTCGCCCTACCAGGACAGTGACGGCGTCACCCGCCACCAGGAGACGTCCCTCTACCGCGCCCCTTCCGGCGCCCTCGTCTTCGCCTCCGGCACCTTCGCCTGGTCCCCGGCCCTCGACCGCCCCGGCCATGTGGACACGCGCATCCAGCGGGCGACGGCCAATCTCCTCGACCGCATCTGCAAGCGCGGCTGAGGACTCCGCCGGCCACGATCGCAACTCCGTCGGCACGGCCGACGACCCCGTCCGCGCCGGTCCGCGTCCCGTACGGGAGAATTGAAGCGCTCCTGGATCAATCTACGCGGAGGAACCGTGTCCGGATTTGTAGAAAAGCCCGAGCCGCTTCAGGTTCCGGGTCTGACCCACCTCCACACGGGCAAGGTGCGCGAGCTGTACGAGACCGAGGCCGGTGACCTCGTGATGGTCGCGAGCGACCGCATGTCCGCGTACGACTGGGTGCTGCCGACCGAGATCCCCGACAAGGGGCGGGTTCTCACCCAGCTGTCCCTCTGGTGGTTCGAGCGCCTCGCGGACCTCGTCCCCAACCACGTCCTCTCCACGGACCTCCCGGCCGGCGCCCCCGACGCCTGGGCGGGCCGCACGCTCGTCTGCAAGGCCCTGGACATGGTGCCCGTCGAGTGTGTCGCCCGTGGCTATCTCACCGGCTCCGGTCTCGCCGAGTACGAGAAGTCCCGCACGGTCTGCGGCCTCGCCCTCCCCGAGGGCCTCGTGGACGGCTCCGAGCTCCCGGCCCCGATCTTCACGCCCGCCACCAAGGCGGCCGTCGGCGACCACGACGAGAACGTGCCGTACGAGGAAGTCGCCCACCAGGTCGGCGCCGAGACCGCTGCCCTGCTGCGCCAGAAGACCCTCGCCGTCTACCGCCGCGGCCGGGACATCGCCCGTGAGCGCGGGATCATCCTCGCGGACACCAAGTTCGAGTTCGGCTTCGACGGCGAGGAGCTGATCATCGCGGACGAGGTGCTGACCCCGGACTCCTCGCGCTTCTGGCCCGCCGACCAGTGGCAGCCCGGCCGCGCCCAGCCCTCGTACGACAAGCAGTACGTACGCGACTGGCTGACCTCCCCGGCCTCCGGCTGGGACCGCAGGAGCGAGCAGCCGCCGCCCCCGCTGCCGCAGGAGGTCGTGGACGCGACCCGCGCCAAGTACGTGGAGGCGTACGAGCGGCTGACCGGCACCAGCTGGTCGTAAGCACGACAAAGCCCCCCGGCCGACCGGCCGGGGGGCTTTCACTGAGCGGACGACGAGATTCGAACTCGCGACCCTCACCTTGGCAAGGTGATGCTCTACCAACTGAGCCACGTCCGCATGCGCCGTAGCGCGGGAACCACTATACCCAACCTCGCTCGCGTGCGAGACGCACCACGACGTGCCGGTTCTCGGCGCCGAGCTTCGCGGCCGCCGACGACATGGTCACGGACCGTGCCCTGGGACAGCGAGGCACGCTGCGTGATCTCCGCGACGAGTGCCCCGTCCCCGGCCGGCTCCAGCACCTCGGCCTCGCGCGCGGTCAGCGGGGAGTCGCCCGCGGAGATCGCGTCCGCGGCCGGAATTCGGGGTCCACGTAACGGGGTTTCCCGCGTGGACCGTGCGGATGATCTCGGCGAGCCGCCGGGCGCTGACGGTCTTCTGGACGAATCCACGCACCCCGGCCACGAGGGCCCGCTTCAGATGTCCCGGGCGGCCATGACTGTTCACGATCATGGTCCGGCGCTCCGGTGCTCCGGCACTCCGGCAGCTCGGTGTGTGGCGATGTGGCCTCATTCACACCGTCGGCTCCCGGTATCCGCAGATCCAGCACCGCCACATCGGGCCGGTGCGCCGGTCCGCACCATCGCGAGCGCCTCCTCCCGGGCGGAGGCCGCCTCGGCGACGACGAGATCGACCCACCGTTTCCGCCCGCGCCGTCCCGGTGATGTCGAGAAGGCCTCTTCGAGCGAGGCCGAACGGCGTCGAGCCCCTCCAGCCGTACGCCGGACTCCGCGGCCCGGCGCAGCAGTTGACCGAGCGCGCCCCGCACGTCGTGCGTGCGGATCCCGATCCGCTGCTCCCGCCGCTCTGCCCGCAGCGTGATCGGCAGCCGGGCGGCGAGCGATCCGGCCCCCTCCAGGCAGTGCGCGATGAGCAGCGCGGTCGTACCGCCGTGGCGGAGTCGCCGCACCAACTCCCAGGTGTCCAGCACCTCGTCCACCAGGTGCGCGCCGCTCGTGCAGCACCTCGGCGCGGCCAGGCACTCCGGCAGAACTCGCCGCGCGCAAGGCAAGGAGTGATTCCGCTCACGGCCTTATCGCCGCAGATGACAAATGTCCGTGCGGGGGCGGTGCATGGGCGGGGGAATGACGAAGGCCCTGGTCGTGATGACCAGGGCCTTCAATCTCTGAGCGGACGACGAGATTCGAACTCGCGACCCTCACCTTGGCAAGGTGATGCTCTACCAACTGAGCCACGTCCGCATTGCTGCCGCTCGGCTCTCACCGGGCGGTGCGCTCACCACTGTACCTGATCCACCGGGGTGGTTGGTACGCGGTGCGGAGCGGGTGACAGGAATTGCACACTGCGCCTTCCCTCTGGAAGAGGGCTGTTCTGCTACTGAACTACACCCGCACGCTCCGTGAGGTCCGGCCTTCCGGCCTCGCCCCTCGGCGTGATCCAGACTCTAGCCCACGTGCGGGGGTGCAGTGCAACTCCGTTGACCAGGGCGAGGTCCCGCGGGTTCTTCTGCCGGTGTTCCGGGGCGTGTTCAGCTCGCTTCGCGGAACGCCTCGTAGACCCGCTTGGGGATCCGGCCGCGGGCCGGCACGTCCATCTTGTTGGACTGGGCCCAGGCGCGGACGGCCGCCGGGTCGGGCTCGAGTGCGGTGTGCCGGTACTCCTTGCGTGCCTTCCCCGCGTGCCTGGACGCCTTGCGTCCCGCCGCCACGTAAGGCGCGAGGGCGTTGCGCAGTTTCTTTGCATTGGCGGGATTCAGGTCGATCTCGTACGACTTCCCGTCCAGGCCGAACGTGACCGTTTCCGCCGCTTCTCCGCCGTCGATGTCGTCGAAGAGCGTGACCACTACGCGCTGAGCCACGGATATCGGTCCTTTCCTGCGGTTTCGCCGTGCCGGGCCGGTCGGATCGCAACCGGATTGCGACCCGTTCGGTGCTGACATGCAGCGATACCGGTATTCCGGCTGATGCGGGGCAATGCTGCTTTCCGCTGTATTCCTTTGTACAGCGGTCGGCGTCGCATTGTGAAGCCCAGCCAATTGCATCAGCGTGTCTTCCGCAATGGGCCGGGGCGGTTTTTCTCTGGATTTTCACATGGGGTTTCGCTGGGGCTCTCGGGATATCTATGCGCGTAGATTTTCCGGGCGGGTACGCTGAGGGAACCGCCTTCAGCACCACACCACCGGGAGTGCCAGTGGCACGCGTCGTAGTCGACGTCATGCTCAAGCCGGAGATCCTCGACCCGCAGGGACAGGCGGTGCAGCGCGCACTGCCCCGCCTGGGCTTCGCGGGGATCGCCGACGTACGTCAGGGAAAGCGCTTCGAACTCGAGGTGGAAGGGCCCGTCGACGACGCCGCCCTCGCCCGCATCCACGAGATGGCCGAAACGTTCCTCGCCAACACCGTGATCGAGGACTTCGTCGTAAAGGTGGAGTCGTGACCGCTCGCATTGGAGTCGTCACCTTCCCTGGAACGCTCGACGACCAGGACGCCCTGCGCGCCGTCCGCATCGCGGGCGCCGAGCCCGTTTCGCTGTGGCACCGCGACAAGGACCTCAAGCAGGTCGACGCGGTCGTCCTCGCGGGCGGCTTCTCCTACGGCGACTATCTGCGGGCGGGCGCCATCTCCCGCTTCTCGCCGGTGATGGGGACGATCATCGAGCAGGCGAAGGCCGGACTGCCGGTCCTCGGCATCTGCAACGGCTTCCAGATCCTCACCGAGGCCCATCTGCTGCCAGGCGCGATGCTGCGCAACAACCACCTGCACTTCATCTGCCGCGACCAGAAGCTGCGGGTGGAGAACGCGGGGACGGCCTGGACCTCCGACTACGAGCAGGGCCAGGAGATCTCCGTTCCGCTGAAGAACATGGACGGCCGCTACGTCGCCGACGAGCGTGTCCTCGACGAGCTCGAGGCCGAGGGCCGGGTCGCCTTCCGCTACCTGGACGGCAACCCCAACGGCTCGCTGCGCGACATCGCCGGCATCACCAACGCCGCCGGCAACGTCGTCGGCCTGATGCCGCACCCCGAGCACGCCGTGGAGCCGCTGATCGGCACCGGCGGCACCGACGGCCTCGGATTCTTCACCTCGATCATCAAGAAGCTGGTCGCCGCATGACTCTGGACACCGTCAAGCACGCAACCGAGACGCCCGAGGTCGAGCAGCCCTGGAAGGAGCTCGGTCTCAAGGAGGACGAGTACGCGCGCATCCGCGAGATCCTCGGCCGCCGCCCGACCGGCGCCGAGCTCGCCATGTACTCCGTCATGTGGTCCGAGCACTGCTCGTACAAGAGCAGCAAGGTCCACCTGCGCCAGTTCGGCGAGAAGGCCCCCGAGAACGACGCGCTCCTCGTCGGCATCGGCGAGAACGCGGGCGTCGTGGACGTCGGCCAGGGGTACGCGGTCACCTTCAAGGTCGAGTCGCACAACCACCCCAGCTACATCGAGCCCTACCAGGGCGCGGCCACCGGCGTCGGCGGCATCGTCCGCGACATCCTCGCCATGGGCGCCCGCCCGGTCGCCGTGATGGACCCGCTGCGCTTCGGCGCTGCCGACCACCCCGACACCCAGCGCGTCCTGCCGGGCGTCGTCGCGGGCATCGGCGGCTACGGCAACTGCCTGGGCCTGCCGAACATCGGCGGCGAGGTCGTCTTCGACCCCTGCTACCAGGGAAACCCGCTGGTCAACGCGCTGTGCGTGGGCGTCATGAAGCACGAGGACATCCACCTGGCGAAGGCGTCCGGCGCCGGCAACAAGGTGATCCTCTACGGCGCCCGCACCGGCGGCGATGGCATCGGCGGCGTCTCGGTCCTCGCCTCCGAGACCTTCGAGTCGACCGGCCCTGCCAAGCGGCCCGCGGTCCAGGTCGGTGACCCCTTCCAGGAGAAGCTCCTCATCGAGTGCACGCTCGAGATCTTCAAGGAGCAGCTGGTCGCGGGCATCCAGGACCTCGGCGGCGCCGGTCTGTCCTGCGCCACGAGCGAGCTGGCGTCCGCCGGCTCCGGCGGTATGCGGGTCGAGCTCGACACCGTCCCGCTGCGCGATGCGACCCTCTCGCCCGAGGAGATCCTCATGAGCGAGTCGCAGGAGCGCATGTGCGCGATCGTCGAGCCGCGGTACGCCGACCGCTTCATGGAGATCTGCGAGAAGTGGGACGTCATCGCCACCGTCATCGGTGAGGTGACGGACGGCGAGCGCCTGGAGATCTTCTGGCACGGCGAGCAGATCGTCGACGTACCGCCGCGGACCGTCGCGCACGAGGGTCCGGTGTACGAGCGTCCGTACGCGCGCCCCGAGTGGCAGGACGCGCTGCAGGCCGACGACGCGGGCAAGCTGCCCCGCCCGGCCACGAGCGAGGAGCTGCGCGAGCAGGTCCTCAAGCTGGTCGCCTCCCCGAACCAGGCCTCCAAGGCGTGGGTCACGGACCAGTACGACCGCTTCGTGCAGGGCAACACCGTGCTCGCCCAGCCCGAGGACTCCGGCATGGTCAGGATCGACCCCGACACCAACCTCGGTGTCGCGGTCGCCACGGACGGCAACGGCCGGTACGCGAAGCTCGACCCGTACACGGGCGCGCAGCTCGCGCTGGCCGAGGCGTACCGCAACGTCGCCGCGTCGGGTGCGAAGCCGCTGGCGATCTCGGACTGCCTGAACTTCGGCTCGCCCGAGGACCCGGCCGTCATGTGGCAGTTCGCCGAGGCCACGCGCGGTCTCGCGGACGGCTGCCAGACGCTCGGCACGCCGGTGACCGGCGGCAATGTCTCGCTCTACAACCAGACGGGCGAGACGGCGATCCACCCGACCCCGGTCGTGGCCGTGCTCGGCGTGATCGACGACGTCACGCGCCGTACGCCGATCGCGTTCGCCGAGGAGGGCCAGCTGCTCTACCTGCTGGGCGACACGCGCGAGGAGTTCGGCGGTTCGGCCTGGTCACAGGTGATCCACGACCACCTCGGCGGTCTGCCGCCGAAGGTCGACCTGGACCGGGAGAAGCTGCTCGGCGAGATCCTGATCTCCGCCTCCCGCGACGGCATGATCGACGCGGCGCACGACCTGTCGGACGGCGGCCTGATCCAGGCGGTCACCGAGTCGTGCCTGCGCGGCGGCAAGGGTGCTCGCCTGGTCGTCCCCGACGGCCTGGACGCCTTCACCTTCCTGTTCAGCGAGTCGGCGGGCCGTGCGGTCGTCGCCGTCCCGCGCAGCGAGGAACTCCGCTTCACCGACATGTGCGGTGCGCGGGGGCTGCCGGCGACGCGGATCGGTGTCGTCGACGGGGACGCGGTGGAGGTGCAGGGCGCGTTCGGCATTGCGCTGAACGAGCTGCGTACCGCGCACTCGGCAACGATTCCGGCTCTGCTCGCCTGACGCCCGGCGAACACGCCTGCGGCCCCGTTCCCCGGGTGGGAGCGGGGCCGCTGTACGTCCGGCCCGGCTCGGCTCAGGCGACCGCGTTCCAGAACGCGTCCGACTCGTCGATGTCCTGGACGCACTCGTCGACATCGGTGATCTTGCCGCCGACGATGGTGAAGAACAGTCCGTTGTTCATCTCGATCCCGCGGTCGCCGCGCTCGGCGAAGGTCCGGTGGAAGGCCATGACGTGTCCGCGGCCGTCGGCGGCGACCGTTCTGAGGTCCGCCCGATAGGTGCCATGGGTCAGCTCGCCGACCTTGCCGTACAGCTCCAGCACCTTGTCGCGGCCCTTGTGGTGCCCGGAGATCGGGTTGTCACCGGGGACGTGGTGGACGACGTCCGCCGTCATCATGGACGCGAGGGTGTCCCAGTCGCCTTTGCCGAACGCTTCGTAGCCGCGACGCACGAGGGCGCTGTCCGGGTGCTCAGCCATGATCGTTTCACGCCTTTCGTAACCGGTTCATCGCTGGTGTCCCGCCCTCTCCCATCCTCCGCCGGGTCCGTACGACCTGCCAGGCGGATGAGGCACCTCCCGGACGAAGCTCCCGGGGAGGCTAGCCTCCCCCCATGCCACCGGCCAGGAAACGCACCCGCAGCTACGACTCCGCCAAGATCCGCGCCGCCGTGCTCGCGCAGTTCGGGCATGTGCGGGAGGCGGTGCGGACGTTGACCCCCGAGCAGCTCGCCCTGCCGACCCGGCTCGGGGACTGGACCGTCCGCGAGCTGGCCGCCCACTTCGCGCTGGCGGTCGGCTCCGTTGTCCGCAGCGTCGAACGGCCGGAGCCGGCGCAGCGGGAAGTCGGCTTGCTGGACTGGCCGTCCATGACGGCAGGGCGGGCCGGTGCCATCGACGAGGACACGCGCGCGATCGCCGACGCGGCCCAGGACCTCGACGCCCTGCACGCGCTGTACGAGCGCACCGCGGCGGAGCTCGCCGACACCCTTGCGGCGACCTCCGACGACCGGCTGGTCGAGGCCCGGACGGGCGCGATGCGGCTCGGCGACTACCTGGTCACCCGCACCGTCGAACTCGTCGTCCATACAGACGACTTGAACGACGCGACCGGTCTCGGCGTCCCGTACGACCGGCAGGCGGTCGCCGCCTGTGTACGGCTGCTCGCGGACGCGCTCGCCGTGAAGGCACCCGGCGGCTCGGTGGAGGTGCGGATCCCCCCGTACGCAGTGGTGCAGTGTGTCGAGGGGCCCAGGCACACGCGTGGCACCCCGCCGAACGTCGTCGAGACCGACCCCCTGACCTGGATCCGGCTGGCGACGGGGCGTACGGAATGGGGCGAGGCGCTCGGCGCGGCGCAGGTGAGCGCGAGCGGGGAGCGCGCCGATCTGTCCGGGCTGCTCCCGCTGCTGGGCTGAGGAGGGAACCGGTGTCTCAGCCGTACCGTCAGACCGACATGCGAACCAAGCTGATCGTCCCTGTCGCGGCCGCCGTGACCGCCGTCCTCACGCTCACCGCCTGTGGCTCGGAGTCCGGCTCGGGGTCCGGTGCGGGCTCGGACGGCGCGGGCGGTTCCGTAGGACCCGAGGTGCCCGTCACCGGCATCCACTGGACCGTCGAGAGCGTCACCGTCGAGGGGAAGAAGACGGCAGCCCCCGAAGGTGCCCATATCGAGATCGGCGCCAAGGGCAGGGCCACAGGCAACTTCGGCTGCAACCACTTCGGCGCCGACGTCGCCGTCGAGGGTGACACGATCACCGTCGAACCGGCCGATACGACCCTCATCGGCTGCCCGAAGGACCTGGAGGCCTTCGAGAAGGCGATGACCAAGGCGTTCTCCGGCAAGCTCACGCTGAAGCGGGCGGACAAGGACCTCACGCTGACGGCGGCGAACGGTGATTCCATCGCCCTGACCAGGCAGACCGACGCCCCGCTCGTCGGCACCGAATGGACGGTCACGTCCCTGGTGACGGGCGACACCGCGGCCTCGCTGCCCGCCGGCACGGAGAAGAAGGCGCACTTCGTCTTCGGCGAGGACGGCTTCGTACGCGGCAGCCTCGGCTGCAACAGCTTCAGCGGCACCGCGAAGATCTCCGGATCCGAGATCACCTTCGGCCGGCTGGCCACCACGCGCAGGATGTGCCCGGGCCCGGAGATGACCCTGGAGCGGGCCGTGGCCAAAGTCCTGCGGGGCACGGTGACGTACGAGCAGCAGCACCGCGGCCTGTCCCTCACTGCAAAGAGCGGCGAGGGACTGGCGGCGACGGCGGGCTGAGCCGGGGCACGGCCCGGAAGGGCCGGGGGTCGCCTGCCTGCCTACGCGTACGTGTCCCGCGCGTACGGGAGCAGTCCCGCGTCCGTCCGCTCCCACGAGGCCCGCAGCTCGGCGAGCAGCGCGGGCTCGGCTGCGGCCCGGTCCGCCTGCTCGCGTACGTCGTGGCCCGGGCGCCGCCGTGAAGCCACCCCTACGCGCAGCGACAGATGGCGCTCGCGACACGGACGAGGTCGACGTGGCGGCGCTGCACGAGCGTGACCGTGTGGTCACCGAGGGGCGCATGGGGCGGGGGCCTTGTCGAGGTCGCGTGAACCTGTCAACGACTGTTCCCGGAGTGTGCACGCCCGCAAGGACCGTGCGGAGAGTGATGTGCGGCACGCCCCCAGAACCCTCTTACTCGCCCGTAGGACCCCCCAAAGGCTTCATTACGCGGCTTTTGGACGAACATCCGACCGTGGTGGCCGCCTCCCGCCGCCCGTCCCCAATTCGGACCAGTGGTCGATCTCGCCTACACTCGGTGGCGTGCCACGTGGTGACGGACGACTCAACCACGACCTGCTCCCCGGCGAGAAGGGCCCCCAGGACGCTTGCGGCGTCTTCGGTGTCTGGGCTCCGGGCGAAGAGGTCGCCAAGCTCACGTACTTCGGGCTCTACGCCCTCCAACACCGGGGCCAGGAATCCGCGGGTATCGCGGTCAGCAACGGCTCCCAGATCCTCGTCTTCAAGGACATGGGCCTTGTGTCCCAGGTCTTCGACGAGACTTCCCTCGGCTCCCTCCAGGGTCATATCGCGGTCGGTCACGCCCGCTACTCGACCACGGGTGCCTCCGTGTGGGAGAACGCTCAGCCGACCTTCCGGGCCACGGCCCACGGCTCGATCGCGCTCGGCCACAACGGCAACCTGGTCAACACGGCGCAGCTCGCCGAGATGGTCGCCGACCTGCCTCGTAAGGACGGCCGGGCCACCCAGGTCGCCGCCACCAACGACACCGATCTCGTCACCGCCCTGCTCGCCGGGCAGACCGACGCCGACGGCAAGCCGCTGACCATCGAGGAGGCGGCCACCAAGGTCCTGCCCGAGGTCAGGGGCGCCTTCTCGCTCGTCTTCATGGACGAGCACACGCTCTACGCCGCCCGTGACCCGCAGGGCATCCGCCCGCTGGTCCTCGGCCGGCTGGAGCGCGGCTGGGTGGTCGCGTCCGAGACCGCCGCCCTCGACATCTGCGGTGCGAGCTTCGTCCGCGAGATCGAGCCGGGCGAGCTCATCGCCATCGACGAGAACGGTCTGCGCACCTCTCGATTCGCAGAAGCGAAGCCCAAGGGCTGTGTCTTCGAGTACGTGTACCTCGCGCGTCCCGACACCGACATCGCCGGCCGGAACGTCTACCTCTCCCGTGTGGAGATGGGCCGCCGCCTGGCGAAGGAAGCGCCCGTCGAGGCCGACCTGGTCATAGCGACTCCGGAGTCCGGCACCCCCGCGGCGATCGGCTACGCGGAGGCTTCCGGGATCCCCTACGGCGCGGGACTGGTCAAGAACGCGTACGTCGGCCGGACCTTCATCCAGCCCTCGCAGACCATCCGCCAGCTCGGCATCCGCCTCAAGCTGAACCCGCTCAAGGAAGTCATCAAGGGCAAGCGCCTGGTGGTCGTCGACGACTCGATCGTCCGCGGCAACACCCAGCGCGCGCTGGTCAGGATGCTCCGTGAGGCCGGCGCGGCCGAGGTCCACATCCGGATCTCGTCCCCGCCCGTCAAGTGGCCGTGCTTCTTCGGCATCGACTTCGCCACCCGGGCCGAGCTCATCGCCAACGGCATGACCATCGAGGAGATCGGCACCTCGCTCGGCGCCGACTCCCTGTCGTACATCTCCATCGACGGCATGATCGAGGCGACCACCATCGCCAAGCCGAACCTGTGCCGTGCCTGCTTCGACGGCGAGTACCCGATGGAGCTGCCCGACCCCGAGCTGCTGGGCAAGCAGCTGCTGGAGACCGAGCTTGCGGGCGGCGCGGACGCCGCCGACGCGCTCCGTCGTCCGTGATCAAGCCCCGTATCTCCACACGAAAGATCCCAGGCAATGTCTGAGACAGGTGCTTCCTACGCGGCCGCGGGCGTCGACATCGAAGCGGGCGACCGCGCAGTCGAGCTCATGAAGGAGTGGGTGAAGAAGGCGCAGCGCCCCGAGGTCCTCGGCGGCATCGGCGGCTTCGCCGGCCTCTTCGACGCCTCCGCCCTCAAGCGCTACGAGCGTCCGCTGCTCGCCTCCGCCACCGACGGCGTCGGCACGAAGGTCGATCTGGCCCGCCAGATGGGCGTCTACGACACGATCGGCCATGACCTCGTCGCGATGGTCATGGACGACATCGTCGTGTGCGGCGCCGAGCCGCTCTTCATGACCGACTACATCTGCGTCGGCAAGGTCCATCCCGAGCGCGTCGCCGCCATCGTGAAGGGCATCGCCGAGGGCTGCGTGCTGGCCGGAACGGCCCTCGTGGGCGGTGAGACCGCCGAGCACCCGGGCCTGCTGGGTCCGGACGACTTCGATGTCGCGGGCGCCGGTACGGGCGTGGTGGAGGCCGACCGGCTGCTGGGCGCGGATCGTATCCGTACGGGGGACGCGGTCATCGCGATGGCGTCCTCCGGCCTTCACTCGAACGGGTACTCGCTCGTCCGCCACGTGGTCTTCGACCGCGCCGGCTGGACGCTCGACCGCGAGATTCCGGAGTTCGGCCGCACCCTCGGCGAGGAGCTGCTGGAGCCGACCAAGATCTACTCGCTGGACTGCCTGGCGCTGACCCGCACCACCGAGGTGCACGCCTTCAGCCACATCACCGGCGGCGGGCTCGCGGCGAACCTGGCCCGCGTCGTCCCCGACGGCCTGCACGCGGTCGTCGACCGGTCCACCTGGGCGCCGGGCGCGGTCTTCGACCTCGTCGGCTCGGCCGGCCAGGTCGAGCGGCTGGAGCTGGAGAAGACCCTCAACATGGGCGTCGGCATGATCGCCGTCGTTCCGGAGGAGTCGGTCGACGTCGCGCTGACGACCCTCGCCGACCGTGGCGTCGACGCCTGGGTCGCCGGCGAGATCACGGAGCGTGGCGAGCACACCACCGGCGCGGCCCTGGTCGGGACGTATTCACATTAGTGCCGTCGCGAGCTGAACAGCACTAAACCCGGTCCGGGGTGAGGCCCCGGACCGGGTTTCAAGGTGTGCTGGCGTCAAGCGCCGCGACGCTGCGAGGGCGAGGACTCGTCGTCCTCCTCGTCGTCCTCGTCATCGTTGTACAGCTCCGCGTAGCGGGCGTACGGGTCGTCTTCCTCGTCGTCCTCGAACGGCTCAGCGTTCGGCGGCTGGCTCGAAATCGGACTCGAAGTCGATGCGCCCAGCTCGTTGGCCAGACGCGACAGGTCAGTCCCGCCGCTGTTGTACTTCAGCTGGCGGGCGACCTTCGTCTGCTTGGCCTTGGCCCGGCCGCGCCCCATGGCTCGACCCCCTCGGTGACGGGGCTCGACGGCCCCAGAGTCTTGACACGCGTTCATGATTCGGAACGGGCTCTCCTCGGAGAGACCGGTCCGTAGAGCTTCAACGGTACCTGCTTCCGCGGCCATACGGTACGCCGCCCGCATGACGTGCCACCTCGCAGAACCGGCAAGGTGCCCTGTCCTCGCTGGTCAACTGCGATTTTAACCTCTTCTGGACGGTCGACCCGCCGACCGGCGTGAGTCTTGTCTCCCCGGTCGGCGGTGACCCGTCCCCCGGCTGTTCCCCGACCGTGTCATGGCCGTGTCGCAGCCGTGCCCAAGGCCGTCGGCTCAGCGGCCGCGCGCCTCGGCCATCCGCTGCTCGGCGATCCGGTCGGCCGCGGCGGCCGGCGGAATACCGTCCGCCTTCGCACGTGCGAATATGGCCAGGGTGGTGTCGAAGATCTTCGACGCCTTCGCCTTGCACCGGTCGAAGTCGAACCCGTGGAGCTCGTCGGCGACCTGGATGACGCCGCCCGCGTTCACGACGTAGTCCGGTGCGTAGAGGATGTGGCGGTCGGCGAGGTCCTTCTCGACACCGGGGTGCGCGAGCTGGTTGTTGGCCGCGCCGCAGACGATCCGCGCGGTCAGCACGGGCACGGTGGCGTCGTTCAGCGCGCCGCCGAGCGCGCACGGGGCATAGATGTCCAGGCCCTCGGTGCGGATCAGCGCGTCCGTGTCCTCGGCGACCTGGACCTGCGGGAACTTCTCGGTGATGCGACGCACCGACTCTTCCCGCACGTCCGTGATGACGACCTCGGCGCCGTCCTCCAGCAGGTGCTCGACCAGGTAGTGGCCGACCTTGCCGACGCCGGCGACACCGACCTTGCGGCCGCGCAGCGTCGGGTCGCCCCACTCGTGCTGCGCGGAGGCGCGCATGCCCTGGAAGACGCCGTACGCGGTGAGGACGGAGGAGTCGCCCGCGCCGCCGTTCTCGGGGGACCGTCCCGTGGTCCAGCGGTTCTCGCGCGCGACGACGTCCATGTCGGCGACGTACGTGCCGACGTCACAGGCCGTGACGTACCGGCCGCCGAGCGAGGCCACGAACCGGCCGTAGGCCAGCAGCAGCTCCTCGGTCTTGATCAGTTCCGGATCCCCGATGATCACGGCCTTGCCGCCGCCGTGGTCGAGACCGGCCATGGCGTTCTTGTACGACATCCCGCGCGAGAGGTTCAGCGCGTCGGCGACGGCCGCTTCCTCGGAGGCGTAGGGGTAGAAGCGCGTGCCGCCGAGGGCGGGGCCCAGGGCGGTCGAGTGGATGGCGATGACGGCCTTCAGGCCACTGGCGCGGTCCTGGCACAGCACGACTTGTTCGTGGCCCCCCTGGTCCGAGTGGAACAGGGTGTGCAGGACGCCGTCGGTCACATCGGTCACGGTGGTGACTCCCAAGTACGAAGCGGCGATTTGTGGACCCTCCTGCGGGTGGGGAGGGACCCGGTGGGCAAGAGAGTAAGTCCTACGGGTGCGTAGATCCGACCCGGTGCCCAGGATCACCCCCTCCCGGAGTACGTGCGTGGAAGGATTTGCGACATGCCGGCCGTCACTTCTGTGCTCGTCCCTTATGCGTCCTACCTGCGGGTGTACGAGCCGCTGGCCGCGTTTCCCGAGTCGGAGCGGGGTCACTGGGCCCGCTACGTCCGCGAAGGCCGTACGCCCACGGCGCAGGATGAACTCCGACGTTCGCTGGCGGACTTGCTGCCGACCCCTCCCGTGCCGGTGCCGGTCCACGAGAGCGCGGACGCCTTCGTCACGGAGGTGGACGGGGTGGTCTGCGTGTGCCCTTGGCGCACCCGGCTGCGCGGCTGGCTGGCGCTGGAGGAGCTGGGCACCCTGCTGCCGTCTCCGGTGCTGGACGCGGTGCTGCCGCCGGTGGTGCGCGGGCAGGCCGCGGCGGACTACGAGGCGTGGCGCGAGCGCAACCCCGATGCCAGGCCGTGGATCAGGACGGCGGTGTGGCAGGTGCCGGTGCGCTGGTTCGCGCTCTTCGCGGACGAGGAGCGCGAGTACGAGCCGGGGGACGTGGCCGGGGTGCCGCCCACGCTGCGCTACCGGACGCCGATGGTGCAGGCCAGACGCAGGCTCGCGCGGGCGCTGAAGACGCTGCGGGACACGATCGACGAGGGGCCGCTGACCGAGGGCCTGGTAGATGTGGGCAAGTGGATGGAGGAATTCCACCCCCGCTCACTGGTCGAGCTCGACTACGGCGGGCTCGTCCACGCCCTCTCCCCGGAGGAGCTCGCCGACGACCGCTCGGCGGCGGATCTCGCCGAGGGGATCGCGGCGCTCAGGGCCGGCGACGGCGACGTCGCGGGCGAGGCATACGGGCGGCTGAGCGAGCGGTGGAGGGCGGTGCGGGATCGTCAGTTCGCGAACTGACGCCCCGGCGGCGAACTGCTGAACGGGCAATGACGGGACGTAGGTCCCGATCCGGGCCTTTGGCTCAAGGGTGACGGACAGCACTAAGTCGCTCCTTGCGTCCATCACCCACCCTCGTGCCAAAATAGGACAAGGAGTCCGGGGAGGGTTCCTTCCGCCTACATAAAAGGTGGATTGCTCAGCATTGCACTCTATGGGGGGTCTGATGACTCCTGATCGCTCTGTGACTGATCGTCACTGTGACGTGACTGTCCGTTATGGCATGGTCCATCGGCTTCCGCCGCTGATGAACACCTGAGAGGGCAATTCCATCGGTTTGGCCGACGTGGCTGGACAGATGGTGTAGTTGTAGTGCCGAGGACAAGCCGTTCGTCCTATAACCGACTCGGCCCGCGTCTGCCATTTCGGGCAACGCGGGTCAAGGTGCAGAATTTAGAGGAAAGAACCGAGAAGGTTCGGTTCTCCCGAGGAGGCCGCTCATGACCGCTCGCACCCCTGATGCCGAGCCGCTGCTGACCCCGGCTGAGGTTGCCACGATGTTCCGCGTGGACCCGAAGACGGTCACTCGCTGGGCCAAGGCTGGCAAGCTCACGTCCATCCGTACGCTCGGTGGACACCGCCGGTACCGCGAGGCAGAGGTCCGCGCACTGCTTGCGGGTATTCCGCAGCAGCGCAGCGAGGCCTGACACCCCGATAGCAGGGCATAGCCGGGTCCCCCAACCCCGCAAGCCCGAACAGAGCTCGACACGGCGGGCGCCTGCCCCAACAGGTTTCGTCGTCGATCGCGCTGGACTCCGCCGGGTCCAGCGCGATCTTTTTTGTGCGCGCGCGGCCGGCGGTGCGGGGCGGCGATACGTTGGCCAAGGGGTTGCGCGGAGTGGCGAAAACCCCTCCCAGGCAGGTGCAATTGCACATATTAAATTGGGTGGTTGTAGGGGGTGTGTAAGTTCCGCCGTTCTGAAAACTCGTTGAGTGACTCCCGTCACATGCCCGGGGGCCGGGTCGAGGGGGCGTCCTCGGCGGTCGTCTCCTCGCGCTCGTCCCGCTCCTCCCGCTCGGTGGGTTCCAGGGAGTCCATCGGGTCCACGGCGTCCATGGCATCCACGGTGTCCACGGTGTTCATGGCGAGGCGCAGCAGCCGATGGCAGACCGGACAGTGCTGGGTGAGATGCCGATAGCCGGAGACGGCCGCCAGATGGGCGCGCAGCAGCGCCCTGGTCTCGTGCCTCGCTGTGGATGCCGCCATGCGCCACCTCCGCGGTCGGGGGCCCCCTACCCCTGTCTTGACTGGGTACCGGCGGCAAGTGGCCCCGTCAATACGCCAGAAGGCCCCGCACCAAGCGGTTCGGGGCCTTCCACATCTGTTCGGCCGCCTGGCGGGCGCCAGGGCCGGCCTGCCGAAGGCCCGCACCCGATGATGCGGGGGCCTTCGTTGCTGCGGTCCTGACGGGATTTGCCGTGTCGATTGCGGCTCCGCCGCGGGCGCGGCAGCCTGGCCGGCACGAGGTCCCGCATGCCGAAGGCCCCCGCACCAGACGGTGCGGGGGCCTTCCTTACTGCGGTCCTGACGGGATTTGAACCCGCGGCCTCCACCTTGACAGGGTGGCGAGCACTCCAAACTGCTCCACAGGACCAGGTTTCGCAGCTCCGTACTTCCTCGGCTGCGAAAGAGACTGTACAGCAGGTCAGACGGTCCGGTCGAACTCACTCAAGGCGACGGCCGCGTCACGGCCGTTCACGGCGCCGCCGCGTCGATCGCCTTGACGATGCGCTTGTCCGATACGGGGTACGCCGTGCCCAGGGCGTGGGCGAAGTAGCTCACCCGCAGCTCCTCGATCATCCAGCGGATGTCCAGGGCCTCCTGCGGCACCGGCCGCCCCTTGGGCAGCTGCTCCAGGAGCCAGGCGTACTCGTCCTGCATCTCGTGGACCTTCTCCATGCGCGTCGTGTCGCGCTGGACGGCCGTCGGCATCTGCTGCAGCCTGCGGTCCACCGCGATCAGGTAGCGCATCAGGTCGGGCAGCCGCCGCAGGCCCGTCCGCGTCACGAAGCCGGCCGGCACGAGGGCCGCCAGCTGCTCCCGTACGTCCTGGACGTTGTTGATGAGGGCCAGGCTGTTCGTGGCCTTGAGACGGCGCTCACAGGCCTGCCAGGCGGCCAGGATCTGCCCGACCTGGTCCACGGTCCGTACGGTCGTGTCCACGAGGTCCGCGCGGACCTTGTCGTACAGCTTCCGGAACGATTCCTCATCCCACGCGGGACCGCCGTGGTCGGCGATCAGCTTGTCCGCCGCCGCGGTCGCGCAGTCGTCGAAGAGCGCCTGGACGGAGCCGTGCGGATTGCGCGAGAGGGCGAGCTTCTGCTGGTTCGTCATCCGTTCGGACGCGAACTTCGCCGGGTTGACGGGGATGTTCAGAAGGATCAGCTTCCGCGTGCCCTGCCACATCGCCTGCGCCTGCTCCGCCTCGGTGTCGAAGAGGCGTACGGCGACGGTCTCGCCCTGGTCGACGAGGGCCGGGTACGCCTTGACGGGCTGGCCCGCGCGCCGGGTCTCGAAGACCTTCGTCAGCGTGCCGATCGTCCAGTCGGTGAGGCCCGTGCGCTCGACGGCCGTCCCGCCCGGGCGCTCGGCGGTGGCCGCGGCGGCCTCGGAGAGGGCCTGGCGGGCCTTGGGCTTCAGCTGGAGCCGGAGCGCCTCCAGGTCCTTGGCCTCTGCAAGCTTGCGCCGACGCTCGTCGATGATCCGGAACGTGATCTTCAGGTGGTCCGGGACCTTCGAGAGATCGAAGTCGTCGCCCGTGACCGGCACGCCGACCATGCGCTTCAGCTCACGCGCCAGTGTGACCGGCAGCGGCTCCTGCAGCGGCACGGCCCGCTCGAGGAACGCCTTCGCGTAATTCGGCGCGGGCACGTAGTGGCGGCGGATCGGCTTCGGGAGGGAGCGGATCAGTTCCGTGACGACCTCTTCCCGCAGCCCCGGGATCTGCCAGTCGAAGCCCTCGTCCGTGACCTGGTTGAGGACCTGGAGCGGGATGTGGACGGTGACGCCGTCCGCGTCCGCGCCCGGCTCGAACTGGTACGTGACCCGGAACTTCAGCTGTCCCTGCCGCCACGAGTCGGGGTAGTCGTCCTTGGTGACCGCCCCGGCCTTCTCGTTGATGAGCATCTCGCGCTCGAAGTCGAGGAGCTCGGGCTCCTCGTGGCGCTTGTGCTTCCACCACGAGTCGAAGTGCGCCCCGGACACGACGTGCTCGGGCACCCGCTGGTCGTAGAAGTCGAACAGCGTCTCGTCGTCGACGAGGATGTCGCGGCGCCGGGCGCGGTGCTCCAACTCCTCGACCTCGGTGAGGAGTTTGCGGTTGTCCGCGAAGAACTTGTGGTGCGTGCGCCAGTCGCCCTCGACGAGCGCGTTGCGGATGAACAGCTCGCGGCTCGTCTCCGGGTCGATCCGCCCGTAGTTGACCTTGCGCTGGGCGACGATCGGGACGCCGTACAGGGTGACCTTCTCGTACGCCATCACGGCCGCCTGGTCCTTCTCCCAGTGCGGCTCGCTGTACGTGCGCTTGATCAGATGCCCGGCGAGGGGCTCGATCCACTCCGGCTCGATCTTCGCGTTGACCCGGGCCCAGAGGCGGGACGTCTCGACGAGCTCGGCGGACATGACGAAGCGCGGGGGCTTCTTGAAGAGGGCGGACCCGGGGAAGACGGCGAACTTCGCGCTGCGTGCGCCCAGGTACTCGTTCTTCGCGCCTTCCTTGATGTCCTTCATGCCGATGTGGGACAGCAGGCCGGCGAGCAGCGAGATGTGCACGGACTGGTCGGGCGCGTCAGTGCCCGCCGAAGGCTCCTCGAGGTGCATGCCCATCTGCTTGGCGACCGTGCGCAGCTGCGCGTAGATGTCCTGCCACTCGCGGATGCGCAGGAAGTTCAGGTACTCCTGCTTGCACATCCGGCGGAAGCTGGAGGAGCCGCGCTCCTTCTGCTGCTCGCGGATGTACCGCCACAGGTTGAGGAAGGCGAGGAAGTCGCTCGTCTCGTCCTTGAAGCGGGCGTGCTGCTGGTCGGCCTGCGCCTGCTTGTCGGCGGGGCGCTCGCGCGGGTCCTGGATGGAGAGCGCGGCGGCGATGACCATGACCTCGCGGACGCAGCCGTTCTTGTCGGCCTCGATCACCATCCGGGCCAGGCGGGGGTCGACGGGCAGCTGGGCCAGCTTGCGGCCCATCTGCGTGAGCCGCTTCTTCGGGTCCTTCTGCGCCGGGTCGAGCGCGCCCAGCTCCTGGAGGAGCTGCACGCCGTCGCGGATGTTGCGGTGGTCCGGCGGGTCGATGAAGGGGAACTTGTCGATGTCGCCGAGGCCGGCCGCGGTCATCTGCAGGATGACGGAGGCCAGGTTCGTACGGAGGATCTCCGCGTCCGTGAACTCGGGCCGGGAGAGGAAGTCCTCCTCGCTGTACAGCCGGATGCAGATGCCGTCGGACGTACGGCCGCAGCGGCCCTTGCGCTGGTTGGCGCTGGCCTGGCTGATGGCCTCGATGGGGAGGCGCTGGACCTTGGTGCGATGGCTGTAGCGGGAGATACGGGCGGTGCCCGGGTCGATGACGTACTTGATGCCGGGGACCGTCAGCGACGTCTCGGCGACGTTCGTCGCGAGGACGATGCGGCGGCCGGTGTGCGGCTGGAAGACGCGGTGCTGCTCGGCGTGCGAGAGGCGGGCGTAGAGGGGGAGGACCTCGGTGTTGCGGAGGTTCTTCTTGTTGAGCGCGTCCGCGGTGTCGCGGATCTCGCGCTCACCGGAGAGGAAGACCAGCACGTCGCCGGGGCCCTCGGACCGGAGCTCGTCGACCGCGTCGCAGATGGCGGTGATCTGGTCGCGGTCGGACTCCTCGCCGTCCTCCTCCAGGAGCGGCCGGTAGCGGACCTCCACGGGGTACGTACGCCCGCTGACCTCGACGATCGGCGCGTCGCCGAAGTGGCGCGAGAAGCGCTCGGGGTCGATCGTCGCGGAGGTGATGACGACCTTGAGGTCCGGCCGCTTCGGCAGCAGCTGGGCCAGATAGCCGAGCAGGAAGTCGATGTTGAGGCTGCGCTCGTGGGCCTCGTCGATGATCAGCGTGTCGTACGCGCGCAGCTCGCGGTCCGTCTGGATCTCCGCGAGCAGGATGCCGTCCGTCATGAGCTTGACGAACGTGTCCTGCCCCACCTGGTCGGTGAAGCGGACCTTCCAGCCGACGGCCTCGCCGAGCGGGGTGCGCAGCTCCTCGGCGACGCGCTCGGCGACCGTGCGGGCGGCGATCCGGCGGGGCTGGGTGTGCCCGACCATGCCGCGCACGCCCCGGCCCAGCTCCAGACAGATCTTGGGGATCTGCGTGGTCTTGCCCGAGCCGGTCTCACCCGCGACGATCACGACCTGGTGGTCCCGTATCGCCGCGAGGATCTCGTCCTTCTTCTGACTGACCGGCAGCTGCGCGGGGTATGTGACCTCGGGCACCCGCGCCGCGCGCTCGGCGGTGCGGCCGGCGGCCTTGGCGGCCTCGGCCGCGATCTCGTCCAGCACGGCCTGCCGCGCCTCGGGCTTACGGATCCGGCGGGTGCCTTCGAGCCGCCGGCCGAGCCGGTGCGCGTCGCGCAGCGAGAGCTCGGCCAGCTGGGTCTGGAGATCGGCGAAGGAAGTAGACATACGGAACCCAGGATCGCACCCGCGCGAGCGGACTGGCGAACCCATTTCCGGTGGGCGGGGCGGGGTCCCCCGGCCGGCCCCGGCGCCGGCCCCAGTACCGACCGCGGCCCGGCGGCCCGGGTCCGGGGGTCCAGGGGCCCTTACGATTGCGGCACACCGACGACCAGGAGACCGCCCGCCCATGCCCAGTGCGCGCAGCCGCCGGGGCCGTGACGCCTTCGCGGTCATGGTCGCGTCGGCGGCGGTGCTGTTCGGGGTCCTGCTGGGTACGGGGACGAGCGGCGCGGCTGCGCATGGTGTCGCGTCGTGGGTGGCGGCCGGCGTTTCCGCGTCGGCGGTCGCGGGTGCTCCCGAGCCGGTGGTGGCGGATGTTGCCACGCAGGTGGTGGCGGATGTCCCCCCATCGGTGGTCGTGGCCGCCCCGGCCGGTGAGCACGGGCCGCCCGGATGCGACAACGGCTCCCAGGACGACGGCGGGCCGAGGCCCGCCGTCCCGCCGCGCGGTTCGTCCTCGTACGAACTGCTCCCGGCTCTCCATACCGCCCACGCCACCTCTGCCTCCGGCTGCCGGACGGTGGACGACATCGTGCTGGAGGTCGCGCCGGAGCGCGGACCGCCGCCCGTCGTCGCACCGAGCCCGACAGACCTCTCCGTCCTGCGCGTATAGGCGGGGCACGGCCGTACTGCCTACGTCCTGCTCGCCTTTTCGCGCCCGGAGAGAACCCACAGTCATGCCCATGTCCCGTTCCCGCACGCAGATGAAGCCCTTCGCGCTCGGCGCAGGAGTCGCCGCCGCGGCCGTGCTGCTCGGCGTCGTCTCGTACACCGCAACCAGGCCCACCCAGCCCGCCGAGCCCGCGGCGGCCGCCGGCGGCGCGGTCGCCGCGGTGCCGGCCGACCCGCAGGCCGGGGTCCACCCCGAGCTGGAGAAGCTCGCCCGGCGCGACGCGAAGGACCCGCTCGCCCTGGGCCGCGCGGACGCGCCCGTCGTGATGGTCGAGTACGCCGACTTCGCGTGCGGCTACTGCGGCACGTTCGCGCGCGACACCGAGCCAGCGCTGGTGAAGAAGTACGTCGACAACGGCACCCTGCGCATCGAGTGGCGCAACTTCCCGATCTTCGGCGAGGAGTCCGAGGCCGCGGCCCGCGCTGCGTGGGCGGCCGGGCAGCAGGGCCGCTTCTGGCAGTTCCACGAGGCCGCGTACGCGGACGGAGCGAAGGAGAAGGGCTTCGGCGGGCAGCGGCTGCGCGAGCTCGCCGAGCAGGCGGGGGTCCGGGACCTGGACCGCTTCGCGCACGACGCCGACAGCGACGCGGCACGCGAGGCGGTGGAGCGGGACCGGGAGGAGGGGTACGGACTGGGCGCGACGTCCACGCCGTCGTTCCTGGTCAACGGCCGCCCGATCGCGGGCGCGCAGCCGGCGCGGACCTTCACCGAGGCGATCGAGGCGGCGGCCCGGCGATGACGGACATCGGCTACCTGGCCGCCTTCCTCGGCGGCCTGCTCGCGCTGCTCAGCCCGTGCAGCGCCCTGCTGCTCCCCGCGTTCTTCGCGTACTCGATCGACGCCGCGGCCAGGCTCGTGGCCCGGACGGGCATCTTCTACGCGGGCCTCGCGACCACCCTGGTCCCGCTGGGCGCCGCCGGTTCGTACGCCGGACGGCTCTTCTACGGCCACCGCGATCTGCTGGTCACCGCCGGCGGCTGGCTGATCATCGCCCTCGGCCTGGCCCAGATCGCGGGCCTGGGCTTCGCGTCCCGCCGCCTCGCCGAGGTCAGCGGCCGGATCCGCCCCACCACCGCGGTCTCGGTCTACGCCCTGGGCATGGTCTACGGCCTGGCCGGCTTCTGCGCGGGCCCGATCCTCGGCAGCGTCCTGACCGTGGCGGCCCTGAGCGGCAGCCCGGCCTACGGCGGACTCCTCCTCGCTGTCTACGCCCTCGGCATGGCCGTACCGCTCTTCGCCCTCGCGCTCCTGTGGGAGCGCTACGACCTGGGCGCGCGCCCATGGCTGCGCGGCCGCACCGTCCGCGTCGCGGGCCGCTTCGAGCTCCACACGACATCCGCCCTGTCGGGGCTGTTCTTCATCACCCTGGGCACCCTCTTCCTCGCCTTCGACGGCACCACGGCCCTCCCGGGTCTGCTCTCCGCCGACGCTTCGTTCGCCGCCGAGGAATGGGCCGCCGGCCTGGGCCGCGCGGTCCCGGACCCGGCCCTGCTCATCCTTGTCGTCGCGGTCACCGCGATCGGGCTGGCGGTACGAGGATGGCGCCGCCGCGAGCGGGTCTGACGCCGGTGGTGAGGGGCCCGCGGGTGCGGATCCCTCACCCGCCGCCCGGGTGGGTCTTCAGCTCTGCATCGCGTGGAGAGTCACAAGGGCGGTGCCGCCGGCCTCGTACCGGAAGGAGAGCTGGACGCCGTCCGCCATCACGGACGTTCCGAAGCTGTGGCGCAGGCACAGGTCCTCGGCACACTCCTGCTCCTGCTCCGGCTCCAACTCCGGATACGCGGCCTTCAGCCAGGGCGCGACCTCGGACCGGTCCATGCGGAACGTGCCGTTGCCGCCTGCTCCTGCCAGTAGACGGATTCGCAGGCCTGGTCCGTCGCGCTGTCAGGAAGCGTGCCGTGGGCGAACTTCAGAGCGGACGCGCAGCTGATCTCGCCGCGCCCGTCCCACCCCCATACGAGGGTCTCGAACATCCCCCAGCCCAACAGGGCGGCCGGCACCGCCAGGATCGCGGCCGTCACCCGCCGCCGCGTGCTCCATCGCCCCGCACCCACCGTGCACCCCTTGTCACCCCGAGCGGCCGGCACCCGACCGGCGGCACCGGATCGTAGCCACAGGGCCCGGACTGTTGGCGCGAACAGCAGAACGCCCGCTCCGAGAAGCCTCGGGGCGGGCGTTTTCCCTTTTCAGGGGCGGTGGCTGGGGCCGGGGTCGAACCGGCGACCTTCCGCTTTTCAGGCGGACGCTCGTACCAACTGAGCTACCCAGCCACGCAGCTCTTGCGAGCTGCGGCGGTCCTGACGGGATTTGAACCCGCGGCCTCCACCTTGACAGGGTGGCGAGCACTCCAAACTGCTCCACAGGACCAGAGGTGATGCATTGTGCGAGACATAGTCTCGCACACAGTGATGCGTGCCCCCAACGGGATTCGAACCCGTGCTACCGCCTTGAAAGGGCGGCGTCCTGGGCCACTAGACGATGAGGGCTAAGGGCCCACCTGGGCGCTTCTCAGCGCGTCGGGGACGTGAGAAGCATATGGGATGCGGGGAGCTATCGCCAAAACGCTTTTCGGGGAGGTCCGGGGGCGCCCCCCGGGCAGGCGCAGCGGGGATCCGGGGGGCGCCCCCTCGACACGTACCGCGGGGGCCGGGGGACGCCTGCGGAAAGACACGGCCGAGATCACTCGGGTGGCGTCCCCGAGGGGGACGCGGGCGACGACCCGCCGGAGGGTTCGGGGCCGGCCAGGTGGCGGCTGACCTCGGCCGTGGTGAGGCCCAGGCCGCCCAGGGTGATCTCGTCCCAGGCCTGGAGGCGGCGGGTGTCGCGGTCGAGGTAGAGGACGGAGGCGCGGACCTTCTCGGGTTCGTCGTTCTGGACCGCGCGCAGGCCGCCGCCGCCCGTGGAGCCCTCGATCTTGAGGCGCGTGCCGAGGGGGAGGAGTTCCGTCTCGCGGTGGTGGACGTGGCCGGCGAGGACGAGGGGGACCTCGCCGTCGGTCTCACGGGCGGCGACGGGGTTGTGGGCGACCGCGATGTCGACGGGGGTGCCCGCGCGGTGCTGGTCGCGGAGGGCGGAGGCGAGCCGGATGCCGGCCATGCGTTCGGCGGGGTCGCCCTGGGGCCGGGTCGTGCGGTCCGGGGTGAACTGGGGGTCGCCCGTGCCGGCCACCCGCAGGCCCGCGACGGTGACCGCGCGGCCGTCGTCGAGGACGTGGACGTTCCTGAGGCGTTCCAGGTGCCGCTGGGTGGTGAGCGAGTCGTGGTTGCCGCGGACCCAGACGTAGGGCGCGCCGAGGTCGGGGATCGGGTCGAGGAAGGTGTTCTCGGCGGCGGTGCCGTGGTCCATGGTGTCGCCGGAGTCGATGACGACGTCGATCTCGTACTGCTCCACGAGCGAGCCGATGATGTGCCACGCCGCCGGGTTGAGGTGGATGTCGGAGACGTGCAGGACGCGCATCGTGCCGGGGTCCGGCTGGTAGGCGGGGAGCGTGGACGTCGCGTCGTACAGCTTGGTGACGTTGGTGACCAGGCGCGCCAACTCCTTCTGGTAGACGTCGAATTCGGTGACGATCGAGCGCGCGTTGCCGACGACGGAGGGGGCCGAGGACAGGAGTCCGGAGAACTTCGGTTCCAGTACGGACTTCGGGTTCCAGGTGGCGTACGCGCTGATGCCGGAGGCCGCGAGGAGGACGAGCGCGAGGCCGCCCGCGGCGAGGGCGCGGCGCGGGCGGCGGTAGACGGCGAGGCCGAGCGCGGTGGCGCCGGAGACGACGGCGACGCACGAGCGCCACGCCAGCTCGCGGGTGCCGGCCGCGACGTCGTGGGTGACCTCGTCCTGGAGGCCGGAGAGGCGCTCGGGGTGCTCGACGAGGGCCTGGGAGCGGACCGGGTCGAGCCGGTCGACATCGACGTCGAGACGGATGGGCGCCACATGGGAGTCCAGTTCGAGGGCGCCCAGCGGGGAGACGTTGATCTTCGTGCCGCCGGTGAGGGACGGGCGCAGCGTCATGGTCGTGTCCATCGGCCCCACGGGCGTACGGACGGCCCCCACGACGAGGAGGCCGAGCCAGGCACCCGTCAGGACGACGGCGAGCAGTGCGAGTGCGCGGGCGTAGGGGTGCGAGGGGTGGGCGGGGTGGGCGGGGGCGAGGGCGGAGGTGTCGGCGAGGGGCTGGGTGGGGCTCGGTCGCTGGTGGTGCGACCGGTGGTCGTGCGACCGAGCCCGGTGGTATCGGCGCGTGATGCCGGTGAGGAGGGCACGGAACCGTTCACGAGCGCGGGCCATTGGTCCCGTATGCCCAGGCTCGGGGCGGGCTATGCCCGCGCCCCTGGACGTGTGTGCGTGACAATGGCCCCGTGCTGGAGATGACGCGCGAGGAGTTCGAGGAACTGGTCGCCGAGGCGCTGGACAGGATCCCGCCGGAGCTGACGCGGCTGATGGACAACGTCGCGGTGTTCGTCGAGGACGAACCCACCGCCGACGATCCCGAGCTGCTCGGCCTCTACGAGGGGACTCCGCTGACCGACCGCGGTGAGTGGTACGCGGGGGTGCTGCCGGACCGGATCACGATCTACCGGGGACCGACGCTGCGGATGTGCGAGTCCCGGGAGGACGTCGTCGTCGAGACCGAGATCACGGTGGTCCATGAGATCGCCCATCACTTCGGGATCGACGACGAGCGGTTGCACGCCCTGGGGTACGGATGAGCCGGTCCTCGCGCTGAGGCACGCCCGGCGGGCTCCGGGCGTGTCCCCCATGGGGCGAAGGGAGTTGGGCAGGGAAACCCGCGTCCCGTGCCCCGGAGGTGCCGCTCGTGCGCCAGTTGTCCGTTCCCGGCCGTTGTGCCGTATGGATCGCCACCGCACTGGCGGTCGCGGCCTCCGCAGGCTGTATGAGCGTCGGCGACGACGACGGCGGGCGGGAGCCCGCGAAGTCCCCGCAGCGCAAAGGGGCCGCGGCCGAGCCCGACGGCGGCGGAGCCGCGCCGGGCGGTGCGGGCGGACAGGGGCGTACGGGCATGGGCGGAGCGGCGCGGTCAGGCGGGGCCGCGGGCAAGGGTGGGGGCGAGGACGCGGGGGCCGGGGCGAGCCCGAGCGTGTCCACTGCGCCGTCCGTGCGGCTGCCCAGCGGCGGCGGGGGCGGCGGAGGCGTGAAGCCCGTCGATCCGCAGGGGCCCACGCCGCCCCCCGGTGAGCCGACCCCGCCGGGGCAGCCCACGTCTCCGCCCGGTGAACCCACCCCGACCGTGGAGCCGACGCCGTCGGACCCGGGCCCGGGCCCGACGGAGGAGCCGACCGACCCGCCGTCCGCGTCGCCGGCGGCCGACACCCAGATGGGCGCGATGCGGGCGGCCGACGACGACGGGCAGGGCATGCGCGCGGAGCCGACGGCGTCGCCGCAGATGGGGCCCGCGTGAGGGGTGCCCGACGAGCCTCGGGGCCTGTCGGGAAGAGGGCGGGTGTGACGAGTGCCGCAGTGTGGTGGTTTGCCTCCGGTGGGTCCGGGTGCGTATGGTGGTAGATCGTTTGATCCCATTGCCCGGCGCCGACACAGAAGAGCGCCGCGTGGCGCGTACTCTCCCTAGCCGTGGCTGACCGCATTGAGGCGGTCGAATTGCGAATTCACGGAGTTTGGGCGCGTGCCGAGACTCCGGAAGGTTTCGCATTTCGCATGTCCATTTCCAGTTCTGACCGTGCCGTCCTGCCCGAGAACGACGAGATCGTCGACGCTGTCGAGGCCGACACGGCCGACACGGCTGTCGAGGCCGAGGCCACCGAGGCCGAGGCCGCTGAGGCCGAGGCTCCCGAGGTGACCTTCGGCGACCTGGGCCTCCCCGAGGGCGTCGTCCGCAAGCTCGCCCAGAACGGTGTCACCGTCCCGTTCCCGATCCAGGCCGCGACCATCCCGGACGCCCTGGCCGGCAAGGACATCCTCGGCCGTGGCCGTACCGGCTCCGGCAAGACCCTCTCCTTCGGTCTGCCGACCCTGGCCACGCTGGCCGGCGGCCACACCGAGAAGAAGAAGCCCCGCGCCGTCATCCTCACCCCGACCCGTGAGCTCGCGATGCAGGTCGCGGACGCGCTCCAGCCGTACGGCGATGTCCTCGGTCTGAAGATCAAGGTCGTCTGCGGCGGTACGTCCATGGGCAACCAGATCTACGCGCTCGAGCGCGGCGTCGACATCCTCGTCGCCACCCCGGGCCGACTGCGCGACATCATCAACCGCGGCGCCTGCTCCCTCGAGAACGTCCAGGTCGCGGTCCTCGACGAGGCCGACCAGATGTCCGACCTGGGCTTCCTGCCCGAGGTCACCGAGCTGCTCGACCAGGTGCCCGAGGGCGGCCAGCGCATGCTCTTCTCCGCCACCATGGAGAACGAGATCGGCACGCTGGTCAGGCGCTACCTGAACAACCCGGTCAGCCACGAGGTCGACAGTGCCCAGGGCAACGTCACGACCATGACGCACCACGTCCTCGTCGTGAAGCCGAAGGACAAGGCGCCCGTCACGGCCGCGATCGCCGCCCGCAAGGGCCGCACGATCATCTTCGTCCGTACGCAGCTGGGCGCCGACCGTATCGCCGAGCAGCTCGTCGAGGCGGGCGTGAAGGCAGACGCGCTGCACGGCGGCATGACGCAGGGTGCCCGTACCCGGGTCCTCGCCGACTTCAAGGACGGTTACGTCAACGCGCTCGTCGCGACCGACGTCGCCGCCCGCGGTATCCACGTCGACGGCATCGACCTGGTCCTGAACGTGGACCCGGCCGGTGACCACAAGGACTACCTGCACCGTTCCGGCCGCACGGCCCGTGCCGGCCAGTCCGGCACGGTGGTGTCCCTCGCCCTTCCCCACCAGCGCCGCCAGATCTTCCGCCTGATGGAGGACGCGGGCGTCGACGCCTCGCGCCACATCGTCGGCGGCGCCGGCGCGTTCGACCCGGAGGTCGCCGAGATCACCGGCGCCCGCTCGCTGACCGAGGTCCAGGCCGACTCCGCGAACAACGCCGCCAAGCAGGCCGAGCGCGAGGTCGCCCAGCTCACCAAGGAGCTGGAGCGCGTCCAGCGCCGTGCCGCCGAACTCCGCGAGGAGGCCGACCGCCTGATCGCCCGCGCCGCGCGCGAGCGGGGCGAGGACCCGGAGGCCGCGGTCGCCGAGGTGACGGAGGCGGCCGAGGCGGAGGTCGAGGCTGCGGCCGCGGCTGCGGTCGTGGCGGAGCCGGTGCGCGAGACCCGCGAGGAGCGGCCGGCGTACCGCGACGAGCGGGGCAACTACGAGCGCCGCGACCGCGGTGGCGACCGTGGTGGTGACCGCGGTGGCTACCGTCGCGACGACCGCCGTGACGGCGACCGTGGCGGCTTCCGCCGTGACAACGACCGTCCGTCCGGTGGTTTCCGCCGCGACAACGACCGTCGTGACGACCGCCGTGACAACGACCGTCCCTCGGGCGGTTTCCGCCGGGACAACGACCGTCGTGACGACCGTCGGGACGGCGACCGTGGCGGCGACCGTGGCGGCTTCCGCCGCGACGACCGCCCCTCGGGTGGTTTCCGCCGGGACAACGACCGTCGTGACGACCGTCGGGACGGCGACCGTCCCTCGGGCGGTTTCCGCCGGGACAACGACCGTCGCGACGACCGCGGTGGCCGTTCCTTCGAGCGCCGTGACAACGACCGTGGCGGCTTCCGCCGGGACGACCGCCCCTCGGGCGGCTTCCAGCGCCGCGACAACGACCGTGGCATCGAGCGCCGTGACCACCGCGGTGGCAGCGACCGCCCGTTCAACCGCGACCGCCGCGACGACCGCCCCTCGGGCGGCGGCTTCCGCTCCGGCCACGACCGCCCGTACGGCCGCCGCGACGACCACCGTGGCTCGGGCTCCGGCACCGGCTCGTTCGGCGGTCGCCGTGACGACAAGCCGCGCTGGAAGCGCAACGGCTGACGCGTAACCGGACTCATGGGCCCGGACAGCACCGCGAGAGCGGTGGTGTCCGGGCCCGTTGTTATGATCCGCGCACTTGTGCGGGTGATCGGCGACGATCGGCGACGACTGGGGGGTCGGGCGCCTTCCCGCTCCCCTTTCGGGGACAGTCGGGGATTTTCCGGGGACCTTGGGGGGTCTTTTCCTGGCGAGACTTCGCGTGCGCCGTCGTGCGCTCGCTTCCGTACTCATCACCACCTGTGTCGCGGCCGGCCTGCTGCCGGCGGCCGTCGGTACAGCCGCGGCGGAGACCGTCACACCAGAAGTGGTGCTGGACAATCCGAGCAGAACCACGGCACAGCTCCTGGCGGCAGGCGACACCGGCTTCCTCTACCGCCAGGGCGGGCGGGACAGCGAGGGCATGCTGTGGAGCACGTACGACGGCTCCACCACGGTCTCCGTCCGCGACGACAGCGGCGCCATCCACAAGGGGCCCTGGGCGGGGTCCGACTGCTACGACATCTACAGCTCCTGCCGCGACGGTGAGTTCGGCCGTGGGGGCGACACCGTCGCCATGCCCGGGGATCCCTCGGCCGGCGATTTCCCCGTCACACTGCGGGACATGTCGACCGGAGCGACCCGGCAGCTCGACAGTTACGATCTCGCCTACCAGGGAACCTTCGGGTCCGTGGTCGTCGCCGGCTACCACCGGGACTCGTTCTCCCTGATGGACATCGTGGAGGGGGAAGAGCGGACCCGTCCCGTCACCGGCTTCCCGGACGCCGGCGACGGATCCGGCTACATCTCCGTGACCACAGGTGACCGCGACGGAGTCGTCGTTCTGTACGCCGTCGCCGAGGGCGACTACCGGCTCGGTTACGTGGACTTCGCCACCGCGACCATGACCGAGGCGTTCGCCGGCCTCGGCGACCTTGATCAGTACGACGGAGAGCCGCCCGAGACGGTGCTCGACGACGGACGCATCGGCTGGTACGACACCGCCGCCTCCACCCTGCACCTCAAGCAGCGGACGGCGCTGACCGCCCCGGCGGCGACGCATGCCCTTGCCGGAAGCGCCGCGTACGGCTCCGACGCGGCGCTCGTCGACGACTGGCTCGTACTCGCCGCGAAGAGTACGGAGGCGGACGCCGGTGACCCGGTGACGGCCCTGCCACTCGACGGCGGTCCCGCGAAGACCCTGCTGGCCCGGTCCGGCCAGGGCGTCCAGCCCGCGCCCGACGGCTCTGCCCTGGTCACCGGCGGCACGAGCGCGACGAACTGGTGGGCCTGGCGCATCAGGCAGGGCGGCGACGGCTCGCTCGGCCTCACCAAACTGCTGAAGCTCGCGCCGTACGAGACCGCCAAGGGCTCCCTCGCCTTCAGCCGGGGCCACCTGCGCGTCGGTTACGAGTCCGGGAGCTCGCTCAAGACCAACTCCTGGAACCTGGGCACGACGGGCAAGCCCGTGCCCAAGGTCCCGGTCGCCGGACCCGGGGCAGCCTCCAAATGCCCGGTCGGCACTCTCAAGTGCCGGGAGATCTGGGGCAACTACGCGACCGGCGGCGACGTCAAGCTGGAGCACCGGTACGAGGAGAACCTGGACTGGGCGGCCCCCATGGACGACGACGGGTCGTCCGGCGGCGGGCTCGAATTCCCCGCGGGCACCGCCGACGGCAGGATCGTCGACGTGTCGGACGGCTACGTCGTCTACAACTCCGGCGGCTCCGCCCCCAAGCAGTACGTGGGCGAGCTCGGCCGGACCGTCCAGCTGACCGGTACCGTTCGGGCGGCAGCGCTCGCCGGCCCCGTGCTGTGGCGCCCGACGACCACGGCGGGACAGCTCACCTCGTACGACCTGCGCACGTCGAAGACCACGAGCACGGTGACCGTGGGCGGCGCCTCGTGCGTGCCCAAGGAACTGCAGGCCGCGGGCAAGTGGCTCTACTGGAGCTGCGGAAGTGCCGGTCCCGCCGGTGTGTACGACACGGTGAAGAAGACGTCGGTCGCGGTGGCTGCGGGCGATGTGCTGCTCGGCGACGGCTTCACCGTGCGGCACGACCACGCCTCCGGCGCATTGCTGCTGAACGACGTGACGTCCGGTACGGCCGTCACCCGTGCCCTGGCCACCCTGCCTGCCACCGCCCTCACCATGGACCGCCGCTACCGCTGGGCCGTGGACGAGTACACCGGAATGGTGGCCTATGCCGGCGCGCTGGAGCAGGTACACGTCATCGGTGCCGTCGTCCGCCCGTCGACGCCGCCGACCGTGATCCACTCGGACGTGGAGGACGGGCTGTGGCTCCGCGTGACCGGCTACACCACGTGGGACGGGTCCTGGACGCTCTCGCGTCCCGCCGCCTCGTGGACCCTGACCATCAGGAACACGGCCGGGAAGGTGCTGCGCAAGCTGACCGGCACCGATGCGCACGCCGAGATCTCCGCGTCCTGGAACGGCCGCACGGACTCGGGCGCGTACGCGCCCAACGGCCGGTTCAGCTGGTCCCTGGCCGCGGTCCCGGCGGGCGGCGGCACGAGCGCCGTGACGCTCGCCTCGGGCCGCGGCACGCTCGGCGACGGCGCGGCGGTGCACCGCGACTACTTCGGTGACCCAGGGCGTCCCGACGGCGTCGGTGACCTGCTGACGCTCAGCTCCTCGGGCACGCTGTCGGTGCATTTCGCCACGGAGTTCGATTCGCAGGGCCTCTCCGGCAAGCTCTCGGGCAGTGGCTGGTCCACCTCCGCCGTTCCGGTGCCCGTCGGCGACCTGAACGGCGACCGGTGCAGCGACCTGCTCGTCCGGCTCGGGTCCGAACTGCGAGCGTACAAGCCGAAGTGCGGCGCGGCGCTGAAGCCGACGACGTCGTACACCTCCATCGGCACCGGCTGGAGCCAGTACAACGTGCTGACGTCGCCCGGCGACCTGACCGGTGACGGACGTCCGGATCTCGTCGCACGGCAGACGACGACCGGGGACATGTACCTGTACGCCGACGACGGCGCCGGCAAGCTGAAGTCGCGGGTCCGTATCGGCACGAACTGGAAGCTTTTCCGGGCGATCTTCGGGGCCGGGGACCTCAACGGCGACGGCATCGGCGACCTGCTGGCGGTGGACGGCGCCAACTCGCTGTGGCGGTACGACGGCACGGCGGCGGGCACGGTGAAGCCCAGGGTGCTGGTGTTCGGCAACAACTGGGGCATGAACCGCAACGCCTTCGTCGGCGTCGGGGACCTCACCGGTGACGGGAAGCCCGACCTGGTGTCCCGTAACACCGCCGGTGATCTGCTGCGCAACAGCGGGAACGGGGCCGGGTCCTTCGGGGCGACGGCGAGGATCGGGACCGGCTGGCAGGGGTACAAGGGGCTCTACTGAGCTTCCGTGACCAGCGCGGCCTCTGCGGCACTCAGGTGCGGCGAGGCCGCGCTGCGGCTTTGAACGGGTTCGAAAGTGTCTTACGTTGCAGGTGAGGTTGCTGTTACGATCCGTCCACTTGCGGTGGGGGGCTACGGCAAGGAAACGACTGTAGACGCCACGGTTTCGGTGCTGCGTCGCTCAAAGGCATTCGACGACCGCGTGGTCGTCGAAGTGCGTCGCCGCCTCATTTGGCCCCCTGCACCCAGGCTTCGGTTCCAGGGAAGGGGCCTTCTTGTCTCGCTTCGCGTTGAGCGGCCGCCGTGCCCGCACGGCAGCCGCGATCGCAGTGTCCGTCTGCATGGCCGTGGGAGTGAGTCCCCTCCTCCCCGGGGCGGCACAGGCCGCCGAGGCGCCCGAGGCCGCCATTCCTGCCATGGGGCGGGTGACGCCGCGCTCCGACGCCCTCCTCGCCGCGGGTGCGACCGGGTTCCTGCACCAGCAGGAGGGCACCACCGGCTATACGTGGACGACGTACGACGGCACGCGCAGTGCGGTGTCGCCCATCCCCGCGGCCACGAAGGCCGAGGCCGTCACGGGAACGGGAACGGACACGATCGCTGTCCACCCCAGTCCCACCGCCGGCACGGGCACGGTCGCCCTCTACAACCACGCCACGGGAACGGTCACGGAACGGGCCCTGCCCGCCGGCGCCGCGTTCTCGGGCGTGTTCGGCTCCAAGCTCGTCGTGGTGGAGAATCCGGACAGCCCGTCCACCAGTCGGGTACTGCTGCTGGACATCGCTGACGCGTCTGCCGAACCGGTCGTGGTCACCGGCCTGCCCCAAGGCACGTACCTCCTGCGCCGCGCTTACGCGGGTGACGCCAAGTCGGTGGTCATGGCCTACAAGACGTATGGCGGCAGCGTGGGATTCGGCCTGATCGATCTGGCGTCCGGGGACCTGACTCCTGTGCCCGGTCCGAAGGGGCTGGAGAGCACGTTTCTGCTCTCCGAGGACCGGATCGGCTGGGTTCCGTTTCGAGGCACGGACGTCAGCGTGCTCCCGCGCGCCGACCTCGCCGCCGCACCGGTGAAGCACCGCCTTCCCGACGCCTGGACATACCGGCTTGCCTTTGCGGGTGACCGGGTGCTCGCGACCCTGAAGGAATCGGAAGCCGGCTACGGCGAGTTCGTGTTCCGCCTGCCCGCCGGCACCGAGGCCGGGGCCGAGGTGCTGGCACACAGCGCGGGGCCGGCCGTTCCGGATCTCCTGCAAGGGCCCGGCGGCACCGTGCTGGCCGTGGGAGGCGACGACGCGGCCCACTGGGGTGTCCGGCGCCTCGGCGGTTCGTCGTCGGGCGACGCCGCGACCGTGCTCCCACTGCCCAAGCTGCCCTCGAAAGTCGTGGGCCTGACCCTTACCCGCGGGCTGCTGCGCAGGGCGGAGTCGTCCCGGCGCTCGGACGGGTCCGAGAGCCTCGTCGTCTTCAACCACGACGTGGGTGCTTCCGCGGTGCCGCAGGCAGGTGCGGCCTCGGGGCCGATGGCCATCGAGACGGCCACCGTCCGCTGCCAGACCGGCAGTGACTGCGTGAGGATGGTGGACGGCAACAGCTACGGTGTCGCGTATCTGGTCGACCAGGGGGACCACGTCCAGGTCCAGACCCGCATCGAGCCGAACACCTCCCACGATGAACAGGACCTGCCGACGGACGGCGGGCGGATCGTCGACGCGTCCCTCAGCCATGTGATCGTCGAGAGCGGTACCCCCGCGCAGCAGTACGTGCTCGAACTCGGAAGGAACTCGACCGCGCTCGTCCAGTCGGTGCGGGGCGCGGCGCTCTGGTACCACACCTTGTGGAGCACGTCGGTCGGCACCGGGATCGAGCCCGGCACGCTGAACGCGTACGACCTGGACACGCGGAAGACGGTGCGCACGCTGAAGACCGGCACGAAGTGCGCCCCGACCGAGCTCCAGGCCACGGAGCGCTGGCTGTACTGGTCCTGTGGGGCAGGCCACCCGTCCGGGGTGCTGGACCTGCGCAAGGGGACCTCGGTCGCGGTCCCGTCAGGTCAGGCTCTGCTCGGCGACGGATTCGTCGTGCGGCACGACCGCACGTCGGGTCAGCTGCTGCTCACCGATGTCCGCACCGGCACCGCCGCGACCGAGCGGAAGGTCGCCGATCTGCCGGCCGGACCGGTGGCGGACGAGCGCGGCATCACCTGGACCGTCGACAAACACGCGGGGCACCTGGCGTTCGTGGCTGCCGACCAGTCGGTGCGGGTACGTGGCATCGGCGTCGCCGGATCGCCGGCCGCCGCACTGGTCCTGCACCGGGACGACTCGGTGTCCCCGAGGAGGACGGACAACCCGTGGTCCTCCCGCTTCTTCTGGAGCAGGCCGGTCGAGTCGTGGACGGTTGCCGTCGCTCACAAGGGCAGTGGCCGTCAGGTGGCCTCCTTCACCGGCGGTGCCGAGCGGGAGTACTCGGACGCGCGCTGGGACGGACGCGTAGCCGGTGGTGCTCCGGCACCGAGCGGTCGCTACGTATGGAAGCTCACGGCCAAGACCTACGACGGTACGGCCCAGGTCGCCGCCGGCTCGGGCGAGTTCGACGTGTCCTGCGGTACGGCGGTGCTCCATTCGCTCGACTGCGACGGCTACCCCGATCTGCTCGGTCTCAAGTCCGACGGGAAGCTGCACTCGATCGAGGGCACGCCGTCGGGCACCTTCACCGACTACGGCTACATCGCGGACTGGCCGACGACGTCGCGGCTCGTGCCGTTCGGCGACATCGACGCCGATGGCGACAACGATCTGCTGGTTCGCGACAGCACGGGTGCACTGCGGGCGTATCTCAGCTTCGGGCAGGTCTATTTCAGCAAGGCGCAGAACAAGTCCGTGCTGATCGGCACCGGCTGGAACGTGTACAAGGACTTCCTGGTGCCCGGTGACGTGACCCTGGACGGACACACGGACCTGCTGGCCCGCGACACCAAGGGCGACATGTGGCTGTACGTCGCCACGGGGAAGTCGTCGTTCAAGCCCCGGGTCAGGATCGGTACGGGCTGGCTGGCGTACCCGAAGGTCCTGGGGGCCGGGGACATCACCGGAGACGGTATCGGCGACGTCCTGGCCGTCGACAAGTCCAACCAGCTGTGGCGGTACGACGGACGGCCGAACGGGACGCTGAAGCCCCGGGTGCTGGTGTTCGGCAACAACTGGGGGGCGTACCGGAACGTGATCATCGGGATCGGTGACATCACTGGAGACGGCAAGCCGGACCTGCTTTCCCGCAGGACGACGGGCGAGCTGATGCGCAACAGCGGCAACGGCGCAGGCTCGTTCGGCAAGACAGTCGTTCTCGGCACCGGATGGCAGCGCTTCTCCGGCATCTACTAGTTCCGCGTTCCGGTGGGGCGGTCCGGTCGGACCGCCCCACCGGCCTCAGGGCACGGACCTGGTGACTGCAAGGACTCGTTCCGGAGCACGGTCGTGTTCGGGATCGGCTGACAGGCATGGAAGAACATCACCGCACAGGTGGCGTTCGGCGACCCGACGGACAACGGCTGCAACGACGTCCTGATGCGCACCTCGGCCGGCGAGCTCCGCCGCTACGAGGGCGGCTGCGAGATGAGCGCCCTGCAGTCGGGCTCCTCGTACACCTCGCTCGGCACCGGCTGGAACGTCCACAGCGTGCTCACCACACCGGGTGACATCACCGGTGACGGGCTGCCCGACCTGGTCGCGCGTGCGGCGTCGACGGGTGACATGTGGCTGTACGCGGGCAAGGCGGACGGCCGGCTGAAGTCCGGGGTGAAGATCGGCACCAACTGGTCGGCGTACAAGAAGGTCGTCGGCGTGGGCGATCTGAACGGTGACGGCAACGGGGACCTGCTCCTGCAGGACGGCTCGAACGAGCTGTGGCGTCTCGACGGCCGCAACAACGGCACGTTCAAGAGCCGTGTCCTGGTCTTCAAGGACTGGGGCGCCAACCGCGACACGATCGTCGGCATCGGCGATCTCTCGGGTGACGGCAAGGCCGATCTGGTCTCCCGCGACACGTCGGGCAACCTCTGGCGCAACGACGGCAACGGGGCGGGCTCGTTCGGCTCCTCCAAGCTGCTCGGCGGCGGCTGGCAGGCGTACAAGACCATCTTCTGACGTGCCCTGGTGTGGCCCCCGCGCCCTCCCCCCGGGGCACCCCCCCCCCCCCCCCCCCGCCTGCTTATTCTGTTCCTCCCCCCCCCAGGGGGTTTTTTCCCAGGACAGTTACCCCCCTCTCCAAACCAC
>NZ_JBHWKX010000037.1:42484-75794 GCF_042730885.1 Streptomyces sp. NPDC059909
TTGTGTCTCCCCCCCGGGCGGGGGAGGGGAGAAGAGAAGCCAAAAACCCCCCCCTCCCCCCCCCCTCTGCCCCCCCCCTCCCCCTCCCCCCCGCCCCCCCACCGCCGATACCCGATCGGCTGGTCGGTGCGGTCCGGCTATGCTCAGGGGTGTTGTGCCGAGGGCCGTTAGCTCAATTGGCAGAGCAGCGGACTTTTAATCCGTTGGTTGTGGGTTCGAGTCCCACACGGCCTACCGCGAAGCGCCTGGTCAGAGAGATTCTGGCCGGGCGCTTCACTCGTTCCCGGGCTCCTGCGTGAGCGGTGCGTGAGCGGACGTGTCGTTGAGGGCCTTCCGGGCACGGGGGACGACCGCCGCCGCGCGCTCCGTCAGCTCCTCCTCCGCTTCCCGGAACAAGGTCATGTACGTGTCCGAGGTGAGCGTGATCGTCGAGTGCCGCAGCTTCACTTTCGCGTCGTGCAAGTCGCCGCCGGCCGCCTTGATGAGCGCCGCTGCGCCGTGCCGCAGATCGCGGAGGTTGATCGGCGGCAGATCCGTCTCCGCGACGATCCGACGGAAGGTCTCCGACACCGTCTCGGGGTGCAGCCACTCACCGGACTCCGTCGTGAAGACCTTGCCCGTGTCGGTCCACGGCAGGCCCTTCTCCAGCTGCGCGTCGCGCTCCGCCACCTGGCGGAGCCTGTGCGCCTGCAGAACGGCCGCGACTGCGTGGCTGGCAGGGAGACGTCCTCGCTGTCGGGGGCGCGCTCCTTGCCGGAGCCGCGTTCCTCACGGTGCAGGACCTCGCCGCGGACCTGCGCGAGGCGAACCAGGCCCGCGACGCGCTCGCCGCCCAGGTACAGCAGTTGGGCGCGAAGCCTGTCGCTGGGCCGCCCGGCAGCCGAGGCCAGCCGGGGCAGAGCATCACCGGCCCGCGTGGCCCGCAGGGCGAGAAGGGCGATCCTGGGGAACCGGCGCCGACCATCACCCCCAGCCCGGGGGCACCCGGAGCGCCGGGTGAGGACGGAGCCGACGGCTCGGACTCGACGGTGCCCGGCCCGCAGGGTCCTCCGGGTGAGCCCGGGGCGGACTCGACCGTGCCAGGGCCGGCGGGACCCCAGGGGCCACCAGGCGAGGATGGCAAGGACGGCCGCGACGGGCAGAGCTGCCCGACCGGCTACAGCTGGCAGGCACCGCCCGGCGACCCCGACGCGCTCGTCTGCAGGAAGGACGGGGCCCCGCCGCCCGAGCAGGGCCCCGGCCCGCTGTCCCTCGGCCTCGACCCGTACCGCCGCCAGTACCCATGACACGAAGCGCCCCCTGCCTGATCCCTCACGGGGTCGGGCAGGGGGCGCTTTGGCGTCTGTGCGGCGGACAGGCTAGCCCTCTTTGAACCCCGCATTGATGCCCTGTACAGTGGACAAAAAATGGGGACACAATCGAATAGAGGCCTGTGACCTGCAGAGATGCAGTCACAGAAGGGGACAAAGATGCGGACATATGAGCAGACGCATCCATGGATCACGTTCAACCTCAACCTAGAACGCGACCTCAACGAGAAGTGCTGGCTCCTGTTGGGCGAGTCGATTTCCAAGCTCGACCACATCGCCGGAGTCCCTCTGCAGCCCGACATCGCAGCCGAGCTGAACACCATCTTCCTGTCCAAGGGCGCACACGCCACCACCCAGATTGAAGGCAACACACTCTCCGAAGAGCAGGTGCGCCGCCGGGTCGACCACGACCTCGACCTGCCGCCCTCGCAGGAGTACCTCGGCCAGGAGATCGACAACGTCGTCGCCGGGTACAACCGCATCACAAGCGATCTCACACAGGGGGATCTCACCGACCTCACCCCCGAGCGGATCCGCATGTTCAACACATACGTGCTCAAGGACCTGCTCAGAGAGGGAGACGGCAAGCCCGGCGAGATCCGCACCACCAGCGTCACCGTGGGCAACGTCTACCGCGGCGCTCCGGCCGAGGACTGTGCCTACCTTCTGGACAAGCTATGCGGCTGGCTGGCCGAGCTGCGGGACGTATCGGTCGGCACAGCCTACGAACGGCCGGTCGCCATCCTGTCCGCCCTCATGGCGCACCTTTACATCACCTGGATTCATCCCTTCGAGGACGGCAACGGCCGCACTGCACGCCTTGTCGAGTACCAGCTGCTCCTGCAGGCCGGAGCCCCCGCCGTCGCCGCTCACGTAATAGCCGACCATTACAACAAAACCCGCACCGCCTACTACCGGGAGCTGCACAGGACCAGCCGCGAGCCTTACTCGCCAACCGGCCTGGTCGAGTACTCGCTCCAGGGTTTCGTCGACGGTCTCCGGCAACAGCTTGTGCTGATCCAGGAGCAGCAGCTGACGGTGACCTGGCATCACTTCGTCCATGATGTATACGGCAAGGACACGCCAGCCAGCTCGCGGCAGAGGAAGCTGCTCCTTGCTCTGCCCTACGAAAGTTGGACCCCGAAGGGTGACATCCGAACCCTTCTGGGTACACGAATTGCCCTGCTGTACGCAGACAAGGACGACAAGACGATCACTCGCGACGTGAACGCGCTGGAACAGGCGGGGCTGCTCATGACATCAAGGCGAGGTGTCATCACGATCATGAAGCCGCGCATTGATCGGCTCTTGGCCTTCACGTCCCCATCAGGCCGCCCTCCGATCGGCAATCAGCCCTGACGCCCCGCGTGCCTGATGCCGCTGAACACATGACGCCCCCTGCTTGATCCCTCTCAGGTTCAGGCAGGGGGCGCATTCGTGCGTCCAGGCTCAGGCAGTGGGCCGCTTGTTGTACGCCTCCAGCGTTGCCTTGTTCGTCGACGCGTCCTGGAACACCAGCTCCCACGGGCCGGTGTTCACGTCGAACTCCTTACCGAAGCCGACCCACTTGCCGGTCATGCGCCGCCCGGTCGGCTCGACGAGCAGCTGAATCGCCCCGTGGTAGCGGGCGCCCCGGTAGTAGCCCTCGGTCGCGGTCTGTTCCGTCCAGGTGCCGGTGGCGACGTGGCCGTCGACTTCCAGGTCCATGGTCAGCGGGCTGTCGGACGAGCCGGGCAGGCTGCGCACGGTGAGCCGGTTGCCGTGCTGGAGCACGACCACGTAGTGCTGCCCGGTGTATGCCGAGTCGCGGCCGCTGGAGAAGTACTCGTAGCGGGACAGCCACACCCCGGAGTAGTTCCGGTGGGCGCTCTGCGGCTCGGCCTGCGGGGTGGTGGCCGCGGGCGCGATGCCGTTCGTGGACGCCTCGACGTCGTGGCCGCCGTGGCCGTCCTCGGAGACCCGAGCGGCCGCCGCGGCGAAGCCCAGGGACTCTATGGGCAGGCCGGTGACGGACTCGAGGGCGCGGGCGTAGACGGGGCGGGGTGAGGTGGTCACCCCGGATTCCCAGCGTTGCACGAGTCGCTTGTTGGCGTCGTTGGGCTGGCCCGCGCGGGTGCCGGCATCTCGCACGGCGCGGGCGAAGTCGTCTTGGGACATGAGCAGGCCGAGGCGGACTGCTCGCAGTGCGCTGTTCGGTGTGGCCATGAGAGCAAGGTAGCCTCAACCACCCTGGAATGACACCGAAATGACGCCCCGTGTGTCGTCGGTTTGACGCCTGCACTGACGCCGCGCAACTCTCTGTGGTCACGCCATGGTAAATCCGTGACGACGACAGGTAACGGCTCATCACATCGCGGCCTGACCATCAGCGTTTACCGGGTCAACCCCGAGACGAAGGCACGAACGCCCGTCAAGGAGTGCATCCTCCCGGCCACTGATCAGCCAGCGTTCTCCGTCGCCTTACCGGCATGCGCCTGCGCACGCTGCCTCGGCAAGGAAAGCGGGACGCGATGAGCCCCATGTGGGACGAGGAGCCCGAGTACGACGAGGGCTTCTGCGCCGCCTGCGGTCGCCATACCGAGAAGGGCATCGTCACCTGGGTGCCCCGGATGTCAGCCGCCGACGTGCGCCTGATCGTGCACGCCAACCCTGCCGACTGCCCGCCGAACGTCACGCCGACGTCCTCAACCGAGGACACGTCCACACAGGAGGAAGCATGACCATCGCGTTGGAGCGTCCCGTGGGCATCACCGACCCGGCACCCTGGTCGACACCGAGGTGATGAAGCGGCTCACCGCCCGCATCACCAAGGAGCACGCCGACATCGACGAGCCGATGGCCCGCCGCATCGTCGCCCAGACAGCCGCGTTCCTCGCCGCCGGCGCGCACAGCCCCGGGCAGCGGCTGGTGCCGAGCAAGCTGGTCGACATCGGCTGGCACACGTTCATCCTGCACACCGTCGACTACGCCGCCTTCTGCGAGCGGGTCGCCGGACGGTTCGTGCACCACGTACCCGACGACGAGATCGAGGCTGACGGCCGCGACTCCAAGACGGGCGAGCCGCTGCGTAATACGGTGACCGCAATGACCGCCGCAGGCCTCACCGTGGATCACGACCTGTGGCCCACATCGGCCACCTGCGGCCAGTGCCACGCCGGATGCCACGACAGCCCCAAGAAGTAACCCACCTTGCGGCCGCCCGGTGATCCCCTACCGGGCGGCCGCCCGGCGTGAAAGGCCAGCACGTTGACCGACACCATCGCGTGGGACGTGTACGCGAAGAGCAGCAAGCAGCGCCGCCAGGTGAACGCTGCCGGCCAGACCACCTGGTTCAACTGGACCCAGTACCCCGACCACGGCCCTGGCGCGGAGATCCTCGATATCGGCCTCGGCTCAGCCGTGCTCGAGCTCGGCTGCGGCACCGGCGGCAACCTCGCCCACCTGGCCACCCTCGGCACCTGTGCGATCGGTGTCGACGTCTCTCCCGCCCAGCTCGCCATTGCCAAGGATCGCTGGGGCTACATGTCCAGCCTGGAGTGGGAGCACGCGGAGGCGGTCGCCTACCTCACTCAGACCGGCGAGGAGTTCGACGCCGTGTTCTCCGTGTTCGGCGCGGCCTGGTTCACCGACCCTGACGTGCTGCTGCCTCTGGTCCGCAAGCGGCTCCGCCCGGGCGGCGTGTTCGCCTTCTCCCACCGGCCGGCCATCGAAGGCTGCTACGGCCGTCAGGCCGCCTTCATCAACCGCTCCGAGAACGAGGACCCGCGCTGGGACTACGAGCCCGACCGCTGGGTCGGGATCCTGGCCGAGCACGGCTTCACCGCCACCGCCGAGGTGCTGCCGGCCCCGCCCGGGGACCGGACGGTCGGCACCCTGCTCGTTCACGCTCAGGCGTAGAGCCACCGAACCGCCCCGGCCGGCCACCGTCCCGGCTGGCCGGGGCTTCCTTGTGGCGAGAAATCTTCGACTCGTCGCGACGGGCGGGCCGCCCTCACACGTAGAGCAGGTGGAGCTTTCCCCGGGCTCCAAACGGCCCCGGCCAGCGTCCCCCCCGTCGCTGGCCGGGGCTTCTTCATGTCCACGGCTGGGGCGTTGCCGTGCACTATGCAGTACGGAACAATGGTCGTAACGCCAGGTCAGACCGCATCGGAAGCGCAGGATTGCGTGAGCGGTGCGTGAGCGGTGCGTGAGCGGAGGTCCCGGAGCGGCCCAGAATTACCGGAGTTGCCCGGACTAACACGCCTCGTTATCCAGGGGTTTTCGGGGCTCCCGGAGTCAGCCGGAGTGGCCCGGCGCAAGACCCCAGGACTTTTAATCCGTTGGTTGTGGGTTCGAGTCCCACACGGCCTACCGCCGGCAGGGCCGGGGGAAACCTCCCTGACCTGCTACGAAGCGCCCCGACCGGTTCCGTCCGGCCGGGGCGCTTCGTCGTTGCCGGCCTCGTTGCCGGCCCCGCACGTAAGCCGTGCACCAGCACGCTCGGACAGCGCCGTACCTGGGGCAGGGGCCGGGGGCCTCAATCGGCCCGGGGCTGATCCACGTCCCCGCCGCCCTTGTGGGGCCCAGGCGCGTAGCCGTCGGCACCCGGCGGCAGCGCGGCGACGCATTCGGCCGAGCAGGCGTTGACCAGCAGAGGCAGGACGTCGGTGGCGACCACGAGGGATATCCACACCTGGTGGAGTTCGGCGCCTTCCATCGGGCAGTCGCAGACACTGCATGTGCGGATCGCCGTCGCGCCCCACGCCGTCGGGTCGAGCGTGCCGAGGCTGCCGTTCGGGGTGGGGTCCCCCTCTGCCGACAGGCGGGGGAACGGCGGGCGCAGCTTGAAGTTGCCGAACAGTGAGCGGGTGCTGACCGTGCTCCTGGTGAGCTTCGTGCAGCGGGTGATCTCGTACGGGAACCAGTGCAGACGGTGCGAGGTGTACGGAGTGAACTCCTCCAGGTTCGTCATCCCTCCGATCTCCGGAGGAATCCGTACCAGGTTGCTGCCGTAGAGCATCAGGTGCTTCACCGCGGTCAGCCGGCCGATGGTCGGGGGAAGCGTGATGACGTCGCGCCGCTCCAGCGGGCTGAGCCCGTGGAGAGGACTGAACTCCTCTCTGCCGTCCGCGACGGCCTCGTCGACGTTGTCGAGCAGACGCCGCCACCCGGGCGACGACGTGTCCTGCAGTTCCGCATGGAATCCGACGGGGTCCTGCCGGTTCGCCCTGTGCTGACTGAAGCAGGTGCACTGCTCCTTGTGGACGGGGCGTCCGTCGGGTCCGAACCACTCGGACTGCTGGTTCGCGCTGTCGGCGTGGTTCGCGGGCGGGACGGGCGCCGCGGGCTCGGGCTCGGGATTCATGCGGACAAGATAGGAGCTGCGCAAGGCAATCGCATCGCCTTGGGCGGCAACAGAGCTGCACTGCCGGGCGGTTTCGACGTCCGGACCCCGTGCGAGCCGACGTCAGGGCCGAGTTGGGGGAGTTTCCGCGCGCGGCCAGTGCTCCAGCAGGACGTGCAGCGCCTCGACCGTCCGCTCCCAGGACGCCTGTACGTCGCGGGGGGCCCCGAAGCCGCCCGTCGCCTCGAGGCTGCTGAAGCCGTGGAAGGTGCTGCGCAGCAGGCGGACGGCGTCGGTCAGGTCCGGTTCGGAGAGGCCGTAGGCGCGGAGCATGGCGTACGTGGTCTCGATGGTGCGGCGGTGGGCGGGCGAAGCGGCGACGACCGCGGGGTCGAACTGGATCTGGGCCGCCGCGTAGCGGCCCGGACGGTCGAGGGCGAAGGCGCGGTAGGCCTGGGCGAAGGCCGTCAGCGCGTCCTTTCCGGCGCGGCCCGCGACGGCCGTGGTGATGCGGTCGGCGAGTTCGGCCGTGGCGAGCACCGCGATCCGCGTGCGGAGGTCCGACAGGCTCCGGACGTGCGAGTACAGGCTCGCGTCCTTGACGCCGAGGCGGCGTGCCAGCGCGGACACCGTCACGTTGCCGAAGCCCGCCTCGTCCGCCAGGTCCGCCGCCGTTTCCACCACCCGGTCGGCCGTCAGGCCGGCACGAGCTGCCATGGGCGCCTCTCTGCCTAGGACTATTAATCTGTTGCCTAATATATCTAGGCATGCCTAGCGTCGGCGATATGAAGGCACTGACCGAACAGGACATCCGCGCATCGTTCGTCAACTGCTCGAAGGGCGAGGCCAAGCGGCTGGCCGTGCCCCGCGATCTCGCGGAGCGCCCCTGGGACGACCTGGACTTCCTGGGGTGGCGTGATCCCGGCGCGCCCGACCGCAGCTATGTCGTCGCCGAGCGGGACGGCCGGCTCATCGGGGTGGCCCTGCGCTTCCCGGCCCGGCAGCGGGGCTATCTGCATCGCAGCATGTGCTCACTGTGTCTGACGACCCACCCCGGGGACGGCGTCTCGCTCATGACGGCCCGCAGGACCGGCCAGGCGGGCCGCGACGGGAACTCGGTCGGCCTGTACATGTGCACCGACCTTGACTGCTCCCTCTACGTACGCGGCAGGAAGCAGGCGGTGCCCGGAGGGCGTCTCCAGGAGTCGCTCACGGTGGCGGAGCAGATCGAACGGACCAGGGCGAATCTGTGCGCGTTTCTCGACCGGCTGTGACGCGATCCGGCCTGATGTTGCCTGATGTGGCCTGACGAGGCGCATGAGGTGCATGGAGTACCAGTCCCGGGAAAACTGGACGTATGACTAGCAAGGCACTCCTGGAGGGTGGCCCGGACGACCTGGCAGGACAGATCGTCCCGATCACGCCTCCCGGACAAGAGCTGAAGATCCCGCACCGCGGTGGCTACGAGCACTTCAAGGTCACGTCGCGCCATGAGGACAGCCCGGAGGGGCGGCTGCCCGTGTACGAGTGGTGGGAACGCACGGAAGTCGCCGAGTAGGCCCACGGACGGCGTGGGGACACGAGCGCAAGAACCCGGCCGGGTGGCCGGTGAAGGGCCGGTGACCGGTGTGATGTGGGCTGCCCGGAACGGTGCCTGACCGCCTCGGGACGGCTCACGATCGTCAATTGGAGTGGATCTTGCTCCCGATGGCGTAAGGTGGTGTTCACCGACGCGGGGTGGAGCAGCTCGGTAGCTCGCTGGGCTCATAACCCAGAGGTCGCAGGTTCAAATCCTGTCCCCGCTACTGAACACCGAAGGCCCGGATCCTGATGGATCCGGGCCTTCGGTGTGTCTGGACCCCGTTGCCTGCCCCCAGTCGCCCTGTCGGCTCCGCCACCCCGCGCTTGACCTTTACGCAACGTCAAGTTCTAGCGTGAAAGGCATGGAGTGGTCGATCCAGGAAATCGCCAGGAAAGCCGGTACGACGAGCCGCACGCTCAGGCACTACGGAGAGCTGGGGCTGCTCGTGCCGAGCCGGATCGGCAGCAACGGCTACCGCTACTACGACCAGGACGCCCTGATCCGGCTGCAGCGCATTCTGCTGCTGCGCGAGCTGGGGCTCGGGCTGCCGGCCATCGCGCAGGTCCTGGAAGGACAGCGGGACACGGCCGCCGCCCTGCGCACCCATCTGAGGCTGCTGGAGCAGGAGCGGGAGCGCATCGGGCGGCAGATCGCCTCGGTGCGGACCACTCTCGACCGCACGGAGAGAGGAGAGGAACTCATGGCGGAAGAAGTCTTCGACGGCTTCGACCACACCCAGTACGAGGAGGAGGTGACCCGGCGCTGGGGCCGCGACGCGTACGAGAAGGGCGACCGCTGGTGGCGCTCGCTCAGCGCGGAGGAGAAGAAGGCCTTCCAGGACCGGCAGGCCGGGATCGCCCGTGACTTCGGGCAGGCGTTCAAGGACGGTCTCGCGCCGGACAGCGACGAGGCGCAGGCGATCGCACAGCGGCAGATCGAGTGGCTGTCGGTGACGGTCACGCCGACGAAGTCGTACGTCATCGGGCTCGGCGAGATGTATGTCGCCGACCCGCGCTTCACGGCGAACTACGACCGGCACGGCGAGGGCACGGCTGAGTTCGTGCGCGACGCGATGAAGGTGTACGCGGAGCGCAACCTCAGCGACGACTGAGGCCCGCACTCACGCCCGTACCCCTGATCGGGTCACCAGGAGGGCCCCCTGGTGACCACCCCCGATACGCAGCCGTCAGCCCGCCGACCCGGTGGCCGCAGCTCTGTGGCCCGGCCGACCGGCCGGGACGTAGTCCGGTTGGCCGATGGCGATTCGCCGCGCGGCCCGGCTCCGGCCAGCCTGGGTGGGGCGCGGTAGGTCCGCATCCGTGGGCGGACCGGGCAGGAGACCATCGGTGGGGCAGCGACCAGGCGAAGGCGAACGCGAAGGCGAACGCGAAGGCGACGAGGACCTCGTCGGCGACGAAAACACCGTCGACGAGAGCGCCGGCGGCGCGCCGCGCCGGGACGTCGGCCGCATGATCGTCCAGTTGCTGCCCGTGCTGCTCATCGTGGGCGGGATCTTCTTCGACCTGGCCACCCCGGCGACGTACACGGCATCGCCCCTCTTCGCCGCGTCGCCGATGGTCGCCGCTCCCTTCTTCTCCCCGTGGTACACCCTGCTGGCCGGCATCGGCGCCATCGCGGCGGAGGCGGGGCTGCAGATGTACAACGGCACCTTCACCGAGATCCCGTCCATCACCGAGCTGCTGACCGTGGTCACCGTCGCCGGGCTGGCCCTGTTCATCAACCGGGTCGTGCGCCGCGGCAGCGCGCGCCTCGCGTCCGCACGCGTCGTCGCGGAGGCCGCCCAGCGGGCCGTGCTGCCCTCGCCCGCCGAGCGGATCGGCGGGCTGCAGATCGCCGCGCGGTACGAGGCGGCGCAGGCGGACGCGTTCATCGGCGGGGACCTGTACGCCGTGCAGGACACTCCCTACGGGGTGCGGCTGGTGGTCGGGGACGTACGGGGGAAGGGGCTGAACGCGGTGGAGACGGTGGCCATCGTGCTCGGGGCGTTCCGCGAGGCGGCCGAGCAGGAGCCCTTGCTGGAGGGGGTCGCGCAACGACTGGAGCGGGCGCTGGGGCGGGAGGGCACGAGGCGCTCGGGGCTCGATGTGTTCGAGGGATTCACCACCGCCGTGCTCGCCGAGATCCCACGGGGCGACGGACACGTGCGGGTGGTCAACCGGGGCCATCCGCCGCCGCTCGTCCTCCACACGGACGGAATGCTGGTCGTGCTGGAGCCGAGCGTGCCCGCGCTGCCGCTCGGCATGGGCGGTCTCGGCACCTGGCCCGACCGGGTGGACGAGGCGGCGTTCCCGGCGGGGGCCACGCTGCTGCTCTACACGGACGGGCTGTCCGAGGCGCGCGACGCGCACGGCGTCTTCTACGATCCGCGCGAACGGCTGGGCGGCCGGATCTTCCCCGGCCCAGAGGAACTGCTGGATGCGGTCGTCGCCGACGTACTGCGGCACACGGGCGGCGCATCGACGGACGACATGGCGCTGCTGGCGGTCAGCCGGCCGGAGGAGCGGCGGCCGAAACGGCGCCGGACGATGCCGGTGGTCCCCCATCGCGACGGAACGTAATCGAAAGAGAGCCCTCCGCATAACATTTGATGCGCCGTCAGAAAGTGTGGGTCGGGTGAGGTGGGGTCAACTCGCCCGTTTCTCCCCTCTTGTGGCCGGTAAGTCCAGGCCAATGTCGTTAATGATCAGTGGGAACGGCTTGGAATAGGGCCCTGGTGTCTATTAACGTTCGATAACGCAGCGCGGTCGTCCCAGCCGTCGCAAGAGACGGCACCGTGCGCATGCGCCGAATCCCGCAAGGGAACCGGGGAACCACCAATTGGGGTGAATCGGGCACTTCCTGGTGCTCGTAGGAGACCTTCCTGCTCCGAACCCGTCAGCTAACCCGGTAGGCGAGAAGGAAGGAAAGGAGCACGCCTCCGTGGCGTCCAACGAGCCTGCCCTCCAAGAGCCGCCCACCACCGAGTGGGTTCCCACCGCAGAGTGGGGCCCCGCCGCCGGGACGGAGGAGTGGAACCCGACCGAGGAGTCCGTCCGGCCGGTCCGTGGCAGGCACCGCGTTGTCAAGCAGCGCAACGGTCTCGCCAGGAGCTCCACCGTCCTCGGTGTCGGCGTCATCGCCGCGGTCGGCGCGGGCGGCATGGCCACCGCGCAGGACAAGCCCGCGGTCTCCATATCCCTTCCCGACACCATCACGGACAACCTTCCGGACGCCAAGTCGCTGCCGGGCGTGGGCTCCCTGATCTCCGGGGAGTCCGACGAGCAGGACGGCAACGGGAACGAGGCGCCGCTCACCGCCCTCTCCGTCGCCGACACGGCGTCCGCCAAGGGCGGCGAGGAGAGCGCCACCGGCGCGGGCGAGGCACTGCGCGCCCGCATCCTCCAGCAGGCCGAGCAGCAGCAGGCCGAGGCCGACGCCGAGGCGAAGGCGGCCGCGGAGAAGGCGGCCGCCGAGAAGGCTGCGGCGGAGGCGAAGGCCCAGCAGACCGCGGCCGAGGCCGAGGCCGCGGAGGCGAAGCGGCTGGCCGAGGAGGAGGCGGCGCGCAAGGCGGAGGCCGAGCGGCTCGCCAAGCTCGCCGCGAGCTACGCACTGCCGACGTCCTCGTACACGATCACGTCGACCTTCGGCCAGGCCGGCTCGATGTGGTCCTCCGGCTACCACACCGGTCTGGACTTCGCGGCGCCCACGGGCACGCCGGCGAAGGCCGTGCACGGAGGCACCGTCAAGTCGGCGGGCTGGTCCGGGTCGTACGGCTACCGCATCGTCCTGGAGCTCGAGGACGGCACCGAGATCTGGTACTGCCACCTGTCGTCGATGACCGTCGGCGTGGGGCAGACCGTCACGACGGGCGAGACGATCGGCCGCGTCGGCGCGACCGGCAATGTCACCGGCCCGCACCTGCACCTGGAGGTGCACACCGCGGGTGGCGACGGAGTGGACCCGGCGGCGTGGCTGCGGGACAAGGGCCTCACCATCTGAGGCGTCGCTTCATCGCTTGGTCGATTCACCGAGTCGTCGGCTCAGTGAATCGCCGGTTGGCCAGGTGGCCGGTTCTCCGGTTCGCCCGACGACTCTCGATGCTCGAGTGCACGTTTCGCGTTGGCGTTCACGTTCACAGCGGCCTCGCCTGAACCCGGCTGCCCGCATCCGGGCAGCCGGTCCCGACGTCCCCCTTCTGCTCCTCGTGCTCGTACGACCCCGGCAGCCCTGGCGGCACCCCCCCGACGCCAGGGCTGTCGGCCTACCCCCGGTACGGGTTGTAGCCCCCGTAGTCCCGGTACGGCGCGGGCGCCGGCAGCCAGACCCCGCCCGTCGCCTGGGCCGCGTACGTCAGGGCCGGGGAGGCGACGTGCTTGCGCTTCCAGAGGTGGTGGAGCAGTTCCTGCTCGCGGGCCACGAAGTCCGGGCCGGCCGTGCCGCGGTGGGCGCGGTGACGCAGGAAGGCGAGGGAGGTCGCGAAGGCCTCGTACTCGGACACGGCACGGGCGGCCGCGGGGCCATGGGCACGGCCCGCCACGTCGCGGGCCATCGTGCGCGCCCGCATGGACGAGAGGGCGAGCGGCTCGGTGGGCGAGAGCCAGCCCGCCGCGGCGTACGCGGGGAGCTGGGCCGCGACCGTACGGAGCTCACGCTGCCGGGTCCACACCGCCAGCCAGGTCAGCAGCGCGAAGGCCGGCACCATGAACGCCCCGTACACCGCGTAGAAGCCCCACGGGCCGAACACCCCCGAGCCGTTCCACAGCGCGTGCATGCCCATCGCCATTGCGAGGCCGAGCAGCGGCAGCGCGGTCCTGCGGAACCTTTTCCGGCGTGCCGTGATCGCCGCGATGCCGAAGCCGATGCCCGTCAGCACGGTGAAGAGCGGATGCGCGAACGGTGACATCACGATCCGTACGAAGAAGGTCGCCGCGGTGACGGACGCGAAGCCGGAGTGGCCGAACTCCTGGTCCTCACCGAAGGCGTTGCCGAGATAGAGGATGTTCTCGGTGAAGGCGAAGCCGGTCGCGGTGAAGCCGGCCACGACGACGCCGTCGACGATCCCCGTGAAGTCCCCTCTTCGGAAGAGGAAGATAAGCAGGACGGCCGCAGCCTTCGCGCTCTCCTCCACGACCGGGGCGATGACGGTCGCACCGATCGTATCCGCGGACGTCGGATCGGCGGTCGCGGTGGCTATCCACTGGGTCGCGAACGAGTTCGCGATGATTGCCACGAGCGCGGCCGCGCAGGCGCCCCAGGCGAAGGCGAAGAGAAGGTTCCGCCAGGGGCCCGGCTCGACGCGGTCCAGCCAGCGGAACGCCGCCAGCAGCAGCGGGACCGGCAGCAGGGCGAGACCGAGGCCCACCAGGAAGCCCTCGGTGCCGGTCTGCTCGCGCACCAGCGCGAGGATGACCAGGCCGGAGAGGGCGAGCAGGGTGACGAGGATCCCGGCGCGCAGGGCCTTGCTGCGCCAGAGGGCGCGGCTGGGCCGGTAGCGCCACTGCGCACGCGCCGGCACGGCGTCGAACAGCGGCTGTTCGACGCACGCCGGGACGGCGGGGTGTGGCGCCGCCGGTTGCGGCTGCGGGGACCAGTCGGACACCCGACGACCCTAACGAGGGGCACCGACAGTGCGCGACGGTGTTACACGACAGGGCGATGTGGAGGCGCCACGCGCCCGGGCGCCGCTACCGAGCCCTGCGGCGGAACAGCAGGTCGTGCACCACATGCCCCTTGTCCAGGCCCTGTCCCTCGAACCGGGTCAGCGGCCGGAAGCCGGGACGGGGCGCGAAGCCGCCGTCCACCTGCGTGTTCTCGAAGTCGGGGTGCGCGGAGACGACCTCGAGCATCTGCTCGGCGTACGGCTCCCAGTCGGTCGCGCAGTGCAGCACCGCGCCCGGCTTCATCCGGCTCGCGGCGAGCGTGAGGAACTCGGGCTGGATCAGCCGGCGCTTGTGGTGACGCTTCTTGGGCCACGGGTCCGGGAAGTACACACGGAGCCCTTCGAGCGCGTCCGGGGTGAGCATCTCGCGGAGCAGGATGATCGCGTCACCGTTGGCCACGCGGACGTTGGTGAGGCCCATGCGGTCCGCGAGCCCGAGGAGATTGCCCTGCCCCGGGGTGTGCACGTCCACGGCGAGGATGCCGGTGCCGGGATCGGCGTCGGCCATCTGGGCGGTCGCCTCGCCCATGCCGAAACCGATCTCCAGGACGACCGGCAGCCCGTCGAACATTTCACCGAGATCGAGGGTCCGCAGCCCGTCGATGTCCAGCCCCCACATGGGCCACAGCCGCTGCAGCGCCTCGCCCTGGCCGGCGGTCACCCGGCTCCGGCGCGGCTGGAAGCTGCGGATCCGGCGCTCGTGGTGCGACCCGGCGGGATCGGCGGCGGGCCCGCCCGGAAAACGCGGCTCGCCCTTCGCGCGGGGTCCCTTGGTGGTGACGTTCTCAAACTCAGACACAATGCCCCGATTGTACGGCGCGGGCGGGGGCGAACGGGTCCCGCTCGCTGCGGGTAGGGGCGATCGAGGCCCACCGGAGCGAGGCCCACCGGACGGCGGCGCCCGGCGACCGACCGGTCGGCCGTCACGCCATGTGCGCCAGCGCCCGCCTCGCCACCTCGCGGCCGATCGGCAAGGAAGCCGTCGCCGCCGGGGAGGGTGCGTTCAGGACGTGGACCGTGCGAGGGGCCTCCTTGATCAGGAAGTCGTCCGCGAGGGTCCCGTCCCGGAGCACCGCCTGCGCCCGCACCCCCGCCGCCACCGGCCGCAGGTCGTCCTCCGTCACCGCGGGCAGCAGCCGGCGCACCGCCTCCGTGAAGGCACGCTTCGACAGCGAGCGGTGCAGTTCGCCCGCGCCGTACCGCCAGTGGCGGCGGGCGATCCGCCAGGACCCGGGCCAGCTCAGCGTCGCCGCCAGCTCGCGCGGGTGGACCGTGGACCAGCCGTATCCCTCGCGGGCGAGTGCCGGCACCGCGTTCGGACCGACGTGGATGCCGCCCTCGATGCCCCGGGTGAGGTGGACGCCGAGGAAGGGGAAGGCCGGGTCGGGCACCGGATACACCAGCCCGCGCACGAGCTCGGGGCGCACCAGCTCGTAGTACTCCCCCCGGAAGGGGACGATCCGCATCTCGGGCTCGTCGCCCGCGAGCCGCGCCACCTCGTCGCACTGCAGCCCCGCACAGTTCACGAGCGCCCGCGCCCGGACGATCCGCCCCGTGGACGTACGCACCGCGACACCCCACGGGCGCCGGTCGACGACCCGGACCTGCTCGCCGTAGAGGACCTCCGCGCCCGAAGCGCCCGAGCTCTCCGCGAGCTGAGCCGCGACCGCGCCGAAGTCGCACACCCCCGTCGTCCCGACATGGATCGCGGCGACGCCCCGGACCTGCGGCTCGTACTCGGCGATCTGCGCGGGGCCCAGCTCGCGCACCGGAATCCCGTTCTCCCTGCCGCGCTGCACGAGGGCGTGCAGCCGCGGCAGCTCCTCGCGCTCGGTGGCGACGATCAGCTTGCCGGTGACCTCGTGCGGAATGCCGTACTCCGCGCAGAACTTGACCATCTCCGCCGCGCCCTGCACGGCGAACCGCGCCTTCAGGGACCCCGGCCGGTAGTAGATCCCGCTGTGGATCACTCCGCTGTTCCGCCCGGTCTGGTGGCGCGCGGGGCCGGACTCCTTCTCCAGCACCACGACGGAGGTGCCGGGCGCGGCGCGCGTCAGGGCGTACGCCGTCGACAGGCCGATGATCCCGCCGCCGATCACCAGCACGTCGCAGTGGTATGCCGCCGTCATGACACTCCTCCCACCCCCGATAGTGCACTGGCCCACTGACAATCGCGTTAAACCAGGTGGGACACGCCACACGGGTCGGGTACGGCCTACGCCGGTGCCATCAGCAGCGGTCGTGCCCGCTCCCTCAGCTCCGCCACGCGCGGCTCGTCGCCGTACGGCTCCAGCCGGTGCAGCAGGTCCCGTACGTACTCCGTCGTACGCGCGGACGAAATCCGGCCCGCGACCTCCACCGCCCGCGTCCCCGCCGCGCACGCCGCGTCCAGGTTCCCCGACTCCAGCTCGGCCACGGCGCTCACGACAAGCCGCAGCCCGTGCGACCGTACGAACTCCTCGGTCGGCCGGGACAGCGCCTGCTCGGTGAAGCGGCGGACCTGGCGGGGGGCCTTCAGGTCGCGGTAGCACTCGGCGGCGTCCGCCGCGAAGCGGTCGTACGAGTAGAAGCCCAGCCAGGACGGGTCGGCGTCGCCGTCACGGGCGCGCTCCAGCCAGGCCTCCGCGGCCTTCAGCGCGGCACCGGCCGTGGCCGCGTCACCCGCCTTCGCATGCGCCCGGGCCTCCACCAGCCGGAAGAAGCTCATCGTGCGCGCGGTGGCGAGTCCGCGGTTGCGCTCCACGGCCGCCTGGGCCAGGTCCACGCCCTCGTCGGCGAAGCCCCGGTAGGTCGCCTGCAGCGACATCGACGCCAGCACGTACCCGCCGAGCGGGACGTCGGCGGCGGCGCGGGCGAGGCGCAGTGCCTGGATGTAGTACCGCTGGGCCGCCTCCTGCTGGCCCGTGTCGAAGGCCATCCAGCCGGCCAGCCGGGTCAGCTCCGCGGTCGCGCCGAACAGTGCGCGGCCGACCTCGTCCGAGTACGAACCGAGGAGCAGCGGCGCCGCGTCGACGCGTAAGCACTCGGGGACCATGGACGAACGCCAGTCCCCGCCACCGTACTTGGAGTCCCAGCGGCGGGCGTCCTCGGCGGCCTCGCGGAGCTTCGCGACGTCGGTGTGGCCGACGCGGACGTGGCCGTCGTCGGACGCGCTGTCCGGGGCCGCCCCGTCGGAGCCGCTGTCCGCGGATCGTTCCGCCGTGCGCTCGGTCGTGCGCTCCACGTTCCGTTCGACCGACGGGTCCGCGGGGGTTATCAGCCAGCGGGACGCGGGCGTCGCGTACGCGCTCACCGCGAAGGAACCGGCCAGCGACTGCCAGATCCCACCGCCGCCCGCCCGCCGCCCGGCCAGATCCAGCCGGTACAGCTCGGTGGCCGACTTCACCGCCTCGCCCACGTCGCGCGGGAAGGCGAGCCCGACCTCGGGGGCCGGATCGGCGTCCGCGAGGCCGATCTCGTGCAGCGGCACCGGGCGGCCCAGCTTCTGCCCGATGGCGGCGGCGATGAGATGGGGCGCGGCGCCCTGCGGCACCATGCCCTTGGAGACCCAGCGGGCCACCGAGGTCTTGTCGTAACGAAGGGTCAGACCGCGTTGTGCGCCGAGGTCGTTGACCCGCCGGGCGAGGCCGGCGTTGCTGATTCCCGCGAGGGCGAGAACGGTGCCGAGTTTGTCGTTCGGCCCGCGTTGCTCCCTGGACATGCGCCACCCCTCGACACACAGACGGCCGCCGAGGCGCCCGGTGCGGGCGCGCGCGGCATTCGTACTGCGTTCTCCCCCGGGGACGCGGCATCCACCGGCGGTTCCGCCGCGGGCCCCGGCCACCCGCGCAAGAGCGTGTGGCCGAACCCCTCGGAATATGCACCCCCCGCGGAGAACAGCAGTGACACACAGCGTAGTTCGCCGGATCCCGACCGTTAAGAGGTGGTGTTCCGTATGGCGAGATTGTTGTGCGTTTCGGGTCGGTCCCGGCCGTCTTCGTGCTCCCGGTGTGTGGCCGTGCGCCCGTCCGTGCGCTCTCGCCCGGCCGTGGCGGGAGCGCTTCCATGAGTCCTGCGTGGGTCGGCCCACTGGCACAGGGATCCGGTGGGCTGGGGGAACACCGCCGCCTCAATCCCCGCGGGCGGCGGAGCGGTCCGGGAGGCGAAGGGCGCCTCCCGGACTGTGCGTACGACGGAATTCCCGGACTGGTGTTCGGTTCTGTGGCGTTCGGAGAATGGCCGAATGTCGCCCTTCCCTCGCGCACTGTTCGCGCACTGTTCGTGGCCTTGGGGGCGTGGCGCCGGAGCCGGCGGGCCGCCGGTAAATGGCCAATGCCAGAGGCGCGTTCACTTTTTGCGCGCGCGACCCCGGAGCCCCTCCTCTACGCCGTTGTCGTGGCAGCATGTCCTCATCGAGGTGTGCCGAATCGGGTGTTCCGAGGGTGCCGAGGGTTGTCCACAGGCTGTGGAGGCGCGATGCGGTGGCTGGTGGGGTGGAGCAGTGTCGCCGCAAGCTTCGGGACGGCGGGAGCTGTCCGAACCACCGCCGGAACCGGCCGCTCGGAGGCCGGTGAGGAGAGCCGCACCGTCCACCCCGTCGGCGCCCAGCTGCTGTGGGGCGACCCCGATCCGCTCTGGGCCGTGGGCGACTGGCGGCCCGACGAAGTCCGCGTCGTCACCGTCGATCCCTTCACCCGCCTTGCCGTACTGGGGTGTTGTGCCGTCGGCGACGAGGAACTCCGCGTGGGGCTCTTCGCGGCGCGGGGCGGTGCGCTGCGCCATCTCACCGCCTGGGCGGGCAGCTACACGGCGGTCGTGCAGGTCGGGCGCCGTATCACCATCGCCGGAGACCTCGCCGGTGCGCGGCCCGTCTTCTACACACCCTGGGCCAACGGCACGGCGTACGCCACCGCCGCCCTGCCCCTGGCCGACCTCATCGAGGCCCAGCTCGACATCGGGCACCTGGCCGCGCTGCTCGCCTGCCCCGAGACCCCGGAGGCGCTGCGCGACTCCACGCCGTACGCGGGCGTCAAACGCATCCCGCCCGGGCACGCGCTGATCCTGCGCGAGGGCTCGCGCGAGATCACCGGGTACGAACCGGTCGCCTCCCTCGCCGTCGCGGCGCCCCAGCTCGAGGCGGACCGGGCGATGGACGCGATGCGGGACGCGCTCGTAGACGCCGTACGCGCGAGACTCACCGCGCCCCGGCACGCGCCCGAGACGCTGCCGCCCGACCCCGGTCCCGTGCCCGGCATGGGCCCGGCGGAACGGCGCGCGGCGAGGGGCGCACCCGCGCCCGGCATCGGCGCCGATCTGTCCGGAGGCAGCGCCTCCGGGACGCTGGCGCTGCTCGCCGCCGGGCTGCCGGGGGTGCCGGGGACGATCCTCGGGCATGGCACGGGCGCGGGCGAGCGGCTCCTGGCCGTCACCTTCAACGACCTGGCGGCGGGCGACGGGCGGGAGGACGAGCTGGAGCGCGCCCGGTCCATCGCGGAGAACCCGCGCCTGCACCACGTCGTCGTCGCCGCCGGCGAGGAGGCGCTGCCGTACGCCGACCTGGAGTCCGGGCCGCTGACGGACGAGCCGGGCCCCTCCCTGGTCGTGGCGGAACGGCACCGGCGCCGGCTCGCCGCCGGCAGCGCGGACCACTTCACGGGACTCGGCGCGCGGCAGGTCCTGGACGCGCATCCGGCCCGGCTCGCCGACCTGCTGATGGACCGCCGGCGGCGGCCGCTGCTGCGGCCCGTCTCGGCGCTGGCACGGGCGCAGGGGGCGTCGGCGGGGTCGCTGCTCGTCCCCCTCACGGTGTACCGGGCGGCGCGCCGGCTGGCCCGTACGCCGTACCGGGCGGGCCTGGAGTCCGCCGCGGCGCACCTCCCCTCGGCCAACCGGACCACGCCCGCCGTGAACGGGCCGCTGGGCGCGTCCCTGGCCGCCCTCGCCTGGTCCAGGCCGGGTCCTGCGGCGCGGTGGCTCACGGGGGAGGCGCTCGCTGAAGTATCGGTTCGCCTGCAGGAGGCGGCGACACGGCCGACGTCGGTGCAGCGGCCGGGGGAGGCGCGGGCGCGTGCCGCGCTGGCGCGGTACGCCGCGGACCACCGCGTCCTGGAGCAGGCCGCGGAGGTGCGCAGCCAGCGGCTGCACGCGCCCTTTCTCGACAACCAGGTCGTCCGGGCGGCACGCGCTCTGCCCGAGGCGCTCCGGGTCCAGCCGGGCGCGCGGGCGACGGTCCTGCGGTCGGTCCTCGCGGGCGCGGGCATCCACGACCTGCCGCCCGGCTGGGGCGCGACGTCCCAGGCGGCGGCGACGGCGGCGACGCGGTCGGGTCTGCGGCTGGCCCTGCCCGAGCTGCTGGCGCTGTTCGACACGCCCCTGCTCGCGGACGCGGGCATCGTCGAGGCGCGCGTCGTCCGCAAGGCGCTGCGCGCGGCGTCGGAGGGCGAGCCGGTGCCGCTGGACGGCCTCGCGGACCTGGTCTCGACGGAACTCTGGCTCCGGCGACTCCTCGCGCGGCGCGGCACCTGCTGGACGGGAACCGCGGCGCCCCGCAGCCGCGCGGTGGCGGCGGGGGTGCCGCCGCGTCCGACACTGCAGGCGTAGCGCCCGGCGGGGCGGCTGGTGCGGCGTGCCCGTGCGGGCGCCCCGGGGTGCCGGGCTCGCCTCACGCCGGTCGGTGCCGCTGGGCCTGCCGGCCGGCGGGCCTTCATGCGTGCGCGGTACCGGGCACACCGCCCCCCCGCACCCCCCGCACCCCCCGCACCGCCCGCACCGCCAGAGGCGCCCCGCATCGCAAAAAGCGCGCGCGCCCAGCCCCCGGGCCCGGGAGAATGAGGCGGTGCGGTATCTCATCCTCGGCGTCACCGAAGCTCGCGACGAGCGCGGCCGCACCCTTCCCGTCGGTGGCCCGAGGCTGCGGGCCCTGCTCGCCGCGCTGGCGGGGCGGGCCGGCCGGGCCGCGTCCGTCGGCGAGCTCGTCGAGGAGGTCTGGGGCGGCGAGCCGCCCCACGACGCCCCCGCCGCCCTGCAGGCACTCGTCGGGCGGCTGAGGCGCGTCCTCGGCAAGGACGCCGTCGAGTCCACGCCCGCCGGATACCGCCTCGCGGCCACGCCCGACGACATCGACCTGTACGTGTTCGAGCGGCTCGCCCGCACCGGTACCGCGCAGCTCGACGCCGGCGACCCCACCGCGGCGGCCGCGAGCCTCCGGGAAGCCCTCGCGCTGTGGAGAGGTCCGGCGTTCGCGGACCTTCCCGACGGGGACCTGGGCGTCCGCCCGGAGGCCCAGCGCCTCGCGGCCGTGCGGCAACGCATCGAGGCCGACCTCCGGCGCGGGGCCACCGACAGCCTCGTACCGGAGCTCGAGGAGCTCATCTCCGCGCACCCGTACGACGAGACCCTGCGTGCACAGCTCATTCGGGCGCTCCGCGCCGAGGGCCGCCACGCGGACGCCCTCGCCGCGTACGAGGGCGTCCGCCGCGCCCTGGCCGAGGGGCTCGGCACCGATCCCGGGCCGGAACTGGTCGCGCTGCACCAGCAGATGCTCCAGGCCTCGGCCGCCCCGGCGCCGGCGCCCCCGACTTCGCCCACCCCGCCCGCCGGGCCCCTTTTGGCCGCCCCGGAGCCCGAGGGCAACCTCCGCCCCCGCCTGACCTCGTTCGTCGGGCGCGAGCGCGAAATCCATGTGATCCGTACCGATTTGACCCGGTCGCGGCTCGTCACTCTCACCGGCCCCGGCGGCGCCGGCAAGACCCGCCTCGCGGAGGAGGCCGCGGCCGGCGCCGCCTGGCTCGCCGAACTCGCCCCGCTCGACGACCCCGCCGCCGTACCCGGAGCCGTGCTCTCCGCGCTGGGACTGCGCGAGACGAACCTGATCACCCGAGAGGGCCAGCCGCTCCACGACGACCCCACCACCGAGCTCGTCGAGCACCTCGCGAACCGCCGCCTGCTGCTCGTCCTCGACAACTGCGAGCACGTCATCGGCGCCGCCGCCGGACTCGCCGAGGCCCTGCTCACGCACTGCCCCCAGCTCCGCATCCTCGCCACGAGCCGTGAGCCGCTCGGTGTTCCTGGCGAGTCCGTCCGCCCCGTGGACTCCCTGCCCCCGGAGGCGGCGCTGCGCCTCCTCGCCGACCGGGGCGCGGCCGCGAACCCGGCCTTCCGGGTCGAGGACGATCCGGAGGCGGCCGCCGAGATCTGCCGCCGCCTGGACGGACTGCCGCTCGCGATCGAACTCGCCGCCGCCCGGCTGCGGATGCTCACCCCGCGCCAGATCGCCGACCGCCTCGACGACCGCTTCCGGCTGCTGACCAGTGGCAGCCGTACGGTGCTGCCCCGCCAGCAGACCCTGCGGGCCGTCGTCGACTGGTCCTGGGACCTCCTCGACGACGCCGAACGGTCGGTTCTGCGGCAGGTCTCCGTCTTCGCCGGTGGCTGGGATCTTGCCGCTGCCGAGGCGGTGACGGGCACGCCGGACGCCCCCGCCCTGCTCGGCGCCCTCGTCGACAAGTCCCTGGTCACGGCCGCCCCCGGCGTTCCGGACGGCGCCGGCGAGATGCGCTTCCGGCTGCTGGAGACCATCCATGAGTACGCCACCGAGCGAGCGGCGGAGACGCCGCAGCTGCGCGCCGCGGCCGAGCGCGCCCACACCGCCCACTTCACGGCCTTCGTCGAGCAGGCGGACCCGGAGCTCCGCTCGGCCCGGCAGCTGCCGTGGATGCGCAGGATGGAGGCCGACCTCGACAACATCCGCGCCGCCCTGCACCGCACCACGGTCCCCGAGGCGGACCGGGACGGAGCCGGACCGGACGAGTCGTACGCCATCCGGCTCGTCCTCGCGATGAGCTGGTTCTGGTGGCTGCGCAACTACCGTCCCGAGGGCCTCGCCTGGGTCAACCGCACGATCGCCCTCGCCCCGGGACCCGACGGCGACGACCGGAGCGATCCTCGGCACTGGCCCCGTATGCACGTGCGCATGCTGCAGCTCTTCCTCGACGAGAGCCGTGCCAAGCCGGCCGCGTTCGAGGAGCCGGAGACACGGAGCATGGCCCTCCGGCTACGGGACGCCTTCCGTGGCGCAGGACCCGAGGCCGCCCGATTCCCCGGCCTGATCTGGCCCTTCACCAGCTATTTCACGGACGGTCCCGACGCCGTCCGGCAGTACCTCGACGAGTGCGTCGCCAACTGCCGGGCCCACGGCGGCGAGTGGGAGACGGGCGTGGCCCTGATCTTCCGCGCCCATCTGGCCATCGACTATCCGGGCGGTGTCGTCGAGATCGACGGCGATCTCGCCGAGCTGCGCGAACTCAGCCGCCGCGTCGGCGACCGCTGGATGCGGGCGGAGGTCGCCAGCGCCGTCGGCGAGGCGGGGATGGTGCGCGGCCGGTACGAGGAGGCCCACGCCGCGTACACCGAGGCGCTCGGTCTCGCCCGCGAGGTCGGCGCCCGTGCCGAGGCCCCCTTCCTGATCGCCCGGCTCGCCGAACTCGCCTACCGGCGAGGCGATGTGGAGGCCGCCGAGAAGGGCCTGGACGAGGCCTCCGAGGAAGCCGAGCGTTCCAGTGTCCAGGACACCCGGGGGTTCGTACTTTTCATGCGGGCGGTGATCGCCTTGGAGCGCGGCGAGATCGTGGACGCCCGGCGGTTCGCCGACACCGCGCGGACGGTCTCCGCCTTCGGCTCGCCGCCGCCGCACTTCGACGCGGCGCTCAGCGGACTGGACGCGCGGATCGCGGTGCACGAACAGACTGGCGGTCCGCTCACCGGCCTTCGCGGACTGGCCGCCGCTCTGCGCGCCGCGCGCGAGGCCCGCTGCACGGAACTCGTCACCGCGCATCTCGCGGAGAACGCCGCGTCCGTACTGCCGATGCTCGGCGAGGACGCGTTCGCCGTACGGGTCCTTGCCGCTGCGGAGGCATGGCGGACCCACACGCCCCGGTCCGTGCCGGAGCGCCGCATGACCGAGGCCGTCGAGAACCGGGCCCGTACGAGCCTCGGCGAGCAGCGCTTCGAGGCGGAACGATCCGCCGGCGCCGCACTCACCCTCGCCCAGGTCATCGAGGCTCTGGAGGCAGCGACACTCGGCGCCGGCTGATCCGTGCCCGGCGCCCGGCGTTCCGCGCGCACCAGCAGGTGCCCGGGCCTCGGCCGATGCGGGCTCAGCCGCAGCTGATCCGCGACTGCGCCCAGTCCGCGAGCGCCACCGAGTCGAACGGCGTGTGCGGTTCCACCACGAGCCGGATCGTCTCCCGCCCGGCGACACCGACGCTCACCGGCACCGCCGCGTCGCCGCCGCGCATCACCGGCGACTGCCACAGCCGTGCCCCGTCCCCGTACACGGAGAACCGCACAGCGCCGTGCCCCAGCGTCATGTCGTCGATGCCGACCAGCGCCTCGTACGAGGTGCACTCGCGGTTCAGGTCGATCGCCACGGTCGACTTCGCACGGGTGGAGACGCCGTGCCCGTACCGGGTGCCGCCGATCGACATGTCCCAGCGCTTCCAGAGCCAGCTGCTCTGGCCGAGCCGCACCTCGGGCCGGCTGTGGTCGCCGAACACGGCGTAGTCGAGCTGGTTGACCTGGTAGACCTCAGGGGCGGGCGCCGGGGGTGGCGGTGTGGGCTTCGCGCCGGGCTTGGCCGCGGGCGGCGTCGGCGGGGGCGGCTTCGGGTCGGTCCTGTCCGCCGGAGGCTTCGGCGCCGCCGGCTTCGGAGTCGGCACGGGCGAAGGCTTCTCCGGCGGCGGGGCCGGCTCGGGTGCCGCGGCCGGGGGCTCCGGCTTCGACGACGGGTCGGGCGCCTTCGGTACGACGGGCTGCGCGACGGCCGGCGGCTTCGCCTCGGGCTGCGGTACCGGCTGGGGGGCACCCGAGAGCGCCCATACGAGCCCGGCGGCCGCCGCGAGGGCCGCGGCCGCGGCGAGCCCGGCCTTTGCCGGAGCGCCGAGGCCCTCCGCGGCCGCGGTCCCTCCGGACGTCGCCCCGGACCCGGTACCGGCCCCGGTCGCCGCCGCGGCGGCACCCGCACCGGCCGCGCCCACGGCACCGCCTGCCACGATCCCGGCCGCCTTGAGCGAGTACCCGGCGGCGAACCACCCGATGACCGCGACCGGCAGCAGCGCCGGGATCCCCGCGTTGACCTGCTCCAACTCACCAGCGGCCAGGCGGCACTTGGCGCACTCCTCCAGGTGCTTGCGCAGTCCCCGCTCGGCCCGCATCCGCAGCCCGCCCCGGGCATACGCCCCGAGCCGGTCGGCGTAGCGCGCGCAGTCGCCGCCCGAAGTGAGCGAGGTGCTCACATGGGCCTGCAGATAGGCCTGCTTGAGACCCTCGCGGGCCCGACTGGCCAGCACCGCCGTGGCATTGGCCGTGAGACCGAAGAGCGGTGCAACCTCGCTCGGCGACTCCTCCTCGACCGTCGTGTGCCAGAGGACCGCCTGCCAGCGCTCGGGCAGGGAGCGGAAGGCCTGCAACGCCAGTGACTGCTCGGCCTCGTGCATAGCCCGCACGTCCGCACCCAGATCGAGCGTGCCCCGGTCCGACACCTCGGAGGAACGGGCGGCCTGGTCGGCGAAGACGGCGAAGTCCTCGACCAGTTGCTCCCGCTTCGAGGAGTTCGTCCAGGCCGCGGCGACCCGGCGCACGGTCGTCAGCAGATACGCCCGCACGGCCTGCTCCGGCCCTGCCCCGCCGCGCACCGCCTGCAGCGTGCGCGCGAACACCTCGGCCGTCAGATCGTCCGCGGTGTGCCCGTCGCGGCAGCACGTGCGCGCATAGCGCCGCACCGCCTCCGAGTGCCGGCGGAACAGTTCCTCGTACGCGCTGTCGTCGCCGAGCCTCATCCGCTGGATCAAGTCGGCGTCCGACGGCGGCAGACCGACGGCCGTGCCCCTGCTTCCGCCCTCGCGCTGCGGCGGCACACTCGCGTCGGCCTCCCGCGCGTAGGCAGCCTCGGAGGCATGCCCTGCCGCCATGGAGTGCCCGGGCCCGCCCTGGCTCGGGACCTGCCGATGCGGCACGCCCCCGGCCTCCGGCCCGGTTGCACCGCCGACTGGTTCGTCCCGACCGTCACCGCTCATCGAGGAAGCCCCTGTACGCACCCACCTGACACGAACACCGGGCAAGAGTGCCACAGAGCGATTGGCCTCAGGACGTAGCCTTCCGGCAACCACTCATCCGGGGAGGCCTTCCGGAACCGAGCACTAGGGTTCACCCGTACGGGGAATGCTCAACAGACTGTACGACTGCGCCGTACGACCGGGCACCTCGGTCGGCAGGCACCGCCGGACGCCAGGGACCGCCTCGCACAGCAAGGACCGGCCTCGGACAGCGAGGACGCCGCAGGCGACAGCGCGCCGGCCGTCACGGCCGCGAGCGCAGTCCCTCCAGCAGGATGTCGAGCAGCCGGGCCGAGGCCGCCGCCTGCTGCGCCGCGTCCGGCAGTGACGGCGCAGCCGTGGCTATCACGAGCAGCACATCGGCCACGGTGACATCGCGCCGCAGCTCACCCGCCGCCCGCGCCCGGTCGACCAGCTGCCCCACGACGTCCAGCAGTTCGCCCGCACCCGCGTCGTCCTGCTCGGCCACCGGTGCCTGCACCGGCGCCGGCATCTGTCCGTGCACCGAGCGCGCCCCGACGACCCGGAGCTCGGGCTGACCGCCGAAGCCCTGTCGCTGCTGCGGCACCCGCGACTCGTCCCGTCCGTCGCGCTGGGCGTCCTGTGCGCCGCCCAGGACCTCGGGCACGACCGTCGAGTCGTCCACACCGACCCGCAGCACCTGCGGCGGGAGCAGCCTGCCCGCGCCGGAGGCGACCGACGTCCGCAGGAAGCGGGAGAGCGCCGACCACGGCTCCTCCTCCTGCCCCAGAGCCGTACGCGCCTGCTCCGTCAGCCGGGAGGTCTCCTCCTCGGCTATCCGCCGCACCAGCACGTCCTTGCTCGGGAAGCGGCGGTAGACCGTGCCGACACCGACGCGCGCCCGGCGCGCCACGTCCTCCATCGGCGCGCCGTAGCCAAGCTCGCCGAACACCTCGCGCGCGGCCCGCAGAACATGCTCGAGATTGCGCTGCGCGTCCACACGCAGCGGGGCCGAACGCCCTGCCGCACCTGCCGCGCCGGCCCCACGGGCCACGGAGCCGCCCAGGCCCCCGGCGGTCCCCGCCCCGGCCACCGCTCCCGTCACCGCACGTCCGTTGCCGTCGGAAGCGACAGCGGCCTGCCAATGCGAATCCTGAATGTGCATAACCGTTCCCCCGGTAATGATGTCGTCTCCCCCCGGAGACGCCCCGCCCTGACAGCCGAGGTGAATCAGACGAGTCACCGACCCGACACCCCGACGAAGTACGAACATAGTTGAGTCGAGGTCAATTCAGAAGGGGCTCTTCCGCACGGTGTGCCCCCCGATCGGAGCAAGGGCCGGAACGTTCCCGATTCCACCCCGTCCCACTACCCCCCACGCCCACCCTGACCTGCGCACCTTTCCCCGCACCGGCTCCCGGGCCGAGGATGCCCGGCCAAAACCTCCGGTCACACAATTTGCCGGGCCTGTGGACAAACTCCCGAGGCCGTTGCGTCATGGGATGGTGAAGGCTGCATACTCCCGGGACACGACGCCCGGCTCCTCGCCGCGCACGCGCATTCTCGTCGTCGGCGGCGGCTACGTGGGGATGTACACCGCGCTGCGCCTGCAGGACAAGCTGAAGGCGGAGCTGGGCCGTGGCGACATCGAGATCCTCGTCGTCACGCCAGAGGCGTACATGACCTATCAGCCCTTCCTGCCGGAGGCGGCGGCCGGCGCGATCTCGCCCCGCCACGTGGTGGTCCCGCTCCGCCGTGTCCTGAGCAGATGCAAGATCCTCATCGGCGAGGTCCGGTCCGTCGACCACGCCAAGCGCACCGCGACCGTCACGACCCTCGCCACCGAGGAGGAGGGCACGGGCGGGGTCCAGATCGGATACGACGAGCTGGTCATCGCCCCTGGCTCGATCTCCCGCACCCTCCCGGTCCCCGGTCTCGCCACGTACGGCATCGGCTTCAAGTCCGTCGAGGAGGCCATCGGCCTGCGCAACCACGTCATCGAGCAGATGGACATCGCCTCCTCCACCCGCGAGCCCGCCCTGCGCGACGCGGCCCTCACCTTCGTCTTCGTGGGCGGCGGCTTCGCCGGCGTCGAAGCGCTCGGCGAGCTGGAGGACATGGCCCGCTACGCCACGCGCTACTACCACAACATCAAGCCCGAGGACCTGAAATGGGTCCTGGTCGAGGCGAGCGACCGCATCCTCCCCGAGGTCGGCGAGGAGATGGGCAGGTACGCGATCCGTGAGCTGCGCGCCCGCAACATCGACGTACGGCTGGAAACCCGCCTGGATTCCTGCGAGAACCGTGTCGTCGTCCTGAGCGACGGCACCCGCTTCCCCACCCGCACGGTCGTGTGGACCGCCGGCGTCAAACCCGCGCCCGTCCTCGCCTCCACCGACCTGCCGCTCAACGAACGCGGCCGCCTCAAGTGCACCGCCGAGCTCACCGTCGAGGGCGTCGAGCACGCGTGGGCGGCCGGTGACGCCGCCGCCGTACCCGACCTGACCGCGAAGGAAGCCGGCAAGGAGACCGCGCCGAACGCCCAGCACGCCGTGCGTCAGACCAAGGTGCTCGCCGAGAACATCGTCGCTTCGCTGCGCGGACAGCCCCTCAAGGAATACGCCCACGCCTACGTGGGATCCGTGGCGTCCCTCGGCCTGCACAAGGGCGTGGCACATGTGTACGGCCGCAAGCTCAAGGGCTATCCGGCCTGGCTGATGCACCGCGTCTACCATCTCAGCCGCATGCCCACCTTCAACCGGAAGGCACGCATCCTGGCCGAGTGGACGCTGTCGGGGCTCTTCAAACGTGAGATCGTCTCGCTGGGCTCGCTGGAGCATCCGCGCGCCGAGTTCGAGCTCGCCGCGGGCGCCGTCCCGTCCCGCCCCCTCACCCGTCGTCACGAGGACCCGCCCAAGGGCCCGAAGGGCAACCGGAACCCGCGGCCGGAGGGGGATCCCGGGCAGGACTGACGCTGTTGTCAGTACGGTCGGTCACACTGGACGTGTGACGATAGGTGGGCCGACACCTGCACAGAGTGACCTGTCCACGCGGCGCGGCCGTGCGCCCACGACGATCAGCAAACAACATACGAGGCTAGAAAATCCGTGAACTTCACGCGTTGGAGCGCCCGGCTCCCCGGTACGCAGCGTCGCGCCGCAGCGCGGATCGACCGCGGGTCCGTGCCCGCGGCCCGCGGTGAGTACGACCAGCGGCCGGAGCCCCCGTCCGACGCCACCGATGTGCCCGACGATCGCGGCGTACCGACGCTCGATCACTTCTCCGTACGGGAGCTGCTCGGCGGGCTCCCGGCTCTCGTCGCCCTCGTCCACGGCCCCGAGCACCGCATCGCGTACATCAACGAGGCGTACGCCGCCGCGTTCGGCCCCCGCGCCATCGGCGCCACCGCCGCCGCGGCCTGCCCCGAGCTCGCCGAGCTGGGGCTGCTTCCGCTGATGGACCAGGTGCTGCGCAGCGGAAAGCCCCGCACCGTGAAGTCCCGCCGCATCCAGGGCGGCGGCTCGTACACGATCACGTGCCTGCCCGCCGAAGCCCCCGCCCCGGCGCCCGCACCCGCACCCGCGGCCGAATCCGAATCCGAATCCGAATCCGAATCCGGCTCCGGTTCCGGCCGCGGCGTCCTCGTCTTCGCCGCCGATGTCACCGACCACGCCGAGGCCGCCGAGCGTCTGCGCGCCAGCGAGCGCCGCCACCGCGAAACCGCCGTCACCCTCCAGCGCTCCCTGCTCCCGCAGGAGCTGGAGCAGCCCGACGACCTGCGCATCGCCGCCGAGTACCGCCCGGGCGGCACGGACGCCGCGGTCGGCGGCGACTGGTACGACGTGATCACGCTCGGCGCCGGCCGCACCGCCCTCGTCATCGGCGACGTCATGGGCCGCGGCGTCCGCGCCGCCGCCGTGATGGGCCAGCTGCGGACGGCCGTCCGCGCCTACGCCCGCCTCGACCTGCCCCCGCACGAAGTGCTGCAGCTCCTCGACGGCCTCGCCGCCGAGATCGACCCCAGCCAGATCGCCACGTGTGTGTATGCGGTCCACGACCCCAACGAGGGACGGCTCGTGTACGCATCGGCGGGCCATCTGCCGATCCTCGTACGGGACGAGGACGGCACGGTCCACCGCGCCGAGGAGCCGACCGGTCCCCCGCTCGGCACCGGCGGCTGGCTGCACACCTCCGGCACCGTCCCGCTCCAGCCCGGCTCCACCGCTGTCCTCTATACGGACGGTCTCGTCGAGCGGCGCGGTGAGGACATCGACGAAGGCGTCGCCGCCCTGGAGCGCGCACTGGCCGGAGCGACCGGCACACCCCAGGTGGTGTGCGACCGGCTGATCCGCTCTTTGGGCGTCACTGCCGAGCATGACGACGATGTCGCCGTCCTCGTCCTCCAGCACCCGACCCGCACGGGCACGGACGCGGAGCTGTTCCACAACGCGGCCCTGGAGCTGCTCGGCGGCGTCGAAGCGGCACCCCGCGCGCGTGCCTTCGCTTCGGGGGTGCTGGCCTCCTGGCGGTTCCCGGGTGAGCTGCGCGATCTGGGGGTGCTCGCCGCGAGCGAGCTCGTGGCGAACTCCCTCCAGCACGGCACCCCGCCCATGCGGCTGCGGCTCCGCCGCACCGACCGCCGCCTGATCATCGAGGTGACGGACGGGGACGACCATCTGCCGCGCCGCCGCCGCGCGGAAACGGAGGACGAGGCGGGTCGCGGAATCTCCATCGTCGCGACGATCGCCTCGTCCTGGGGGAGCCGCCGCACTCCCGGCGGCGGCAAAGCGGTGTGGTGCGAGTTCGCGCTGCCCGACTAGGCGGACAGGGTCCGGTCAGGCGGCGGCCTCGACCAGGCCGCCCTGCTCGGGCTGGTGCTTGGCCACGACCCGCGACCTCGACGCGAGCGACGGCTGGTCCTGTACGGGCGTGAGCCGCTTGCCCAGGCGCAGGGCGAGCGCGGTGATGCCGAGCGAGAAGAGGACGAACGTCACGATGTACGGACCGTGCAGCGAGGCCCCCATCGGCCCGCCCACGGCCGGACCGACCGCCAGGGCGAGCTGCTTGACCAGAGCGAACGCGGAGTTGTACTGCCCGACCATCGACTCCGGTGCCAGGTCGGCGACGAGCGGCGCCACGGTCGGCGACAGCATCGCCTCACCGAGCCCGAAGAGCGCGTACGTGGAGATGAACGCGGCCGTCGCCATCGCCTGGCTGCCGTGCCCGAGCCCCGCGTACCCCGCGAAGAGCCATGCAACGGCCCAGATCAGCCCGACCGCAGCGATGACCCCCGTACGCCTCCGCCGCTCGACGAACCTGAGGACCACGAACTGGGCGACCACGATGACGGCCGTGTTCGCCGCCAGGGCGAAGCCGAGCGTCGCCGGGTCGATCCCGGCGGCCTCGGTGCCGTAGGCCGCCAGCCCGGACTCGAACTGTCCGTAGCAGGCGAAGAAGAGAACGAACCCCAGCACGCACAGCTGCACCATCGCCCGGTGTCCGAGCAGTGCCCGCAGGCCGCCCCTGGCCTTCGCCTCGGTGTTCTCCGGCATCGCGTCCGGGATCGCCGGGCACCCGGGCATCCGCACGGTCGCCGCGATACCCGCGAGCACGACGAACATCGCCGCCTCGATCGCGAACAGCAGGGTGAAGCTGCCGGGCCGGCTCTCGTCGACGATCTGCCCACCGATCAGACCGCCGACGCCCAGCCCCAGGTTCTGCAGGAAGAACTGCATCGCGAACGCCCGCGTCCGGGTCGCCGGGCTGGAGCACCAGACGATCATCGTCGCGAGCGCCGGCTGCATCACGGCCGTACCGGCACCCAGCAGAGCGGCGGACAGCACGGCCATGGGGACACTCCCGGACAGCCCCATGCTCAGCGCACCCGCGGACGCGAGCACCGAGGCCACGACCACGACGGGCAGCGGACCCCGCCGGTCGATGACCCGTCCGGTGAAGGGCAGGACAACGAGCGCGGCCATGGCAAAGACGGCAAGGACAGCCCCTGCCGTACTGGCGCCCAGGTCACGCACCTGAGCCACATACACATAGAGATACGGAACGGTGAACCCGAGCCCGAACGCGCTCAGCACGTTCCCTGCCTGGATCCGGCGCATCGCAGCGCCCATCTGCCTGGTCACACTCACCTGCCTTGGTCTGCCGGAGGGGGAGGACTGAAGCCTGAAGACTTCGAAGCTAAAGTTAGAGCCTTAACAATACATATCGAAGGACTTAGAAGCCAACTCGATGCGTGGGATAGTGGGCCGCATGACCGACACCCCCGAGCAGCCCGCCCCTGGGCAGCCATCCGGTCCCGCCTCGGCGCCGGCCACCCATGTCGCCGAGGCCGAGGGAGCCGCGCAGGAGCCGAGCCTCGACGAGCAGATCGCCGCGTATCAGCGCGAATTCCGCGACCTGGACCCCCAGGTCGAGAAGGTCGTCTCCGCGCTCGGCCGGCTCAACCGCCGGATGAACGTCGCGTACGGCCGCCAGGTCGCCGCCCTCGGCATCAGCAGCGCCGAGTGGGAGGTCCTCAAGACCCTCGTCCTCGCCGGCGCCCCCTATCGCCTCGGTCCCGGCGAGCTCGCCAAGCGACTCGGCCTCACCCCGGCCGCCATGACCCACCGCATCGACCGCATGGCGAGCGAGGGCCTGGTCACCCGCGACCGCGACGAGACGAACCGAGTGCGGGTCATCGTCGAGCTCACGGACGAGGGCCGTACGAAGTGGCTGGAGGCGATGCGCATGGCGACCGCCTTCGAGGAGGACCTGCTCCAGGACCTGTCGAGCGAGGAACGGGGCGTGCTGGGCGAGATGCTCATCCGCGTCCTGCGCCGGGTGGAGCACACCCAGCCGGACGCGGGCGGCCGGCTCACCGACCTGGACTAGAAGGCTTGTTGGAGGTGTCGGGAAGATGAACGGAGGGGCGGGTTGACACGCCCCTGGTCGATCCGTAAGGTTCTTCGAGTTGTCACGGAGCCGGAACGGTTCTGCGACAACCGATCCCGCCGCTCATGCGGCAACCAAACTCAGCACGATCTCCCAACCGGGAAGAATTTCGGCATGCCGAAATTCGTTTCGAAAGACTCGATTATGAGTCGCCTGGGAAATCCGCTAGAGTTTGAAACGTCCGAACGGCCCAACAGCCGGGAAGGCACCCCCTTCTGACTGGGAATCAGGCCCGAAAGGATCTGATAGAGTCGGAACCGCCGGAAAGGGAAACGCGAAAGCGAAGAACGGCCCGGCAGCCCGCTCCAGCGGGTGGCGGAAACGGAAATCGGATCTGCTAAGCTGGAAACACCGAAGGGAAGCGCCCGGAGGAAAGCCCGAGAGGGTGAGTACGAAGGAAGCGTCCGTTCCTTGAGAACTCAACAGCGTGCCAAAAAT
>NZ_JBHWKX010000038.1:0-71591 GCF_042730885.1 Streptomyces sp. NPDC059909
GTCCGGCTCCTACTTCGCGGGATCGGTGGGCGGGGCTCCGCTGTCGATAGTCCGTCAGTACATCGAGCAGCAGAACCGTCCGCTCTAAGGTGCGGGTCAGAGCACTTCTCCATTCGCTTCACCACCGGGCTGAAGCCCGATGCACTGCGATTAGTCCCGGTAGCCGGCGAGAACCCGGCGGCCCGCCTCGTAGTAGTTCGGCTCGCTGTCCACGAGAGTCCCGTCGAGATCGAAAATGACCGAGGTCCTCCGCGCAGTGCTCATGGACTCCCTGATGTCAACCGGCCGTCGGGGGCGTCAGCCCGCCCCTCGTGTGGCGCGTCCGCCCAGGGCGTCAGCGCGCCCCTCGTGTGGCGCGCCCCACCGACTCGACCAGCGGTAGCAGCCGGTGCGGCACCCGCTCCCGCAGTGCCATCTCCGTACGCGTACGGACCACGCCCGGCAGATTGATCAGCCGCTGGATGACATCCTCCAGATGGCCGTTGTCGCGGGCCACGACCCGCGTCAGCAGATCCCCGCCGCCGGTGATCGAGAAAGCCTCGACGATCTCCGGTACGCCGGCGAGCGCGTCGCCCACCTCGTCCAGATGCCCCTGCGTGACCTCGATGTGGACGAACGCCAGCACCGGATGGCCGAGCGCGGCGGGGGAGAGGAAGGGCCCGCTGCCGGTGATCACCCCGTCCCGCTCCAGCCGGTCGATCCGGGCCTGGAGCGTGCCGCGCGCGATGCCGAGGATCCGGGCGTACTCACGCACGCTGGTGCGCGGCTGCTCGATCAGCAGCCGCAGGATGCGGGTGTCGAGTTCGTCGACCGCCATGGTCCGCTGGCTCCCTCCGGCCGCACTCAGACACATCTCACTGTACCAATGGCTCACTTTCGTCCCGAAAACGCGGTAACTGTACGGGCGAACAAGCGGAGGAGGGGCCGCACTTCGGTGGCCCCTCCTCCCGCGTCGGTCCTCGGTCATGCCCGCTTCAGCCTCAGCGTCATCAGCTCGAAGGGACGCAACGACAGGAACACCGTGTCGCCCGCCCGCCGCGGCGTCGCCGCCTCCGCGAGCGGATGCTCCAACAGGTCCGTCGCCGTGGCGTCGGCCAACGCGAAGCCCGTCGTCAGGGCCGCCCGCGCCCGGCCGCCCCGCGACTCGTGGAAGCGGACGACGACATCGCCGCTGCCGTCGTCGGCGAGCTTGACGGCGGTCACCACGACCGCGTCGTCGTCCACCGCGACCAGCGGCGCGACCTCGGTGCCCGCACCGGTGCCCCGGCGCTCCGGCAGATTGACGCGGTACCCTCGCGGACCGCGTCGCCGATCGTCGCTCCCGGCACCAGCGCGTGGCGGAAGCGGTGCAGGCCCTGGTCGGTCTCGGGGTCGGGGAAGTGCGGTGCGCGCAGCAGGGACACCCGCACCGTGGTCGTCGTACCGGAGTCGGAGGTGCGGACGGTGCGGGTCACGTCGTGGCCGTACGTGGAGTCGTTGACCAGCGCGACACCCCAGCCCGGCTCCTCGACGTGCACGAAGCGGTGGTTGCACGCCTCGAACTTGGCGGGCCAGCTCGTGTTGGTGTGGGTCGCCCGGTGGAAGTGGCCGAACTGGGTCTCGGACGCGTACCGCTCGGCGTGCACGTCCAGCGGGAACGCCGGCTTCAGGAACTTCTCGGTCTCGTGCCAGTCGACCTCGGTGTCGATGTCGAGCCGCTTGGCCCCCGGCGCGAGCGTCAGCACCTGTGTGACCTTCGAGTCCCCGAAGGTGCGCACGATCCGCACCGCCGCGGCCCCCGAGTCCGCGGCCCCCGAGCCCCCGGCCGGCGGGACCGCCGCGACCTCCTCCGCGTCCACCAGGTCGGTCACCGTGTTCCGGTAGAACTCGTCGACGTCCCACGCGTCCCACATGTTCGGGAAGTCGGGGTGGATCTGCAGCAGGTTGGCGGCGCTGCCGGGGGCGACCGTCTCGCGCTCCGCGCCGAAGTCGTACGCGGAGACGACCAGACCGCGCGCGTCGATCTCCACCCGGAGCAGTCCGTTGTCCAGGATGTGACCGTCGCCCTCACGCGGGTGCAGATACGACGCGCCGGCGGGGACCACTTGCGCGGTACCGCTGGCGGCGATCCCGTGCCGGCCGTGCGGCGCCCCGTTGAAGACCAGCTCGGCCGTACCGTCACCGGCCAGGGCGCGCTGGGCCGCGTCGATGATGCCGTTCAGCTCATCGGCCACGGCCGCGTACGTCCTCTCGGCCTCGCGGTGCACCCAGGCGATGGACGAGCCGGGCAGGATGTCGTGGAACTGGTGCAGCAGGACCGTCTTCCAGATCCGGTCCAACTGCTCGTACGGGTACGGGAATCCCGTCCGCACCGCGGCCGTCGCCGCCCACAGCTCTGCCTCGCGCAGCAGGTGCTCGGAGCGCCGGTTGCCCTGCTTCGTCTTCGCCTGGCTGGTGAGCGTGGCCCGGTGCAGCCCCAGGTAGAGCTCGCCGACCCACACCGGCGGACTGGGGTACTCGGCCTCGGCCTTGGTGATGAATTCCTCCGGGGTCTCCCAGACGACGGTCGCCGAGCCCTCCAGGTCCTTCATACGGGCGGCCTTGGTGACCATCTCGCGGGTCGTGCCGCCGCCTCCGCCGCGGCCGGACCTGCTCGACGAACTGGGACTGCCAGGAGTGGTGATCGGCGGGGCCCCAAGGAAGGCCACCCGGGGCTGTCCACGGTGTGGGCGGACGACGCGGGCGCGATGGCCTCGATCGTCCGCCGTCTGCACGCGCTCGGACACCGCCACATCGTGCACATCGCGGGGCTCCCCGGACTCGCCCACACCGAGCGCCGCATCCGCTCGCTGCGGGCCGAGGCCGAGCGGCTGGGCCTGGCCGAGGTCCGCTCGGTCACCACCGACTGCTCCGACGAGGAGGCGGCGGAGGTCACCCGCGGCGTGCTGGAGGCCGATGCACCACCGACCGCGCTGGTGTACGACAACGATGTGATGGCCGTTGCCGGAATCACCGCCGCGACCGGACTCGGTTACGCGGTGCCGGTCGACGTGTCCATCGTGGCCTGGGAGGACTCGGCCCTGTGCCGCCTTGTGCAGCGCTGGCTCGCCGCACTGTCCCGGGACACGGTCGCCTTCGGCCGCACCGCCGCCCGCGAGCTCACGGCCCTGCTCGACGGCGGCTCCGCCCGCACCGTCCAGCTGCCCCTGCCGGAGCTGTATCGAACGCGCGAGCATCGGCCCCGCCGGCTCCCGCTGACGGGGCGCAGGCGCGGGGTGGGGGTCGCCGGGACGCGTTGACGGAGCGCGACGTGGACCACCTCATGGGCGTTGATGCCCACAGGGTCTCCTGGTTGGACGGCTGACGCGGGCCGCAGCGGTTTCCGATGCGGCGGAAGCCGCCGTCGACCCCCGGTCCCGGCAGCCGACGGCGACGACGATACTGACGACCGCACTCCTCGAGGCTTGGGTCCTTGTCCCTCCCGAGGCATGCACTGTCCCTGGTCCTGTCCATCCCCTGGTTGGAGACGCAGATCGTGCCGACGGCTGATGACCCGGTGTTCGGCCGCCGGGATACGGAGAACATGACGGGCAACCGAGCCTGGCCGCCGTATGCCCACCCCGCCATGCCGCCGCTTCCGCCCGGTCCACCGCCGCGGCCCCTCCCTTTCCACCGACTCACCCGGGCGACCGGGTGGCACCGGTGGTGGTCCCCCCTGGTGGGGAGCGGAGTGGTGCTGATCGGCTCGCTCGTGGTGATGGTGGTGACGTTCATCGGCGCCGAGATCGCAGGGGAGGTCATGGACCGCCCGCTGGACTCCGACGGCATTCCCACCTGGGGCGGTATCGGTGATACGGCGCTGGCGCTGCTGTCCATCGCGCTGGTGACTCCGGTGGTTCTGGTGACAGCTCGCTGGGTGCAGCGGCGCCCGGCAGGGACCGTGTCGTCGGTGGCCGGACGGCTGCGGTGGCGCTGGCTCGGGATATGCCTGGCGGTGGCGCTGCCTCTCGTCGCGGGCACGCTCGGCATCTCCGTACTGCTGCCCGAAACCGCGGGCGACACCGAGGAGCTGGAGTGGGCCGGCCTCTCCTCGTTCCTGCTGGGCCTTGCGATGGTGTGCGCCCTCGTGCCGTTCCAGGCCGCGGCCGAGGAGTACGTGTTCCGTGGCTGGCTTCTCCAGGCGTTCGGCGCGTGGTTCCGCTCGCCATGGATCGCGGTCCTGCCGCAGGCCGTCCTCTTCGCCACCGCGCACGGGTGGGGCACGCCCTGGGGCTTTGCCGACCTGGTCGTCTTCGGCCTGGTCGCGGGCCTGCTGGCGATACGTACGGGCGGACTCGAAGCCGCCATAGCCCTGCACGTCATCAACAACCTGCTGGCGATGGGCATCGCGGCAGCCATCGCGGGAGCCCTCGCCTCCGACGAGACGGCCGCCGACATGGGATGGATGGAGGTGGCAGTCGACGTCCCGATGATCCTTCTGTACGCAGCCGTCGTGCTGTGGCTCGCCCGCCGCCGCCGGCTCGCCGCGGTCGGTTCGGCCGCGCCCGCCGACGCGCCTGTCGCGCCCGGGTCTTGGAGTGGCGACCGGCCACTGCCGCTCTGACCGACGTCCCGCCGCCCTGTGCGGCAGTGACTGCTGCGGTCCGCATGTCACCCGCCGGCGGTCGGTGTGCTGCCGTTGGCCCTGCCGTTGGTGGACATCCCCGAGTCCGGCAGGACGCGCCACGCTGCCGATTGCGCAGCCTGTGGCTGCGGGCTGCCGTGGTGGGGTATCGGGTGTTGCAGATTCGAATCCTGCCAGGGGCACCAGCGCAAACGCCCCGGAGCGATCAAGCTCCGGGGCATTTTGACGGCAGTCGCCGCTCAGATTACCGGCAAACGTCAGCCTTCGTTCTCCGCCGACGGGATGAACGCACCCGGCACGTCCTGAGGAGCGTAGATCTTCTTCTCACCCGGGTACGGCTTCGCCCAGTTGTACCGCTCGTACCAGGCCAAGTGGTTCATCTGGGCGGGGGGAGCGTAGTCCGGCACGGCCTGGGGACCGGACAGCCGCTGCTTCGACTTCCACTGGTCCCACTCGGCGGCGAGGTCCTTCATGTCCGCCGGCACCGAGGCCGCCGGCACGACCTCCGCCTTCAGGCTCTGCGCCGCGGGGGTGTCCAGACCACAGGACGGCGCGCCATTCTTCACACCGTCCGTCAGCGAGACCCGGTTGGGCAGCGCGGTGAACGGCGTGAAGTCCGGGCTCTGGGTGAACGCCGCGGCCATCGGGCTGGCCGCGGTGTCCTTCTGGTTCATCGGCTGGATCCCGAGGATCTGCTCGATGGTCCGTATCATGTTGATCTGCGAGTAGTAGTGGCTGTCCACCACTCCGTGCTTGGCCCAGGGGCTGATGATCTGGACCGGGGCGCGGTGGCCGTCGACGTGGTCGGTGCCGGCCTGGGAGTCGTCCTCGACGACGAAGATCGCCGAGTCCTTCCAGTACTCGCTGTGCGAGATCTCGTCAACGATCTTGCCGACGGCGAGGTCGTTGTCCGCGACCCCGGCGGCACCGCTCACCGGGCCGCCGGTGTGGTCGTTGGAGAGCCAGAACATGTTCAGGTTCGCCGGACCGTTCTTCTTGAAGTCCTGCCTCCAGATCTCGGCGCGGTAGACGTCCGGGACACTGAGGTCGTACTTCGGGAAGCCGTGCACCGACACGTCGTTGAGCGACGGGATCGGCGAGGTCGAGTTCAGCGGGTAGGCGGTGTCCTGACCGGTCGCCGCCATGTTCTTGCTGTCGCAGTACAGGTTCTGCCAGGTCGCGCCCGCCGGCTTGGTCAGGAACTGCTGGAACTCACCGAAGTTCCGCACGGACTTGCCGGCGTCCTGCGCACCGGTCCAGATGAAGCCGGTCCGCTGGTGGCCGAGGGCGTCGTCCTCGGTGTCGTAGCTGCGCATGTACTCACCGGCGGAGGACTCGGTGTACTCCGGGTTGTCGGCCTGCATCAGCCAGTTGTGGCCCTCGGCGGAGTTCGTGCCGATGTCGTACGTGTTGTCGTACAGGCCGAACTGCCTGGCCAGGGCGTGCTGGTTCGGCGTGACGTTCTCGCCGTACTGCGCCAGCGACGGGTCGCCGTTGCCCTGCGGCATGTCACCGAAGACCTGGTCGTAGGTCCGGTTCTCCTTGACGATCAGGAAGACGTGCTTGATCGTCGAGGGGTCGCCGAGCTTGACCGGGACCGGCACCGGCTTGGCCGGGGTGCCGTCGGACTTCTTGAGCGACTCGCCGTTCCAGCCGTTCTGCTTGAAGACCTTGCCGGTGTAGGACCTGATCACGCTGTCGTCGGGCAGCGTGAACTTCGTCAGGCTCGACGTCGTGTCGTGGGTGCCGTGACCGCTGGCCTTACGGCGGGCGTCGATACCACGGGTGTTGGAGACGTAGACCTGGTCGCCGACGGTGGTGATCTCCGAGGGGAAGTAGTCCGTCGGGAGCAGGCCGACGTAGCTGACCGGCTCCTGCGCGGAGGTGTAGTTGTAGACGGCGACCGCGTTGGCACGGCCGAGGGTCACCAGCAGGTGACCGTCGTCGGTGAGAGTCACCGCGTTGGGCTCGTAACCCACCGAGGCCTCGGCCCACGGCCGGGTGGCGATGGTCTGGACGACCTCGCCCTTCGCCGTGTCGATGACCGACACGTCGTTGGTCGCGGTGTTGGTGACGAACAGCGCCCCGTTCTTGGCGTACAGGGCGGTCGGGTGCAGACCGACCTCGATGCTGGAGACGGCGGCGTCCTGGTTCGCCAGATCGATGACGCTGACCGTGCCGCTGAGGGTGGCAGCGGTCTTCTGGTCGGCGAGTACCTGCGTGCCGTACGAGTTGATCGTGGGCTCGCCGGGCTTGGCCGGGCGGCCACCCTCGTTGCTGACGTAGAGCTTGCCGCCGACGACGATCATGTCGCGCGGGGCGTTGCCCACGGCCCAGCTCTGCTTGATGGTCCCGGTCGCCGCGTCGATGGAGACGACCCGGTTCTGGCCGTTGACCGCGGAGTACACGGTCTTGCCGTCGGCCGAGAACACCGCCTCGCCCACCAGGGCCCTCTTGGAACCCTGCGCCGGGATGGCGACGGTCCTCGGGCTGGAGACGCTGCCGTCCGCGTTCACGGTGAACACGGTGTAGCCGTCCGGCTGGCCCAGCCACAGCTGCTTGCCGTCGGGCGAGTACGTCGGGCCTTCCTGGCCCACGTTGTTGCTGCTGATGCGAGGGTTGGACGACGCAGCGTTGCTGACGAGCTGCTGCGTCTTCCAGTTCTTCAGGTCCACGATGGCCAGGGCCGCGCCACCGTCGGTGACCGAGGCAGCCATGTGCGTGCCGTCCGGGCTGACCGAGGACGACATGATCTTGCCCTGGTTGATGACAAGACGGTCGCCGTACGGGGCGATGTACTGGTTGCCGGAGACGACCTGGCCGTCGGCAGTGACCTGACCGACCTGGTCCGTGCCGAACTGGTGGGTCTGGGCGAACGCCGTGCCGGCGACCACGAGAGCGACGGCGGTGGTGCCCGCCGTCAACAGCGGTATCCGGCGGCCGATAAGTCTTCCGAGGAGGCTGATCCGAGCTTCCTCAGCGAGCTTGTGGCGGCGAGTTACCTGCATCGAGTGTTATCCCTTCTGGGTGGTTTCGAGCAGTTCGACGTTGCCGTCGAACTGCCACAGTGGGTTCGGTGCGTCCCCGTCGGGGGTCCGCACCAGGAAGTAGCCGTTCACTTCCTTCGGTCCATCGCCATCGGCCATGAACCGCCCGTCCGGAGTGATGTCGAGTTGGTAGATGGCCTGTCCGGTGGGCTCGACACCGGGAAGATGCCAGGTGACGACGCAGCGCCAGTCGTTGCCCGGGCCTTGCGCTGCGACCCTGGTGTTTCCCTTGTTGCACGCCGCTGTGGCCTTCAACTGGGCCTCGGTGACGGCGGGTCGGTTGAGTTGGTCGGTCTGTATGCGGTACAGGTGCGCGAACGCCGTGGCGACCGAGCGCTGCACCTTGTCCTGCTCGATCCCGGAGCCCGTCGCCGAGGTCGTCGCGGCGACGACCGCGAACGACACGGCGGCCACCCCGACGAGCGGCAGGACTCCGACGGTGATCGCGCGGCGGCCCGGACCGTCGTGGGTCGGGTTGGTGAATTCGCGCCGTACGAAGAGCACGTAGGCCAGCGCGGTTGCGACCACGGCCCACACGAGGCTGACGACGATGCCGATCAGCAGCGGGCCGAGCTGCTGCGGGCTGGTGAACAGACCGTTCCAGGAGATATAGGCGTAGGTGGGCAGGGCGACCCGGACGGCCACGGGAAGCGGCAGCATCTGGGCGACCGCCATCGCGAACGAGACGAGCACGGGCACCAGCAGCCCCATCGGGGACCGTCCCAGCGTGACCGACCCGAGGAAGCCGAGCGCGGCGAGCGCCAGGGTCGGAGCGAGGGCGCAGACCCAGGAGAGCAGGACCTGAACGGCGGCGTCCGACGGCGCCAGGAGGCGGCCGTCGAGGCCGACCAGTGGCTGGTCGCCGACCGCCAGGAGGCCGCCGACCGTGCTGGAGACCGCGATCCCGGCCACGAGCAGTAGCAGGACGGTGAGGCTGGCGACTGCCTTCGCCACGAAGATCCGCCGAGGCGAGCGGACCGCCACGAGCAGCTGGCGCCAGGTGCCGAGCCGGTCCTCGGAGGCGAACACGTCACCGGCCACGACCGAGGTCAGCAGCGGGAGCGCCACGCTCCCGGCGAAACCGAGCATCACCAGCGGTCCGGCCCACCCGGAGGCGTGCATCCAGCGCCCGAAGAGGGTGTCCACGGGGAGCGTGGCCTGCTGGCTCACGCCGGCGACGAAGAGGGCGGGAGCGATCCAGCAGGCGAGGACCAGCAGGCGGATCCGCCACTGGGAGACGAGCTTGACGAGCTCGAAGCGACAGGTGCGGGTGACGGGGACGCGAGGGCCCCTGGTCACCTGCTCGTGTTCCTGTTCCCGGCTCGGGGTGAGGGTCGCGGTCATCTGCCCGCCTCCTGCTGTTCGGTGAGGGCGAGAAACGCGGCTTCGAGCGGCGACACCACGGGAGTGAGCTCGCGCAGCGCGACGCCCTTCGCCACGAGCCGCACCACGAGTTCGTCGAGGGCGGGCACAAGGGCGCGTACGACGAGCAGTTCGGCGTCCTGCCGTACCCCGGCGTCCTCGAGGACCTGGATCCCCGGAGCGTCGTCGGCCACCCGGCGGGCGGCCTGCGGGTCGGAGGTGAGCAGCCGGTAGTCGAGTTCACGGTTGTCGGTGGCCAGCTTGCTCAGCGGGCCGGAGAAGACGACGCGTCCGGTGGCGAGGATGGTCACCTCGGAGCACAGCGTCTCGAGGTCGTCCATGTTGTGGCTCGAGAGCACGACGGCGGTTCCGTCGGCCGCGAGCCGGTTGAGGACACCGTGCACGTGCTTCTTGCCGGCCGGGTCGAGGCCGTTGGACGGTTCGTCGAGGACGAGCAGGCGGGGCTTGGTCAGCAGGGCGGCGGCGAGTCCGAGCCGCTGGCGCATGCCGAGGGAGAAGCCGCGGGTGCGTTCGTCGGCGACGCCGGTGAGGCCGACCTCGGCGAGTACGTCGTCGACTTCCGCCGTGCGCGCGTCGTGGCCGCGGAGTGCGGCCAGCGCGGCGAGGTTCTGCCGTGGGGTGAGCGAGGGGTAGAGAGCGGGACCGTCCACGAAGCCGGCGACACCGTCGGGGGCGTCGAGTGCCCGCCCGACCGGTGTACCCAGGACCTCCAGGCGACCGCTGTCGGCAACCGAGAGCCCCAGCAGAAGGCCGAGCAAGGTCGTCTTCCCGGCGCCGTTCGGTCCGATCAGGCCATGGATCTGACCCTGCGTCACATCAAGGTCTATGCCGTCGAGCGCGACGACGTCACCGAAACTCTTTGCGATGGCACGAGCCCGGATTGCTATAGGTCTGTCCATAAGTCCTTCCTTCGATCTTCAAGGACCTTAGGTGCGGCAACCAACGTTTGACAGGGACTGCTGGTTGAACGTTCACGGAACGGGGGATGGCCAGCATCCGGGCCGATGCCCCGGCGATAGCCGTCGGTATCTCGACCGGCACCTTTTCGGTGGCCGGATCGCAGAGCCCACCGGGCCATCAGGCACTGGCGATCGCGAACATCGTCGCCGGTTGGATCGTGATCACGACCAGGCGTCGGCACGTCCGTGTGTACGAAGTAGCCGGCACCAAGCCAGACTCGAGCAACGCCCCGACGCACCGGATCCGTATGACCGACTTCCCGGTACGGAGGGTGCGGGCCGCGGCCGACGGGCGGTAGCCCAGCCGGTCTGCGACCTCTCGGACATGGCACCGGGTGGCGTTCGGTAGCCGACCCTTGCCGTTCAGTGCATCGGGAACGGTCGTGGCGGACACACCGGCGACGGCGGCTACCTCCCTGATGCCCGCTCTGCCCTGCCGACTGCCTCGACGTGGGGTATCCGCGCGGCTCACCTGGCACTCCTTGCTCATGTCATGACGAGCCGATATTCACGACTCACCCAGCAGGGTTACTGAAAGACTTCACCCGCTGGCAGGCACCTTTCTGCATGGTTGACCTGGAGCAATGCCCTTAAAATCCAAGAGAGTTGGGGCGCGCGCCCGTGCCGCTGCCCGCGCTCGCCGCGTCGATGATCGTGCCCGACGGCATGAGGAAGCCCACCAACGACGTCCTCGAGCGGGTCTCGGACGCCATGATGCGGCTCGACGACCAGTTGACGATGTTCGCGATCGCCAGTGCCTGATGGCCCGGTGGGCTCTGCGATCCGGCCACCGAAAGGTGCCGGTCGAGATATCGACGGCTATCGGCGGGGCATCGGCCCGGATGCCGGCCATCCCCCGTTCCGTGAACGTTCAACCAGCAGTCCGTGTCAAACGTTGGTTGCTGCACCTAAGGTCCTTGAGGCGGGCGGCAACGGTGACCGTCGAAACGGTCGCGCCGCGCCACCCCCGCCAAGCCCCAGCCGTACGCGCCCTCAGGCCTCAGGAGAAACCATGTCGCTCACCCGCAGGGACTTCGCCAGACGATCCGTGATCACCGGCGCCGGTGTCGCGCTGGTCGGCAGCGTCGGAGCCTTCGCCACCACGCCGGGTGCTCTCGCCAGCCAGGACACCGAGCCCGTTGACGGCGCGGACCTCGGCGACACCGCCGACGCCGTCAGCCGCCTCGGCTACGGCCCCCTCGTCGAGGACCCCAAGGGCATCCTCGCCCTCCCCGCCGGCTTCTCGTACAGCATCGTCACCTACAGCGGCAAGACGAAGCTGGAGTCCGGCGAGTACACCCCGTCCAACCACGACGGCACCGGCACCTTCGAGGGCCCGCGCGGCGCGACGCTGCTCGTCAACAACCACGAGCTGAGCGGCCCGCGCGCCAATTGGAAGTACCCGGTGCCGCTCACCGACGGCCTTGTCTACGACCCCGCCGCGTCCGGCGGCTGCACCGTCGTCGAGGTGCGCCCCGGCGGCGCGGTCGCCGAGTGGGTCGGCATCGCAGGCACCTCCAACAACTGCGCGGGCGGCACCACCCCTTGGGGTACCTGGCTCACCTGCGAGGAGACCGAGGACAAGGCCGGCTCCAACGGCATGACCAAGGACCACGGCTACGTCTTCGAGGTCGACCCGCGCGACGCCCGCGCCAACCGCGACCCGAAGCCCATCAAGGCCCTCGGCCGCTACGCCCACGAGGCCGTCGTCGTCGACCCCAAGCGCGGCCACCTCTACCTCACCGAGGACGCCGCGGGCCCCAACGGCCTGCTGTACCGCTGGACCCCGCCGGCCGGCTTCGAGCACGGCCGCGGCAAGCTCCGCACCCTCGCCGACGACGCCGGTGTGCTGCAGGCCCCCAAGTGCTACGACTCTGTCGGTCAGTTCGTCGACGACCTCTCGCGCGCCACGAAGATCGGCACGGTGTACGGCGTGGACTGGGTCGACGTACCGGACCGCGACGCGAAGACCGTCTCCGTCCGCAAGCAGTTCGCCACCGGCGAGATCACCCGCGCCCGCAAGCTCGAGGGCATGTGGTGGGGCGACGGCGGCGCGTACATCGTCTCCTCGTTCGCCCGTGCGGAGAGCCCCGCGCAGCACGACGGGCAGGTCTGGTTCTACGACCCCAAGCGCCGCACCCTCACGCTGAAGGTGCTGCTGGGCGTCAACCCCGACCCGTCCAAGGACGGCGCCTACGACGGCCCCGACAACATCACCGTCTCGCCCTACGGCGGTATCGTGCTCGCGGAGGACGGCGAGGGTGTCCAGCACCTCTTCGGCGCGACCGACAGCGGCCGTACGTACCCCATCGCGCGCAACGACCTGAACATCGGCACCGAGGCGGAGCCGGAGTACAGCGAGTTCGCGGGAGTCACGTTCTCTCCGGACGGCACGATCCTGTACGCGAACATCCAGACCCCGGGGATTCTGGTAGCGATCACGGGACCCTGGCAGCGGCAGAAGCGCGACTGAACTTCCCGCGGAAATTGATTGGTCAGCCCGGCCCGCGGTACGCCTCCTGGAGTGATGCACATGGGGCGGCCGCGGGTTCGAGCCCCGCCACCGGTACGACGAGCCGGTGCAGCTCAGCGGGCAGAGCGCCTTGTCGGTTCCGCCGACTTGATCTCGGGAGGCGTAGCACATGGTGGGTGCCCGGTGCCCGGTGCGCAGGCAGCGGATACTTCTTGGGGATCGGAATGTTGCGGGTTCGAATCCCGTCATCGACTTCGGGTCGGTGTAGCTCAAGTGGTAGAGCATCTGACAATTCCGTCGCCGACTCCTGACCTCGGGCACCCTCCTTTTGCTGTACTCCGAAGCGGAGCTCGCGAGGGACGCAGGTGTTGCGGACACAGCCCAGGCGGCGGGCGATTTCACGTGGGCTCAGCCCCTGGCCCATCAGCAACCGCCCGCCGTTACGCTCACGCCGCCCGCTTGCAGGACCTCGCCGAAGACCGTCGGCCGCGCGCCGAGGCAGCAAACTCGACCCGTTCAAGCCCTACTTGGAACATCGCTGGGCAGAAGCCGGAAGCCGGAAGCCGGCTCACCGCCACCGTCCTCTACTGCGAGATCACCGAACGCGGCTACACCGGAAGCTACTCCACCGTCCGCGACTGGGCCCGCACAGCACTTCCCCGCGCCGTCGGACCCGCCCCGGCTCTGCCCACATTGTCGGTGCGTGAGGCCACCGGCCTGCTCACCCGGCACCCCGCCGCCCTGACCCTGGCCCGGCATCGCCATCGAGAACGTCCGCCTGTTCGAGCAGGTCCGCGACAGCGCCGAACACTTCCAGCGGCTGCTGCTGCCCACCTTGCCCGATAACGCCTGCGCCGTGGTCATCGGCGACGTCGTCGGCCACGACCTGCGCGCGGCCGCTGCCATGGCCCAGACCCGCAGCATGCTGCGCGCCCTGTTGTTCGACCGGCTCACCCCGCCCAGCTCAGTCCTGCATCAGCTCGACCGTACCCTGCACGCCATCACGGACCTGCCTGTCACCACCGCCTGCCTGGCCCGCATCGAACCCGCAGAAGGCGGTGGCTGGACGCTGCACTGGAGCACTGCGGGCCACCTCCCTCCACTGCTGATCACTCCCGACGGCAGACGTAATACCTGCACGCCGAGGCCTGCCGCTTGCGGTGAACACCGAAGAACACTGCCCCGACCACACCCACCCCCTGCCCCGCGGGGCCACCGTGGTCTTCTACACCGACGGGCTGATCGAAGATCCCGCCCGCACCGTCGACGAGAGCCTGACCCAACTCGCCCAACTCGCCCAACTCGCCCAACTCGCCACCGCCCACGCCGACCTGCCGCTGCAGGACTTCGTGAACACCCTGGCCGACCAACACCCGAGCGACGGCCACGACGACATGGCCATCCTCGCCCTGCGCACCCCGCACAGCTGATGCTGACTGGGCCACGGGGCATGAGTGCCGGGGTGCGGCAGGATGCTCACGCTCGCGCGGCCAGGACGCCGGCCGCCGTAGGGCGCGGACGACGTCGGCGAGGTCGCGGTGGGCCTCTGGGTGTGCTCAGCGGCCGTCTCGCACCGGTCATGGGCCCCAAGGCCCAGCTCACCGCGGGTGCCGCGCTCGGTGCGATGGCCTGCGGCGTCCTCGCCCTCTGGCACGACGAACAGTGGCAGCTCGTCCTCGTCTCCGGCGTGTTCGGCCTCGGCATCGGCCTCGCCTTCGCCTCGATGGCCAACCTCATCGTGGGCAGCGTTCCGCCCGAGCAGACCGGCGCCGCGACCGGCGTGAACGCCAACGTCCGCACCATCGGCGGCTCGATCGGCGCCGCGCTCGTCCTGGTCACCGGCCGGCTGCAGCCCTCCGGTCTGCCCTACGAGTCCGGGTACACCCACGGGTTCGCGCTGCTGGCGCTGCTCCTCCTCGCCGCGGCCGGTGCGGCCCTCCTGGTCCCGGCCCGCCGCACCGACTGCCCCGGCGCCCCGCTCACGGAGCGCCCGGCATCGGTGTGCGTGCGGTAGGGATCAGGGGAGCAGGTTCGGATCCTGTCGTCCCGGCGGTGCGCAGGTCCCCACAGGCGAGAGCTTGTGGGGACCCCTTTACGCGCGGGTCGCTCCCGTGGCCGGGACGCGCCGGGTCGGAGCGTCGCCAGGACCGCGAACGGGTCGGCCGTGCCGCCGTTGTCCACCGCGGCGGTCCGCCTGCTGAGCGTGAAGGTCTCCCCGGGCTGGAGCGTCAGTTGACGCTGGGTCATGGCCCAGATCCCGCACGCGTACGCGGTGAATCCACCCTCCTCGTACGGCAGTCCGTACGTCTGGCGGTCGGGACCGGTCATGCCGATCCACGGCGCGTGGGCGTGAAGTCCGCGGGGGCGGAGGCCGTGATGGTGCCGTGCCCCGCGACACCACTGCGCTGACCGGTGCCGTCGTGGTCCAGTACGTCACCCACCCACACCGTGTGCGGCGTGGTACCGGCGTTGGTGAACACCGTCTCCGCCGTGACCCATGGCCGGCCCGCGCGCATGCTGTACGTCGTCGTGACGGCGATGTCGGGCACCGAGGTGCTGGCGCCGACGGCCCGGACCGAGGCGACGGGGCCGCCGGCCGAGATCACCTCGACGGACGTGGAGCGCACCGTGTGCTGCTGCCAGGCGTTGGAACCGCGCGGCTGACTGGCCGATGCGTACGGCAGGTTGAGCCGGTCGAGCTGGTCCAGGTGGCCCACGGCGGCCAGGTCCAGCGGCTCGGCGGTCTCCGAGGACTCCCGTGATGGTCGCGGTCGCCGACCCGGGCTCGTATCCGGCGCCGACGGCGGTCAGGTCGTACGTCCCCGGCGGGGCGAAGGCCAGGAACTCGCCCTCGGGGTCGGTGAGGCCGGAGGCGAAACGCGTGCCGTCCGCCGTGGTCACGGTCACCTCGACGTTGGGCAGCGGTGTGCCGGAGACCCGGTCGGTCACCCGGCCCGACAGCCCGTCGCCCGCGTCGATCCGCCGCGCGCCGGGCGTGCCGTCCTGGACCTCGAACGCGGCGATGGTGAACGCGGGCGACGCCGCGTCGCGCGCGTTGAGCACGATTCGCAGGTCGCTGCGCCAGCGTTCGGGTGTCACGTCGCACAGGACGTAGCCGCGGTACGAGCCGTTGCAGAAGCGGACATGGGGGTTGGCGGGCAGGCCGAGCCGCACGTCCGCGTCCCAGCCGGCGCCCGAGGAGATCGAGGTGCCGACGAACTCGGTGGCGACGGTGGGGGAGTGGGGGTCGTCGAAGTCGGTCTTGAGATCGTTGACCCAGTTCGTGTGCCAGTCGCCGCTCACCACCACCGGGTTGGCGGGCCGGTGCTCGGCGATGTAGTCCAGGATGCGGGAACGGGCCGCCGCGTAGCCGTCCCACCGGTCCAGGTTGGCGATCTTGTCCGGCCCCAGGTCGTAGTCGAACTGGGCCATGATCGCCTGCTGGGCGATGACGTTCCACCGCGCCTGCGAGCAGCCCAGACCGTCCAGCAGCCACTGCTCCTGGGGCGATCCGAGCATGGTCCGGGCGGGATCCAGGACGTCGGGGTCCGCTACCTTGCGGCCGTCGCCGTACGCCTGGTCCGTGCGGAACTGGCGGCCGTCCAGGATGCTGAACTCCGCCAGCCCGCCCGTACGCGCCGGTACATCGTGGCGTCGGGGCCGTGCGGCTGCTGCGCCGGACGCATCGGCAGGTGCTCGTAGTACGCCTGGTAGCCGTTGGCCCGGAACCTGACTCCCGCTGGATGACCGGGAGCTGGAGCACAGGAGGACACCCGCTGTCCGGGAGTTGTGACGCGATCCGGCGAACCGCGTCGGGCTGTGCGGGACGGCGGGCCCGCAGCCGACCGGAGGGCGGGTGCGCAGAGACCCGCTGAGCTGCGCCGCATGGCGGCATGATCCGAATAACCCTGACACGTTTGCGTGCGCTGACCCTCGTATGCCTGGGCGTCGCCGGGCTGTTGCTGGCCCCGAATGCGGTCGCCGCCACGGCGACGCAGTCCGACGAGGCCTGGTCGCAGGACGCGCACCCGCCCTACTCGCTCCTGCAGATGAACGTCTGCTCCAGCGGAGTAGCCGGCTGCTATGCCCGCACCGAGTACCCGAAGATCGTCGATGAGGTCGTGGACCGTATCCGGGCCAACGACGTCAACGCGGTCACTCTCAACGAGGCGTGCAGCGGGGACGTGGCCGACATCGCCGCGCGCACCGGCTACCACTACCGCTTTGCCACGGTGATCTACCGCGGCGCCCCCTTGCCGTGCAAGTCGCCCGACGGGCGCGGAGTGTTCGGGAACGCCGTGCTGACCAAGGAGGAGATCCGCGCCTCCGAGGACGCGCCGTACTCCGTGTTCAGCGGAGTGGAGCAGCGACGCTGGATCTGTGTGACGACCGCCCGCGGCCTGGACGTGTGCACCAGTCACCTCTCCACCGATGGCGAGGCCCCCGGCACCACCAACTCCATCCAGTGCGCCGAGCTCACCCAGGTGCTTGCCTCTCGCGGTCGGCCCACCCTCTTCGCCGGTGATGTCAACCGGCAAGCCCCGTGCGCGCCCGCGCAGTTCTGGACGCTGACCGACGCGGCCGCCACCCAGGCTCCCGGCATCCAGCACGTCTACGGAAATCTCGCGGCGCCGACGCTGGAGATCGAGCCGACGACCTACACCGACCACGACGCGCTCGTCGTCCGGGCCGGGATACCGAACTGACCTGACGGCTGGTCCGCGGCGCCGCGCCCGGACCAGCCTCACCGACCGCCCGCCCGCCGAGATCGGCGGGCCACGACGGCGAGCAGAGAGTGGGGGACTCACATGGCGTACCTGACATGGCTGGCGGACATCCTGCGGAAGGAAGGGCTCCAGGTCCGCCCCGTGCGAACCTCGGCCTGGCGCGCGACGGCAGCTGGATCGTCATCGCGGCCGGGCAGGCGTGGCACGCCGGGAAGGGCGGGCCGTGGCAGAACGTGCGCGGCTGGACTCCCGCGCAGATCGACTCGTACCCGTGTGGCGTGGCCGCCCTGCTGCGGCACGTCGGGCTCGGGGCCGACCGGGCACTGGGGCCACAAGGAGTGGGCACCGGAGCGCAAGACGGACCCCGCCTTCCGGCCGGGTGGCATGGCGGGATTCCGCGCCCGAGTCGGCGAGATCCTCGGCGGCGCACCCGCGCCCGGGCCCACGCCTCCGCCGGCCGGCGGGCAGAGCCCGAACTTCCGTACCTGGGGCACCCAGGTGCGTAGGGGGAGCGCCCCGCGGTTGCCGGATGCGATCCGTGCCGGAGGCGCGCCGATTCCCGCCGACGACAAGGACGTTCACTGCCTCACGAGGAACGGCACGGCCGAGGTGACCTTCGTGAGCGCCCTGATACCGGGGTGCCTGCACCGCACAGGCCTGGTCCCCGACGGCGAGGACCTGTTCGACCACCGGTACGGCAGCGCGGCGGTCGCCGACCCCGTGATCCCGTTGCCGGACGGCCTGTGCGGCTCCGCCCTGCGGGGCCCCGTCTGGATCTACCCGTCACCGGGTTCCACGGGCTCCGGTCTCAGCGTCATGGTCGAGCGCTCCGACATGCTCGATGGCGCCTTTCACTTCCCGGCTCGGGCCGTGATCACCTTCAACCTCGGCTGAAGCGGTCTCGGTTGATCCCTTGGCCCGACGACGGCGGCGGCTCCAGGAAACCGGCCCGGCGGCCACCAACGCGCACAGGACGACGAGGCAGAGCAGCAGCGTCCAGGAAACGGTCCAGGCGTGGGTCGTGGTCTTCGCGCCGGCGAGCGGCGCGACCGAGCCCGACGCGTCGGTGAGGAGCGGGACGAGGGTGACCGTCCCCGTCGACCGCAGCGCGGGAGTCACTCCGTGGACCGGCACGGTGACCTTCCAGGTATCGCCGGGGAGCAGCGCGGGCGAGTCGTCGACATGGCCTGCGCGGGCCCCCAGGAGCCCGAAGGGGCCGGACAGGGAAACTGTCTGACGTGCCATCAGGATGGCGTTGCCCGTGTTGCGGATGGTGTAGGTGACGGTTGCATCTCCCTTGCCGACCGGATTCGTCGTACCCGAGTACCGCACGTGCAGGTCCTGCACCGACAGCTTCGGCTCGAGCGCTCCGCCCACGCGCAGCCGGATCCGGATGCCGAGACGGCGGCCGGCGTCGGTCCCGTCCGTCGGCGAGGTGACGATGCCACCCATGTAGTCGCCGGGCGCGGCGTCGTGCGGCACGGTGAGCGTGAAGGGCACCTTGACCGACCGGCCGGGCCCAACCGTCACGTCGGGTCGGTCCATACGGACCCAGGCACCCACGCGTGGCGACTTCGCGTCCTTGGCGACCAGGTCGAGCCTGCCGGCCTCGTTGGTGAACGCGTCGGCGGCGTACACGGCCAGGTGGAGCGGCGTGGTGCCGTGGTTGACGACCTCGAGGGCGTCGGTGACATGGCCGCCGGCATTGACGGTGTAGCTGTAGTTCGGCCGGTCGGACCCGAAGTCGTTGGAGGCTGTGCTGATGGCCCAGGGGGCGTCGCCGTCCGCCGCCGCCACGGGTCCGGCGCCCGTTCCGAGGAAGGCGAGCACGGCGAGCAGGGCCACGACGGCTGCGCGTGCGAGGGATCTGGCAGCTGTGGTGGTACGAGGTCTGGGCGGGCGCATCTGAGGGTCCTCGGGCGAGTCGGGGTGGCGGGAGCGGAACGGGGGCGGGGTGGGGTGGGCACGCACCCGGCGGTACCCACCCCACCGATGGAGCGGGCCGGAACGTCTGGGCGCGGTCGGCGCGAGAGTCCCGGCGTCACCCCGGGTCGGCTACTGGAGCCAGTCGGACTCGGCCGGGGTGGTGGTGGCCACGTCGGCGCGCTCGTCCCAGCCCTCGCCGCGGTAGGGGTGGATCACCACGGAGTCGACGGCGGAGCCGACCGGCTGAGCCGGGGTGGCGCCGCTGTCCGGGCCACACCACTTCACCTTGCTCAGCTCCACGGCGGCGTTGGGTGCGGCGCACGTGCCGCTGCGGAGGTTCTCGACGACGAGCTTGTTGTCGCGCACCTGGACCTTGACGTAGGTGCGGACGTGCTCCTGGTTCTCGACCGAGTTGGCCCAGTGGTTCTTGGGGTTCAGCGGGTCGGGACCGTAGTTCGGGTCCTTGCTCGTGTCGGGAGCGGTGAGGTCGTAGTACTTCGACCCCGACGCGGAGTTCGCCGTCACGTAGATGACGCCGCCGGGACCCTGGGCCACCTGGGCGGCACCGGGCTGCTCGTCCGGGTGCGCCTTCTCGCCGTTCTTGATCACGTAGCTACGGGAATAGGCGTGGTCGTGACCCTGCAGGACCAGGTCGACGCCGAGCTTCGAGAACGCCGCCGGGAAGTCCTTGCGGCGCTGCTTGTTGTCGCCGTCGTTCGCGTGGTCGGCCGGCGAGTAGATCGCGTGGTGGTAGACGAGCACCGTGTACTTGGCGTCGGCACCGTGGTTCTTGATGACGTCGCTGACGAACTTGATGTGCGCCTCGTCGGAACCGTTGGAGTACGCGTTGCTGTTCAGGTCGATGAACAGGACGTCCTTGTACGTGTACCAGTAGTCGCCGCCCGACCGGGTCGCCGAGCTGCCGTTGTAGTACGGCGCGGAGCGGTCGGTGTTCGGCGTCCAGAAGTGCTGCTCGTACGCCTTGCCGCCGACGTCGTGGTTGCCGATCGTGGCCGCCCACGGGTACTGACGCAGCTTGTCGGGCGCGAGGAACGCGTTCCACTGCGTCTCGGTGTTGGCGGTCTCCACCTGGTCACCACCGGAGACCAGCAGCTCCGCGTTCGGGTTCGCGGCGAGGGAGACGTCCAGGGTGTCCTTCCACCCGGCGCCGTCCTTGTCCACGTTGCCGGACGAACCGATCTGCGGGTCGCCGTAGAACAGGAAGTCGAAGTCGCCCTTGAATTCCTGCGTCTTGAAGGAGTACGTCGGCGACCAGCCGCCCTGGGATCCGACGCGGTACGAGTACGCGGTGTTCGCGCGCAGGCTGTCGATCGTCGCGTGCCCGTTGTAACCGCCGTTGACGCTGTTCGCGGCGACGTTGGCCGGGAAGGTGACGGCGTTCGCGGGGAACTCGCCGCCCACGAGCTGGGAGGTCGGCGCGACCTGGACCACCTGCGCCGAGTCGGCCGGGGTGTACCAGGACGCGACGCGCTGCGATTCGTTGGCGCCGACCCCGAGGACGACTCCGGCGGGCGTCGCGGAGGTCTCGGCGTGGGCCCCGGTCATCAGGCCGCTGCCGAAGGCCGTGGTCACGCCCAGGGCCACCGCGGTGGCGCTCATGGCCACTCGGTGACGGATGAGCCCAGATCTCTGGGCCCCCTTGTCGAGCTTCATCGGTTTCCGTTCGTTCGAGATTTGGGGGGTGGCGTAAGACTCGACAAAAAGTCACATGAGGCCGTGACATTCTGATGAACCGGGGAGAAGCGGATCGTTCCACTTGCCGGAATTTGGACTGACCTTCAGACCCCGAAGGTCCGCTGCACGAACCACACCAGGCCCATGACGGACACACCCGCCGCGACCGCTCCGGTCGTCCACGACCCCAGGTCCGGCCGACGCCGGCGCAGCAGGGCGAGGGCCGGGAAGACGGTGGCCACGATGGCCAGTTGGACTGTTTCGATGCCCACGTTGAAGACGAGGAGCGACCACAGGAGCGTCCATGACCAGGCACGGTCGATCCCCAGCGCCGAGGCGAAGCCGAGTCCGTGTATGAGGCCGAAGCAGAACACCACCGCGAGCCGCGTCCAGCCCGCGCGGTCCAGGCTGAGGTGACCGCGGCCGAACGTCTCCAGGTCCGTGGCGTGGGACCGGCGTCGCCACAGCCGCCACAGGTGCCAGCCCGCGACGACCGCGATCGAGAGCGCGATGACGGGCTCGACGAACCACTCCGGAACCTGCACGAGCCCCAGGGCGGCCAGGACGAAGGTCACCGAGTGGGCCAGTGTGAAGGTCGTGGCCGCCAGCACGATCTCGCGCAGCCGGCGTGATCCGACGATGAGCGCCAGCAGGAACAGGATGTGGTCGAGCCCGGCGAGCAGGTGCTCGGCTCCGAGCCGGAAGAAGGTCCAGAACCGCTCGGCCCCGGACTGCTGGGTGGAGAACGACCGGTGCTCGGCGTCGAGAGCGGTGCTTCCGGACGTCAGATCGAAGTCGTAGGCGACGATCGTCTTGGTGTCGCGCACATAGCCCTCGGAGTCCGGGAACAGCCCACTGCGCACCTCGTGCGCCTCGGCGGACGACGGGCACCGGTAGTCGAGGACCAGCAGGGCGTACGGAACTCCCTCGCGTCGCTCGATCGCGAAGTCGCCGTCCCTGACCGGTATGCACTCCCGGCCCCCGGCCGTGACGCCGAAGCGGCGGGTCACATAGGCGACGACCGAGTCGGCGTGGCCGTCGAGCGCCGCCGCCTGTTCCTTCGCGTCGCCGTTGTCGAACGCCGCGGTGCCCGCCCGGAACAGCGGATCGTCCTTCTCGTAGTCGGCGGCGGAGACGACGAGCAGGTCGTACTCCAGCTGGAGTTCGGTACGGACATGCCCACCCTCGGGCGCGGTGAGATCTGCGTACACGGTCGAGCTGAACCCGTGGGCGAGCGCCGGCACGGCGCCGAGCAGGACGGCCGCGACGATGACGGCGACGGCGGCACAGGCGCGACGCCCGGCGGCGGGAAACATGTGACTCCTCTTCGGTCGGCGCACGAAATCTGCTGGGCGCGGATGAACCTCCGGTGGCGCATGCGCGAACCGACGGGGAACCAAGCTCGGACAAGTCGGCTCACTGGCCGAAAACCGCCCGCCATGAGGTAGGAAGTAGGCGCACTCACGCCACTACGGAGGACTTCCCATGCGCTCTCGGCTTCTGCCTGCCTGCACGCTGGCCACGGCAGTCGCGACCGCCGTACTGGTCGGCGGATGCGGCTCGGGCGACGACTGGTCCGAGCCGCACCCGAAGCCGAGCGCCGTCGGCACCCTGAGCCCGGGGTTCTCCGATCCGACGGCACCACCGGCCCCGGAGGCGACGATCGCTCCGCGGCCCGGCTCCTGGGACGGGGTCCGCCCGTCGAAGGACTACCGCGTGGTGCTGCTCACCGCGGGCAAGGACCGCCAGACCAGGACGCTGGTGAGCGCCGTGGAGTCGTGGGCCGAGGAGGTGCACGCCGACCTGAGGACCGTCACCGCCACGAAGCCGGACCAGTTCGTCCCCCGCATCAGCGAGGCGATGGGCATGCGGCCCGACCTGATCATCAGCGCCGGCAACGACCTCGTCGACCCCCTGGCCATGGTCTCGCCCAACCACCTCGACCAGCAGTTCCTCGTGGTCGGCGCGGAGTTGGCCGAGCCGACGGCGAACGTCACCGCCGCCGACTGGACCGGTGCCTCGTTCCGGGGCGAGGGACTCGGCATGTCCTCGTCGTACGACCCGGCCAGCTTCACCCCGGAACGGGCCGGGCGCGCCGTACGGGCCGGAGTCGCGGCGGTGCTCACCGGTCTGACCGGGATTGTCGTCTGGATCGACTAGCTTGATCTTCAAGTGCGCAACGAGCGCAGAGTGAGGTTGATGTAGTCGGACCCACTTGATGCGGTGCTGTGTAGATGATGAAGGCTTTGTGGCCCTTCGGCGTCGCCCGGTGTCCGGCATTGAGTCGGCGCGAGTCCGGTCTGCGGCTTCTGCACGGACCGTACATGGGGGCGAGGCGGTCGCACACTCGCATGTCCGGAATGGACTGTTCCCCAGCGGACCGATACAACGGCGACAACGGAGCCTCCCGGTGAGCAGTGGCGTAGACACCCTCTGCGCCACCGAGAGGCCCTGCCCTCATGCCCCCGCGCGACCACAATCGCCTGAACAGCACCCCCGTACGGAAACCCCAGCCCCACACTCGGTTTCGAGAAGCCCTCTCAGCGCAGCCGTGTTGCTGATCGCCGCGTGGATCAACAAGGCGGCGGGACCAGTGATCATCGCCACCTTGTCGGCGCCGGCCTGCTCCGGTCTCCCTTCCAGGCATCAGTGACATGTGGCGCCCCTGTCAGGGCCCCGGGTGATGGACAACGCGCTGGTGGTGGTCCGAGACGGCAGGATGGCCGCCGGTGAGCCACATCCGGCGGGCGTGGAAGCCGACGTCGACGGCCAGGGCATGCTCTGCCTGCAGCCTTCGGTCGTCCAACCGCCTCCGACTCGGCCGGCTGCGACAGCAGCGAGCGGACGAACTCCCTGATGCAGTGACCGGTTGCATTCCGCTGCGCCCGCTCGGCAGTTCCGCCCGTATGTCAGGGACTGGAGATGCCGCTCTCCGGCTGCCGCATTCCCGTCGTTTGTCCGTCACTTGACGATCACATTGGTCTGGCCATTTGACAGTTGTACCCATAGACAACGAGATCAAAGGACTGACCATGGGACAGCTTGACAGACGAGGGTTCGTCGGTTTGATGGGCGCCGGCACCGGCGTGGCGCTGGCGATCGCGGGCTTCTCCGTGGCGCCCGCCATGGCGGCGGGGCGCCTTTCGGGCTATCCGTTCACGCTGGGTGTCGCCTCCGGCGATCCCCTGCCCGACGGAGTGGTGCTGTGGACGCGCCTGGCACCGAAGCCCCTGGCCGAGGACGGCAAGGGGGGAATGCCCCAGGTGATCGTTCCGGTCGAGTGGGAGGTCGCGGAGGACGACAACTTCCGCCGCATCGTCGCCGCCGGCGCCGAACGGGCCACGCCGGAGCTGGGCCACTCCGTGCACGTCGAGGTCAAGGGGCTGCGCCCGGGCTGGGTGTACTTCTACCGGTTCCGCGTCGGGCAGGACGTCAGCCCCGTCGGCCGCACCAAGACCGCACCGGCGCTGGACGCCAGTCCGGACAGCCTGTCGTTCGCTTTCGCGTCCTGCCAGAACTACCCGGCCGGTTACTTCACCGCCTACAAGCACATGGCGGCGGAGGACCTCGACCTGGTCGTGCATCTGGGCGACTACATCTATGAAGGCGACTCCCAGGGATCCATCGGACGACCGCACCTCCCCGCGGCGGAGATCTACTCGCTGGCGGACTACCGGGTCCGGCACGCCCAGCACAAGACCGATGAGGACCTGCAGGCCGCACATGCCGCGTTCCCGTGGCTCGTGACCTGGGACGACCACGAGGTCGAGAACAACTACGCCAACGCCACCCGGAACGGCGACGCCGGACCGTCGGAGGAGTTCCTGCAGCGCCGGGCGGCCGCCTACCAGGCGTACTACGAGTTCATGCCGCTGCGCCGGGCCGCGCTGCCCAACGGCCCGGACATGCAGCTCTACCGCCGTCTGTCCTACGGGCGCCTGGCCGACTTCAACGTGCTCGACGGCCGTCAGTACCGCTCCCGGCAGGCAGACACCCAGGCCGAGCGGGACGATCCGTCCCGCACGATGCTCGGTGCGCAGCAGGAGAGGTGGCTGGCCGACGGGCTCGGCGCCTCCACCAGGAAGTGGAAGGTCCTCGCGCAGCAGACCGTGATGGCCAGGGCGGACCGTGACCCCGGTCCCGGTCTGTCGCTGTCGGACGACAACTGGAGTGGCTACGAGCCCGCGCGCCAGCGGACCTTCGACGCGGTGGCCGAGCGCGGCGTGGACAACTTCGTCGTCATCACCGGCGACGCGCACTGCAGCATGGTCGCGGACCTGAAGCTGAACTTCGACGACCAGAACTCGCCCACCATCGGCGCCGAGTTCCTCGGTACGTCGATAGCCTCCGGCGGCGACGGTGCCGACATGGACGCGCGCGGTGAGTCGTGGCTCGCCTCCAACCCACACATGATGTATTACAACCAGCGCCGCGGTTACGTCCGCTGCCGGGTGACGCCCGACGAATGGCGCAGCGACTACCGGGTGATGCCTTACGTCACGAAGCCCGGTGCTCCGGTGTCCACGCACGCCAGCTTCGTCGTGGAAGCGGGCCGGCCCGGCGCGCAGGCCGACTGACGCCCCGGCTGCATGAGGTTGGCCGACCGGGCATCCTTCCGGTCGGTCGGCCACACCGGACCCGGAGCTCGCGGACACCGGACGCGGGCAGACGGTGCCGCAGACGCACAACGTCACGTTCCCGAGCGCCGCAGCGACAGCGCACGGCTTTCTGGCTCCTGCTGCGCGACGGGCTCGGGATCATCGTTGTCCAGGGAGCTTCACGAGGTGCTTGCGCTCGACCTCGACGAGTCCGAGCACGCTTTGGCCATCGCCGAGTCGGGTAGGGACGTCGATCCGCCGACGCCGCCCGGCCGATGTCGTCGCTCTGATCCACGAGGTCGGGGCGTCGCGGGTGGTCCTGACGAGCGACAGTTTCGGGGGAAGCAACCCGACGCCCTCGGACCTCCTGCGGATGTTCCCCGGTGCGCTCCATGACGCCGGTCTGTCCGAGGAGGACGTGCGTCCGGCTGCCAGCTCCAATCCCTCGGCGTTGCTCGGCATCTGATCAGTCATTCGTTGTCATCGGGCGATGTTCTGGAACCAGTCCGGCGCGCACCCGGCGTGGGGGAGTTACCGGGTGTGCGCCGGCCGGTCCCTCGGCGTCGATCGCGCCGCGGGCCTTCGAGCGGGGTCAGGAGCCGATGCTGAGGACTACGGCTTCGAACCCCATCTGGGCCACCCTCTGGGGTGCAAGGCGATCGCCGCGGCCCGGCTGGACACCGCACCGACGTCTCCGCACCGGCGATGGGCTTTACGTGCGGTCATGCCGGGTGAAGTCTGTCCCGATGCTCTCGGCGGTGTCCCGCAGCCGGCGCAGCCAGGACTGGCGCATGGTGTCGAGTGAGGTGCGGCTGGCGGTGGTGGCGATGTTCACGGCGGCGATGACGCGGTCGTCGGCATCGTGGACCGGCGCAGCGACGGAGCGCAGCCCCGGCTCGAGTTCCTGGTCGACGATCGTCCAGCCCTGCCTCCGCACCCGGCCGATCTCCTGGGCGAGGCGTTCAGGGCTGGTCTTGGTGTCCGCGGTGAACTGACGCAGTGGCACACGGGAGAGGTAGGCGTCGAGTTCGCTGTGTTCCAGGCCGGCGAGCAGGACGCGGCCGGTGGAGGACGCGTACGCGGGGAAGCGGGTTCCGACGGCGATCGAGACCGCCAGGATGCGGAAGCCGTGGACGCGGGCGACGTAGACGACCTCGTCGCCGTCGAGCACGGTCAGCGAGGTGGTCTCACGGACCTCCGAGGCGAGCTGTTCAAGATGGGGGAGTGCCACGTCAGGCAGGCGCAGGCTCGAGAGGTAGGAGCGCCCGATCTCGAGCACGCGCGGGCGCAGTGAGTACTCCCGGCCGTCGAAGCGCGTGTAGTCGAGTTCGACGAGGGTGAGCAGGAACCGTCGCGCGGCGGCGCGGGTCAGGCCTGTCCGCTTGGCCACCTCGGCGAGGGTCAGGCCGGACGAGGCGTCGCTGAGGGTGCGCAGTACCTGGAGCCCGCGCTCCAGGGACTGGACGAACGGCACGTCCGGGGTGGACTGGTCAGGCACGAATGCCTCCTCGGTGGCCGGATGGGGGCCCGGCGGGATAGCTGTGCAGGTCGGCCTCGATGCGTGCGGCGGTGGACAGCAGCGGCGGCAGCAGTCGGCGCCGGATGCCCTCGACGGAGGTGTGGCCGGCGTGAGTGGCGATGTTGACGGCTGCGAAGGTGACGCCGAGCTGGGTACGAACCGGGACGGCGACGGAGCGCAGCCCTCGTTCGAGTTCCTGGTCGACGATCGTCCAGCCCTGCTTACGCACCTGCTCCAGCTCCGCGCGCAGCACATCGGGGGCGGTGATGGTGCGGTCGGTCAGCCGGGTGAGCTGGGCGTGCGTCAGGTACTCCTCACGTTCGCGCTCGGGCAGGCCGGCGAGCAGTACCCGGCCCATGGACGTCGCATGTGCGGGGAGCCGTGTGCCGAGTCCGATGCTGATGGCGATGATCCGTGAGATGGACACGCGGGAGACGTAGACGATGTCGACGCCGTCGAGGATCGACAGCGAGCAGGACTCGTGTACCTCGGCTGCCAGCTGCTCCAGGTGGGGTTCGGCGACATCGCGAACGGACAGCGTGGAGAGATAGCGGTAGCCCAGGTCGAGGACGCGTGGGCGCAGATGGTAAAGGCCGTCCTCGTAGCCCACGTAATCAAGCTGAGCCAGCGTCAGCAGGAAACGACGGGCCGTCGCAGGGGCCATGCCGGCCGCCCGCGCGACCTGACTCAGGGTCATCCGCGGGTGGTCCGCGTCGAAGGCGTTGATGACGGCAAGGCCTCGTGCGAGCGACTGGACGAAGTCGGTGTCACGGGGCGAGCGCCGGGCCTCGTCGGTCATCCGGTCTCGCTCTCTGCGGGTGGGAGGGCAGGCATGGCAGTGGGTGGTCGCTCCGTCCACGGTCGAGCGGTCGGCGCGTGCGGCTGAGCTATGCGCATGTCGAACAGTAATCATCGGAGCGAAGGCAAATCAACGTGCGGCGTCCCCGTCTGGCGGGCCGAGCTCCCTCGGGCCGGCGGCCACGCTTTGCATTGTGCCGCTGCTGCAGCTTCTCGGACTCGCGTCTGACGCCTTTGTTGTGCAGCTCTTGACGGCATCCTCGAGCCATCCCTACGGTTCAACCGCATTCCGCACCATTGTTCGCCATGCGAAAAGGGAGACTGTATGAGGACTGCCGGCCACGGTCGGTCGCGGCCAGTGCTGTCCCGGGGGTTCGGCGTCACCCTGGCGCTGTCGATGGGCGCCGGACCGCTCATGCTGTACGCCCTGACGGCGACCGCACCGCTGCTGACCGCCGACCTTGGCATCAGCCGGGCTCAGCTCGGCTCGCTGACGACGGCGGCCTTTCTGGCCGCGGCGCTCTTCTCACCGCTGGTGGGCCGGTGCGCGGATCTGTTCAGCGGAAGGGCGGTCCTCGTGGTGCTGTTCACGGGCGCCGGCCTGGCGCTCCTCGGAGCCGCCGCGGCCCCCTCGTACGGATGGCTGGTGGCTGCCACGGTCCTGTGCGGAGCGGCCCAGGCGCTGTCCAACCCGGTGACGAACCAGCTCATCGCGGCGAACCTCCCGCAGGGCCGGCGCGGCCGGCTGATGGGCGTCAAGCAGTCGGGCGTCCAGATGAGCCAGTTCGGGGCAGGTCTCGTGCTCCCGAGCGTCGCGCTGGTGTGGGGGTGGCGGGGTGCGGCGGGCGTGGCGGCGATCGCCGCCACGGCGGGGCTGGTCCTGGTCCGCCGTTCGATCCCCGCCGGCAGCCCCCGGCCCGTGGCCGGGCCGACGCGGCGGCTCGCGGACCTGCCGGCCGCCGTGTGGTGGCTCACCGCTTACGCCCTGGCGACCGGTGCCGCGCTCCAGGCCACCAACGTCTATCTGCCCCTCTACGGTTTCGAGCGGCTGGACATGTCGGTGCGGGCCGCCGGGTTCACTGCGGCCGTCGCCGGAGGAGTGGGACTCATCGCCCGTATCGCGTGGGGCCGCGCCGCCGACCGGGTGCGCCGCCCCCGTGTCCCCCTGATCGCCCTCGCCCTCGCGTCCGCGCTCGCCGCCTGCTCCATCCTCGCGGCGGAACAGCTGCACGCACCCGCGCTGGTCTGGGCCGGTGCCACGCTGTTCGGCGCCAGCGGAATCGCCGCCAACGTCGTGATCATGCTCGCGCTGATGCGGGCGACTCCCCTGCATGTCGTCGGCACCGCCTCCGGAATCCTTGCCGTCGGTCTCTACGTGGGCTTCGCCGTGGGCCCGCTGTGCTTCGGCCTGGTCGTCGACGCCACCGGTTCCTACCTCGCGGCCTGGCTCGCGGTGATCGGTACCAACGCGCTCGCCGCAGCCCTGGCCCTCCTCCGGCGCGCGAAGCGTTCGCCCGCCCCCCAAGACCGCCCCGGTGGCCTGACGCCGCGACGGCCTCCCCATCCCGAATCCGCCAGGAATGGACCCGCATGCTGACCCACGAACAGAACGAGCTGCTCACCGCGACCGGTCCGGACACCCCCCATGGGACGCCTGTTCCGCCGCTACTGGATTCCGGCACTGCTGGCCGAGGAGATCGCGGAACCGGACAGCCCCCTGGTGTGCGTCACACTGCTGGAGAGCAGCTCATCGCCTTCGGTGACTGCCGGGGCCGTATCGGTCTGCTCGACGAGTTCTGCAGCCACCGCACCGCCTCGCTGTTCTTCGGTCGCAACGAGGAGTGCGGGCTGCGCTGCTCTTACCAGGGCTGGAAGTACGACGTGGACGGAACTGCGTCGGCATGCCCTCCGAGCCGGAGGGCTCGACGTTCAAGAACCGCATCACGCAACGGGCGTAGCCGTGCGGCGAGCGGGGCGGGATCATCTGGACGTACATGGGGCCGCCCGAGCACAAGCCCGAGCTGCCATGGCCGTGCTCGACGACGCCCACCGGTTCGTCTTCAAGCGCTGGCAGGAGTCCAACTACCTGCAGGCCATGGAGGGCGGCATCGACTCCAGCCATGTCTCCTTCGCGCACCGGTTCAACATCGATGACGACCCGATGCATGCGGGCACCGAAGGGCTGATGTACCTCGAGGCCGACACCCGGCCGAAGTTCGAGGTCGCCGAGTCCGACGGCGGACTCGTGATCGGCGTCCGGCGGGTCGTCAACGAGGCGAACTACTACTCGCGGATCACCCAGTGGCCGCAGCACAGCTGGTCATACGATCCTCCGCGCCCGGCCCCGCGATCTTCGGGGCGACCGGGAACGCGGGTGGTCAGGCGTCGTTGCCCGGCGCGGAGCCCGCGGCCGCGCCCCCGCGCAGCGCCTCGGAGATCCGCTCCGCGGTCGCCACCGCCCGGTCGGTGTAGGCCTTGCGGCGGGCGTCGTCGAGGCGGAACTCGGGGCAGGACAGGGAGAGGGTGGCCACCGTGCGGTCGTCGTCCCGGATGGCGGCCGAGACGGCCCATATGCCCTCGTCGATCTCCTCATGACTGACGGACCAGCCGCGCTTGACGGCGAGCTCGACGCCCTGCAGGAACTCCTCGCGCCCGTGCAGCGGCGGCACCGCGCCGGACTCGAGCGCCCGGTCGACATAGCGCTCCCGCTCGGCGGGCGACAGGCCGCCGAGCAGCACGCGCGCACTGGCACCGCGCAGCGGCGGCAGATTCTGCCCCACCTCGAACGACAGCCGGTACGGACGGCTGCTCTCGGCTCCGTGCACGCACACCGGAAGCCCCCGCACCAGGCGGATGAGCAGCACCGTCTCGGAGACCTCGTCAGCCAGGGCGCGCAGGAAGGGGTCCGCGACCTCGGCCAGTGAGGTGCCCTGCCGGGCCGCGCGGCCCAGCGCCGCCACCCGCATCGTCAGCCGGTAGTACCCCCGGGTGTCCTCCTCGACCAGGGCCATGTCGCGCAGCAGCGCCACATAGCGGTGGGCGGTGGGCACCGGGATGCCGACCGCGTCGGCCAGTTCGCGCACCGAGGCCACCGGGCGCTGCTCGGCGAAGGCGAAGAGCACTTCCAGGGCCCTGCGCCCGCTGTCCGCTCCCGCCCGACCACCGGCCATTTTGTCGCTCCTCACCCATTGACGTGCTCTAAGTCGCCACCTACTGTAGCCGAATCGCAGAGCAATAACGCATTATCACAGAGCGATAGAAAGGGGATTCAGGGTGAGCGACACCGTGGTCTCCGGGCCGCCATCCGAGGCCCGCGCGAGCGTGGCCCTGCCGGGTGCCCGGAGCGAGCTGAGGAGCCTTCCCCTGCACGAGGCCGGCCCGGGGGAGGGGTGGCTGCAGGTCACCGCCTCCGGCATCTGCGGCACGGACGTCTCCCTCTTCGCGAAGGGCGTCCCGGAGCCGACCGTGCTCGGCCACCACGTCGTCGGCCGCATCGCCGCCGTGGCCCCCGAGCAGGGGGAGCGGACCTGGCAGGGCCGGGTGGGGGACCGGGTCGTCATCGAGGAGTACCTGCCGTGCGGGACGTGCCCGTCCTGCACCTCGGGCGCCTACCGCCTGTGCCCGCAGACCGACCTGTGGGGCGGCGGCCGCCGCGTCGGCACCCTGCCGGCCGCCGAGGCATCGGGCCTGCACGGCGGGAACGCCGAGTACCTGCTCCTGCAGCCCAACACCGTGGTGCACCCGCTGCCGCCCGAGCTGTCCGAGGAGCTGGCCGCCTGGGTGCTGCCGTACGCGAACGCGCTGGACTGGACGCTGCGCGCGGGCGCCGTCCGCAAGGGCGAGACCGTGGTCATCGTCGGCCCCGGCTACCACGGGCTCGCCGTGGCGGCCGCGGCGCGCTACGCCGGCGCCGAGACGGTGGTGGCCGGGCTGCGACGCGACCGCACCCGCCTCGAGATCGCCGAGCGCCTCGGTGCCGTGACCGTCGCGGCCGACACCGGCACCGACCTCGCCGAGGGTGTGCGCCGCGTGCTCGGTTCCCGGGCCGCGGACTGCGTCGTCGACGCCGTCGGGGCCGCCCCGCACGTGGTCAGGGTCGCCGTCGACCTGCTCGGCCAGGGCGGGCGCCTGGTGCTCACCACGCCCAAGCAGCCCGCCGCGGTGCCGGTCGACACCTCGGCCATGATCCGCCGCAACGTCAGGATCTCCGCCGTGCGCGGCCGCCGCCCCGAGTACGTCCGCCAGGCGATCGCCTCGCTCGCCGACGGCACCTCGGGCCTGCAGGAACTGCCCTCCGTCGAGGTCTCCCTCGAGGAGACCGGCGACATGCTCGCCCGGCTCGCCGCCGGCACCGGACCGAAGTCCCCGCACGTCGTGGTCCGCCCCTGAAACCACCGACCGGACCCGGACGACTCCGGCCCGGTCTCCCCAGCCGGTTCTGGCTGGCGCATTGCACAACATCGCACAACGAAGGAGTCCCGATGCTGACCCGGGAACAGAACGAACGCCTCGTCCGCACCGACCAGGGAACCGAGATGGGCACCCTGCTGCGCCGCTACTGGATTCCCGCGCTGCTCGCCGAGGAGTTGCCGGAGCCCGACTGCCCGCCGGTGCGCGTCCAACTGCTGGGCGAGAAACTGATCGCCTTCCGCGACACCAAGGGCCGTATCGGCCTGCTCGACGAGTTCTGCAGCCACCGCACCGCCTCGCTGTTCTTCGGCCGTAACGAGGAGTGCGGCCTGCGCTGCGGCTACCACGGCTGGAAGTACGACGTGGACGGCAACTGCGTGGACATGCCCTCCGAGCCGCCGGAGGCGCGCATGCGCGAGAAGATCAAGCAGCCCGCGTACCCCTGCGTGGAGCGCGGCGGCGTCATCTGGACGTTTATGGGCCCGCCGGAGCTCAAGCCCGAGCTGCCCGAGCTGGAGTGGGCCGGCCTGCCGGAGAGCCAGGTCTTCATCTCCAAGCGCCGGCAGATGACCAACTTCATGCAGGCGATGGAGGGCGGCATCGACTCCAGCCACGTCTCCTTCGCCCACCGCTTCAACCTGGACGACGACCCGATGCACTCGGGCACCGCGGGCAACGAGTACCTGAAGAAGGACACCCGGCCCAAGTTCGAGGTCGTGGAGTCCGACGGCGGGCTGCTCATCGGCGCGCGCCGCAACGTCGACGAAGAGAACTACTACTGGCGCATCACCCAGTGGATCATGCCCTGGTACACGATCATCCCGCCGTTCGGCATCCACAACCCGATGGGCGGCCACGCCTGGGTCCCGATCGACGACGAGACCTGCTGGGCCTGGTCGATCAACTACCACCCGACCCGCCCGCTCACCGAGGACGAGCTCGCCTCCATGCGCAACGGCGACGGCATCCACGCCAAGTACATCCCGGGCACCTACGACACCCTGGCCAACGCCTCCAACGACTACCTCATCGACCGCCAGGCCCAGAAGGAGAAGAAGTCCTTCTCAGGCGTCGAGGGCATCGCCGCCCAGGACTTCTCCCTGCAGGAGAGCATGGGCGCCATCGTCGACCGCACCAAGGAGCGGCTGGGCACCTCCGACGCGGCCATCATCCTGGCCCGCCGCCGGATGCTGGCCGCCACCGAGCCCGCCGCCAAGGGCGAGGACGTCCCCGGAGTCAACAGCAAGCACCACGCCGTGCGCTCGACCTCCCTGCTGCTTCCGAAGTCCGTCCCGTTCCAGGACGGCGCCGCCGAGGTCCTCAAGGTGAAGGAAGGCGAGGACTTCTACTCCATATGACTGCCCCTGCCCGGCAGTAGGCACCCACCGGAAGAAGACATCATGCCCAGCCATTCGTGGACCAGGCGGTCGTACGTGGCCGACGTACTCGTCGTGCCGCTGGACCCGACCGCCCTCGAGGACCTCGCCGCGCGGAGGGACTCCCTCACCGGGGTCACCGTCGCCGACAGCGACGAGCTCGACGACGGCCTCCGCGAGGCCGTCGAGCGGGCCGATGCCATCACCCTGGTCACCTGCGACCTCTCCCTCGTCGACCACGCCGCGGTCGCCGCCCTGGGAGAGGCCGCCCGCGCCGCCGGCATCCTGCTCGGCGCCGTTGTCGTCGCCCCCGGCCTGTCCTGGAGCAGCGGCGACGAGCACGAGTCCGCCGCGGTGCTGCGCGAGTACGTCGACACCATCGCCGTCCTGCGCGACCTGCCGCCCGTCCTGCACTTCCTGCAGGTGCTGCGGGGCGGTACCCGCGACTCGGAGGAGGAGTCATGACAGTGTCCGACTGGCGGGAGGTGACCGTCACCCGACTCGGCTGGGAGGCCGACGGCGTGGTCTCGCTCGTCTTCACGCCGACCGACGGCGCCCCCCTGCCGGAGTGGGGGGCCGGAGCCCACATCGACGTGCGGCTGCCGTCCGGCACCGTGCGGCAGTACTCGCTGTGCGGCGAGCCGGGCGGCCCTGCGTACACCATCGCCGTACTGAGGGAAGCCGACGGGCGCGGAGGATCCGCCGAGATCCACGACACCGCGCTCATCGGCCGCACCCTCTCGATCCGCGGCCCGCGCAACCACTTCCCGCTGGAGTCCGCCGCCCACCACGTCCTCGTCGCAGGTGGCATCGGGATCACCCCGGTGCTCGCCATGGCGCGGGAGGCCACGGCGCGCGGCGACTCCTGGGAGCTGCACTACGGCGGGCGCGCCGTCACCACCATGGCCTTCGTCGATCAGGCCCGTGCGCTGGCCGAGTCGGCGGGTGCGCCGTTCCGCCTCAAGGCGGGGGAGCAGCTGGACCTCCCCGCCCTGGTGCGGGACGTGCCCGAAGGCGGCGCGATCCACGCCTGCGGGCCGCCCGGCATGCTGGCCGCCCTGCGCGAGGAGATCAAGCGCTCCCGCCCCTCCCTGCCGCTCTACATCGAGCAGTTCACCTCGGCGGGCACCGGCTCCGAGGAGCCGGCGGTGCCGACGGATGGGGAGGCCTTCGAGGTCGAGCTCTTCCGCAGCGGGGAGACCGTCACGGTCGAACCCGGCACCTCGATCCTCGAGGCCGTCCGCACCCTGCGGCCGGACGTCCTCTCCTCCTGCGAGGAGGGCTTCTGCGGCACCTGCGAGACCAAGGTGCTCGGCGGGACCCCGGTCCACGCCGACAGTATCCTCTCGCAGAAGGAACGTGCCGAGAACACCTCGATGATGATCTGCGTTGGCGGCTGCGCCTCGCAGCGGCTCGTCCTGGACCTGTGAGTCTGCCCGGCTTCACGTCCAAAACCCATCCCCCTTCCCCTCTTCCGCAGCGGAGGTTCCACGATGAACCTGCTTCACGCCACCCCCGGCCGGGCAGCCGCACCCTCCCCCTACCGCTGGGTCGTGCTCGTCGCCTGTTGGCTGTCCTTCACCTTGACCTCGATCGACCGCTCGACCTGGGGACCGGCCTCGGTCTTCGTCGGCGAGGGGCTGGCCGTGCCCGTGGCGAGCCTCGGTGTCTTCGCTACCGCCTATTACGTGGGCTACGTCATATCCAATGCCATCGGCGGCATCGGTGTGGACCGCTTCGGCGGCCGTATCGTGCTCACCGTGTCGCTGGCCGGTGCCGGTGTGTTCATGAGCGTCTTCGGTTCCACGACGTCCGCGACCGTCGGCATTACGGTGCAGGCCGTCGTCGGGCTCTTCGCCGGGGCGGACTACGCGGCCGGTGTCCGCCTGATCTCCAGCTGGTTCCCGTCCAGCAAGCTCGGCATGCCGATGGGCGTCTTCACCACGGCGACCTCGCTCGGCACCGCCATTGCCAACGCCGTCGTGCCGACCCTGATCGCCTGGCATGGCTGGGGGACTTCTTACCACATCTTCGGCATCATCTCCATTGTCGTGGCGGCGCTGCTGCTGTTCTTCCTCCGCAACGGTCCGGAGGAGGTGAAGGGCCAGAAGAAGCCCCGCGTCGAGCGGAAGTCCGGCGGGCTCTTCGGCCCCGATCTGCGCACTTTCCTCCGCAACCGTGACGTGGTCCTCACCTGCCTGACCGGGTTCTGCGGCTTCTGGGGCCTGTACGGCTTCGTGACCTGGGCCAACGCGCTCATGATCAAGGGTCATGACATCGACGCCGGCACCGCGGGAATGGTCGTGGCGATCTTCGCCATCACGGCCGTCGCGGTGAAGCCGCTGGTGGGCCTGATCACCGACCGCTTCTTCGGCGGCGCCCGCAAGACGCCCAGCCTGGTGATCTTCGCGGTGTTCGCGCTCACCCTGGTGTGGTTCGGCAATCTCTCCTCGCCCACGGCCTTCATCTGGCTCGCACCACTGCTCGGCGCTGCCGCCTACGGCTGGGCCGCCCTCCTGGTCGCCCTCATCCCGCGCCTCGTGCCCGACTCGGTGACGGGCAGCGTGGCGGGCATCGCCAACGCGATCTGGCAGCTCGGCAGTGTGCTCGTCCCGCTGGCGGTGGGCGCCGTGTTCTCAGCGACGGGGTCCTTCAACGCCGCCTTCCTCACGCTGGCCGCGGGACCCGCCCTGGCGATCCTGTTCATGCTGCCCGTCCGCGACAAGGCCGAGCACCGCAAGCAGGCCACCTCGACGGAGTCGGAGGAGAAGGTGCCCGAGTCCGTGTAGCCGCCGGCCTCGCGGCCCTGTGTGCGAAGGGCCCGCCCCCGTCCACGACCGGACGGGGGCGGGCCCTTGCTTTCATAGCTTTTATACGGGCCTGGGCGCGGCCGTCTCCTCAGTAGGGCCGGGGACTGGCGCGGTGGCTTCCGCTATCTTGAGCTCGCCTGGCTCGCAGGTTGCTGACCTGGTGCGTTGTGTGGTGGACGATGTCTCGACGCGGCTCGTCAGCAGGGTCCGATGACGGCGGAAGAATTCTTCTTCGGCGTGTTGCGGGAGCGGCCTGGCAGGTCGGCGGTGCGTCGTTCCCCGAGTGCGAGGGCGAGGGCCCTGCCGCAGTTCCCGGTTCTCCGCCTCCAGCTGTCGGTTGCGCTCGGTGACGGCCTCCCATCGCCGCAGCAGGGAGGCATCGGATGCCCGCTGCCGATCGGGAACCGGCCGGGTCGCCGGAACCCGGTGCCGGGCCCGGCGACATTCGATCTCGGCTCTCGGTTCGGCACAGATCGTGGGGAGCGGTCGCGGAGGGTCACTGAAGCAGGAGCATCTTGCGGAGTAGTTCGAATCCGGCTCGCCCGTAAAGCTGCCTTTTGATCTTCTTGATGCGGTTCACGGCACCTTCGGTCCCGCCGGAACTCCATTGCAGGCTGAGCCCGGCTGTCACGGCGTCGAGGTCCCGAAGCAGGTGGAGTGCGAAGCCGGTGAAGCCGGGCAGTTGGCCGGCACCGACGGCGTCGATCCAGACAGGAAGCGTGGCGCCGAGGCGGCCGGTGAGTATTTCGCCGAAGCCGCGGACATGTTCGGCGGCGGTGTCCAGCTCGGGGCAGCAGGCCAGGACGTCCTTCAGCGCGGCGCGGTCTTCTTCGCTCAGGGCCGTGGGCGGGTGAGCCAGCCGGTCACCTGCCGGGCGTACAGGTCGAGCCCGCCCAGCTGGCCGACCGGGTAAGGATTTCCCTCTGCTGCCAGCACGTAGCCGAGACGAGCCTCGCAACCGTCTCGGCGATGTTCGCGGCGGCCTCCTTCCGCGTCTTGACCGGCCTGACGGCACCGCTGTACGCGAGCGGCGGAGTGAACTCGAACTTGTCGCCGGAGGTGTCGACTCGCTGCTCTTCGGCTGCGGCGAGGGGCGCGATGTCCTGCTCGAGATGCTCAACGGCGGCAGCGTTGCGGCGTACGACGTCGCTGTGGTATTCGATCGCCGGCCAAGCGCGGCCTTTCTCGCGGCTGACTGCCCCGCGGGTGGTGGCTCAGGGCCTTGCCACCGGGTCAAGTGCGCGGCGCCGATCAGGCTCACGCCAGATTGTCCTGTCAGGCTGATCCGCCAAGAAATGTCGGTGGGTTGGCTGCAACACTGCGTGCGACGCGAGAAGGCATCCGCCGACGGCAACAGCATCACCTGCCGGCAGCACCGCGCATGAAGCCGGGCGGGCCGGCCCGGACGGATCCGGACCGGCCCTGAACGCGGTCGTACTGTGCTGCTAACGCGTCACGGCGCCGGGACGGCGTCCAGGATGCCGGTGGCGTCGCTGCCCGGGGCGACCACGAGGCGCCGGGTGAGTGTGTACGAGCCACCCGCCGGTACCTCGGCCTGGAACCGGCTCATCGCCCAGTTGCCCGCGGCGTACACGTCGAACGCGCTCGCCGGCGTGCCGTAGACGAGGCCGAAGACCTGCGGGTCCGTGCCGATCATGCCGAAGTACGGCTTCGTCGGCGTGTACGCCGCCGTCGCACCCGGCGTGACGACGCCGGTGCCCGGGATGACACTGGCCTGGCCGGCCGCGTCGTGGTCCATCGCGTCGCCGGTCCACACGTTCATCGCCGTGGAACCGGAGTTGGCCAGCACCGTCTCGACCGTGGCGAAGGTGTCGCCCGGCTTCAGCGTGTACGTCGTCGTCGCGGTCAGCCCGGTGAGACCCTTCACCGGACCGGACACCTGCACGACGGCCTTGTCACCACTCGCCTGCACGATCTTGACGTCGGTGGCCGCGACCGACCGGATGTCCCACGCGCTGCCGCCGGTCGGCTGGGTCGCCGAGACGTAGGGCAGGTTGATCCAGTCGAACTGGTCGGCCTTGCCGCGCACGGCGATGTCGACCGGCTTGCCACGCGTGCCACCGGACAGCTGCGAGTCGTTGTACGCGTCGGCGATCGCCATGGAGAGCTTGTCGTTCTCCAGCATGACGTCGTCGTAGCCGGCCTCGACCAGACCGGAGCCGATCCGCTTGCCGTAGCTCGCCTCGACCGTGACCGGCTTCAGCGCGACGTCCGCGACACCGGTGCCGGAAGCCGGCACCTCGACCGAGCCGGTGGCCGTCTGGTGGCCCAGCGCGGTCACCCGGACGTCGTACTGGCCGGCCGGGGCCTTGACCAGGTACTTGCCGTCGGCGTCCGTGGTCGTCGAGGCGACGGCCTTGCCGGCCTGTTCCAGCGCGACCCGGGCGCCCGCGACGGCGTTGCCGCCTGCGGTCACCGTGCCGGCCGCACGCGCGGCGTCCGGCAGGGCGGGGTCGTGCAGGTCGAGCTCGTCGACCCAGCGGGCGATGTTGCCGGTCGGGTCGCCGCCGGCCGTCGCGTAGTCCGTCAGGTGGTAGAACGAGAGCTCCTTGGAGCCACCGGCGGGCATCGAGGCGTCGTACCAGAGGCCCTCGATGAAGCCGAAGGCACCGACGGCCGCCGGGACGTCCTTGGCCCAGGCGAGGGCGTGCGCCGCCTGGCCGTTGGTGGTGGCGTCGTTGGCACCGACGTAGACGAAGTCGTCGCTCCAGCCCGAGGTCTTCAGGCCGGGGTTGGTGCCGCTGATGCCGGGGATCCGTCCGACGTCGGAGGAGCTGTCGGGGTCGATCATGTAGTTGAAGTAGCCCGAGTAGTCCGTGCTGCCGGTGTTCGTCAGGTTCACGGTGAGCTTGACGACCGGTGCGTCCGGCAGGGTCTCGTAGCGCACCTTCGTCTTGATGTCCGCGTTCGCGCGGGCGTTGCCCGACGCGACCACGGCCGAGCCGTCGACCTTGAGGTCGGGCAGGTCGACCTGCTCGGACTGCCGGTCCCAGCTGCTCGGGCTCGACAGGTCCTTGCGCAGCAGCATCTCCGCCCAGTCGAGCGTCTCGGCGCCGTTGGCGTCGTTCAGCATCAGGTCGGAGAGCGCACCGGGGGCGAGCCCGCCGGTGCCGTCGTTGCCGGCGGTGTACGGCGTGATCGAGCTGCGGATCCGGTCGTTCGCGACGTAGTGGTAGTCGTTGCCGGTCACGACGTCGCGGCGCGTGCTGCCGTTGCCGTAGTCCGGTGCGTACTTCGACGCGCCGGCCACCGGGTGGGTGACCTTGATCAGCTTCAGGCCGGCGGTGGAGGTGCCGGTGGCGCCGACCTCGACGGTGGTCGCGGAGCGGTCGTCGGCGATCAGGCCGCGCTTGGCGGCGGTGACCGTCCAGGACGCGGCCGGCAGGCCCAGCTTGTAGTGGCCCTGTGCGTCGGTGCTGGTCTGGGTGGTCTCCTTGCCAGTGGCCGTCGCGGTGACCCGGGCACCCGCGACGGGCTTGCCGCTCTCCGGGTCGGTGACGGTGCCGGTCACGGTGGCCCAGCGCTGCGCCGCCTCGCCGCCGGGGACGTAGGCGTACAGGTTGCCGTCCCACGAGCCCGCGACCACGGTGTTGCCGCTGACCGCGGGACCGGCGCCGACCCAGGTGCCCATCTCGTGGTTCCACAGCGGCTGCCCGGTGTCCGCGGCGAGCGCGTAGAAGCGGCCGTTGTTGGCGCCGACGAAGAGGGTGTCACCGGCCACGACCGGGCTCGACATGACGCCACCGTGGTAGATGTCGCCGGGCAGGACCCGGTTCCAGACCACGTTGCCGGTCTCGGCGTCGAGGGCCGTGACCGCGCCGGTCGGGAAGCCCATGTAGACGACGCCGTCCTTGACCGCAGCGGCGCTCGGGGTCGAGCCGCTCGAGACGAGCGAGGTGTGCGGGCTCTTGTAGGTCCACAGCGTCTTGCCGGTCCGGGCGTCGCGGGCGGCGATGCCGTTGTTGGCGCCGATGAAGACCTTGCCCTCGGCCGCCGTCGGTACGCCGTCCTGCCAGCTGCCCAGGGACTCGGTGCCGGTCCACTTGCGGGCGCCGGTCTCGAGGTCGTAGGCGAGCACCCGGTCGGCGGTCTGGTTGCCGACGTACACGGTGCCGTCCATGACCGCCGGGGTGCCGTCGCTCATCTGGCTGCCCGACATCGGCGAGGCCCAGATCTCCTTGCCGGTCTTCGTGTCGAGCGCCTTGAGCACGCCCTGGCTGCCGATGCCGTAGCGGGTCTGGTACGGCCAGAGGACCTTGTTCCCGGAGACGGCGGGCGAGTAGTAGCCGTAGGTGCGCTGGTTGTTCGGGGCGGGCGCCTTCTCCGGCACGGCCTTCCACCGCAGCTCGCCGGTGGTGGCGTCGACGGCGTACAGCTCCGAGCCGAGGGTTGGCGCGTAGACCAGGCCGTCGCCGTAGGCGAGGCTGCCGTGGATCGACTGCGGCACCTCGAAGTCCCACAGCTTCTTGCCGCTCTTGAGGGACACGGCGTGGATGCGGCTGTTGCCGTCACCGTTCTCGTCGCGGGTGCCCGCGTAGACGACGCCGTCGTGGATCACCGGCGAGCCCGTGAGGAAGGTGCCCGGGGTGCGGTAGCTCCAGGCGAGACGGCGGCCCGGCTCCTGCGCGGGCGCGATGCCGGAGTGGGCGGCGTCGCCGTGGTGCTGGGTCCAGTCACCGTCGGCGACGGGGGCGAGCGCGGGCTCCTTGGTCAGCGTGAACTCGGCGGACTCCGTCCAGTCCTTGCCGGCCTTGTCGGTGATGGTCACCTCGATGCTGTGCTTGCCGGCGGTCTGCAGGTTCTCCGGCAGGTTGTTCTGCCAGGTGAACTCGCCGCTGGCGCGCAGCGGGAGCCATTCGCCCTTCCCGTCGATGCGGTAGCGGGCCGACTTGACCTCGTCACCGGTGTCGTAGGCGTTGACCTGGATTCCCGGGAAGCCCGCGGCCGGGACCTTCGAGCCGGGGGCCGGGCTGACGATGGTCAGGTGCTCGTTCTCGCCGTACATCCGGAACGGGTTGTCGAAGCCGGAGCCCGCCATGTGGATGTAGCGGAAGCCGCGGGGCGCGTTGTCGATCGTGTAGGAGCTCGACACGGTCTGGATGTGCTTGGCGGTCGAGGCGAACGCCGAGTCGTTCTCGACGTGGTTGGAGTGCTCGTGACCGACGAGGATGAGCTGAGCCTTGTACTTCTCGAGAACGTCGCCGAAGGCGTCGTAGGTCGACGGCGAGCCGAACGGCACGTTCATCGGCTGGTGGGTCAGCACGACGACCTCGAGGTCGTTGGCCGGGTCGTCGTCGAGCGGGACGCTCGCCGCGAGGTCGTCCTGCAGCCACTGGAGCTGCTCGTCGAACGGCGCGGAGCCGTTGTTCTCCAGCACGACGAAGTGGCGGTTGCCGTAGTTGAACGAGTACCACTCCGGGCCGACGTTCTTGCGGTAGTTGTCGATCCGGTCCGCGTACGCCGAGCCGCTGCCGTACTCGTGGTTGCCGACCGCCGGCCACACGCCGACGTTCGACTGCGCGGTGCCGTTGCGGTAGGTGTCGAACTGACCCTGGCTGGCGTTGTTCGTGAGGTCACCGCTCACCGCGATGAAGCGCAGGTCGGTGCCTGTCGAGTTGATCTCGCGGATCTGGTCGGGCAGCTGCGCGTTGACGTGCGGGTCGGCGATGTTCGCCCACGAGAACTTGTCCCCGTCGGAGACCGGGTCGCGCTCGAGGGCGAAGTCCGCCGAGGACGTGGCGCCGTCGGCGAGCCGGCCGAGGTTGGCCCAGAACCTGGGCTCCTTGAACCGGTCGAGGCCGAACCGGTAGCCGCGGGGCTGACTGGCCCAGACGATGTCGGTCGTGCGGCGGTCGGTCGAGATCGTCAGGGAGTAGGTGCCGTCGGCTGCGGTCGTGGTGGCGACCACGCCGTCGGAGACGCGGACGCCGGCCAGACCGGCCTCGCCGTCGTTCCGGGCGCCGTCGCCGTTGGCGTCGACGTACACGACGCCACTGACGGTGGCCTCCGGCGGGTCGATGGCGGCCGCCACGTACGACGTGAGCGGGTCCGCCACGATGCTGGCGGTTAGCCCCAGCGTGGTGAGGTACAGGACCACGCGCATGCGTGCGCGCGTCCATCTGGACGGGGACATGAGAATCCTTCGGGGAGTGAGCGGTTGGGGGGTGGGGATTGGGGGCGTCAGGTCAGGAGGGGCGAGCGTTCGACGAACCAGACCAGACCGGAACCGGCGACGGCGAGGGTTGCCGCGACGGTCCCGAGCGTGAGGGTGCGGGCTGCGGCGGGTGCGGTCGCCGCCCGACGCAGGAACAGCAGAGCCGGGAAGGCCACCGCGATGATGGCGAGCTGGGCCAGCTCGATGCCGAGGTTGAAGGAGACGAGGTCGACCAGCGTCGAGACCGACAACTGGCCGTCGACGCTCAGCGCGCCCGCGAACCCGAGCCCGTGAAGGAGCCCGAACCCGAATACGACGGGCAGCCGGTGGGCGGCGCGGGGTGAGAGCAGGTTGTCGATCGCGATGAACGCGATGGACAGCGCGATCAGCGGCTCGACGAGCCACGTCGGCGCGCTGATCCAGCCGATCGCCGCGAGTACCAGGGTCACCGAGTGGGCAAGCGTGAACGCCGAGGCGACCTGGACCACGTCGCGCAGCCGCTTCGCACCGAGCAGGAGGGCGAGCAGGAACAGCACGTGATCGAGGCCGAACAGCAGGTGCTCGGACCCCAGGCGAACGAGCCGCGGGATCTCGCTGAGCAAGTCGGTGTGGCCGACCGTGACGCTGGTGTGCGCGAGGTCGAGCAGTGCGGCACCGCGGTGCCCGTCGATGTCGTAAGCCACTTTCGTGGTGGTGTCGTCGACGACTCCGTCGGAGGAGCGGAAGATATCGTTGCGGACGGTGAGCGCACCCGACGCAGGGCAGTCGTAGGCAAGCGACACCCGCACCGCGCCCGCGTCGGTGAGCTCGACGCGGTGGTCGTCCTCCGGGGTGCACCCGATCGTGCCACGGCTCAGTCGCAGTCGGCCGCCGACGTACGCCGCCACCTCGGTCGCATGCGCGTCGAGCGCCTTCCGCCGCGTGTCGGTGGGCACGTCGGCGACCGTCCCGTCCGGACTGGGCAACCCGGCGTTGCTGCTCACGCCGTCGAGGCTCAGCAGCTTGCCGAGGACGTCGTACTCGACGTCGGCGACGGCGGCGACGCCGTCACCGTGGCTGCGGAGGTCGACGGCGACGGAGGTCGTTTGGACGTGCGCCTGCGCCGGGGCGCCGCACAGGAGCACGGTCACGACGGCGGCAACGAGGGTGGTAAGGAACGCCTTTAGGCGCACAGCTGCAACTCCGAGATGGGGGGGAGGGCGGGCGTTTCATCTTCTACCGGCCGCTTCACGCCGGTTTCTGAGCTTGACCTTTAGCGTTGCTGTGGTATCTGACCCTGCGTCACATCAAGGTCTATGCCGTCGAGCGCGACGACGTCACCGAAACTCTTTGCGATGGCGCGAGCCCGGATTGCGATAGGTCTGTCCATAAGTCCTTCCTTGGCATCTCCAAGGACCATAGGGACTGCTCATGCTGCTCACAGGGATCGCGAGTAAATGTTGATGGAACACGAAACGGCCAGCACCCTTTTGCGATTGCTTGATCAAAAGCAGAGGAGTGGATGGAGAAGTTACGATCGCGAACGCTGCGTGGTGTTGGGGGTCGATTGAGGAGTCACTCGGCGGCCTGAACGGAGCGCGCGGAGCGCGTATTGATGAGAAGTCAGTCACCGGGGCGTGATGGTCACTCGGTGTCACCGCTCGGGCAGGACCGAATCGCCCACGCGGGCCCGCAGCCGGACGGCAAAGGCAACAGCACCGGAGCCAGGGCGGCGAGGATCGTGCGGGGGGACGGTGGCGTTGTCGATCAGTGTCAAGGTGCGGGTGCGCTGTTCGCGGAGCTCGGGCAGGAACTCCGGCCCGGTGAGGAAGAACGGGCAGGTCAGGCAGGCATTCGCATGCGGGCAGCTCTTCTGGACGGGCAGCAGCCCGCAGTAGCCGTTGGGTAAGGTCTGGGTGGCCATGCCGTAGCGGGTCCCTGGCGCACTGAGCCTGGCCGAGCGGCCCGTCGGCGTCGAGAGTGACGCGCTCATCCTTGATGTTGACCTTCATCGCCGCTTCCCAGCGGCGGCGGACGGTCTGGTCGGTGATCCGCGCGTAGTGGGCGGTCCGTCCGTGAGGCACTGCGCGTGCTGGAGGCGAGCGGACTGATCGAGATCGCGTCGGCGCTCGTGGCGGCGCGTTCGTCACCAGCCCGTCGCGGGAGCGGCTCGGCGAGGGCCTGGCCGGCCTGCTCTCCCTGTCGCCGCTCACCGCGGCGAACGTGACCGAGGCGCAGATGATCGTCGAGCTCGGCATCCTGCCGCTGGTCGTCGAGCGGGCGGCCGAGCAGGACGTCGCCGACCTGTTCGCCATGGTGTAGGAGGGCCAGGCCGCGCTCGACAAGGGCGAGTACACCATGGGTCTCTCGGCCGCCTTCCACGTCCGGATCGCGACCTGCACACACAACCCGGCGATCGAGATGCTCGTGCAGAGCTTCCCCGGCCCGATGCTCATGTCCCTGCGCGAGGCCCAGGTGGCAGCGCCACTCATGGGCCACAAGGGCACCGAGGAGCACCGCGAGCTCGCTGAAACGATCCAGCGTCGCGACCTCGACACCGCGACGACCGTGATGCGCGCCCACCTCGGTCGTACCGCTGAGCGGGTCAGCTCGGTGGAGACGTCACCGACTGACTGATCGCCGCCTCAGCTGCGGGAGCACAACGGCGGCGGCGACCAGCGCGCTCACCGAAGCCACGGCCATCCCGGCGCGAGCGCCCCATAGGTCGCAGATCCAGCCGAGGAGCGGCATGCCGAGCGGTGTGCTCCCGAGGACCACGAGGCCGTGCAGCGCCATCACCCTCCCGTGCATGCCTGGGTCCGTGCCGAGCTGAAGCAGGCTTTTGCCCAGCGTGTTGAACGCGAGGTTCGCGATGCCGACCGCGATCATTCCCGCGAGGGCGAGCCCCAGCCAGGGAGCCGCCGCCACGAGAGCGTTCGCAGTACCGAAGCCAACCGCGGCGAGGAGCAGCGCCCAGCTGGTGACTCGTCGCGCCGCCGCCGTACCGAGGGCTCCCGCGACTGCGCCGACGCCGAGCGCCGAGGTGAGCCAGCCGTAGGTCGCGGGGCCACCGTCGAAGGTGTCTCTGGCCAGCACCGGTAGCACCGCCCGGAAGTTCTGCCCGAGCAGGGCGACCACGCCGATGAGCAGCATGCAGGCGCGCAGCTCGGGGTGGGTGAACACGTAGTGCAGGCCCTCACGGACTCCGCCGGCGCCAGTCCGGGCGGCCTCGAGCCGGCGACGTGTCGCCTGCGGGTCGATGAGGAGTAGTCCCCAGAGCACCGGCACGAACGAGACGGCGTTGAGCGCGAACGCGTAGCCGGGCCCGACCGCGGCGATCAGCCCGCCGGCGACCGCCGGACCGGCCAGTCGGCCGAGGTTGTGCACCGTCGAGGCGAGCGCCTGCGCGTTGACGTAGTCCGCCGGGGCCGTGAGCTCGGCGACGAAGGCCTGGCGCGCCGGGTTGTCGAGGACGGTGACGAACCCGAGCGCGAGCGCCAGCGCGAAGACCATCCAGAGCTCGACAACCCCGGCGAGTACGACGACGGCCAGCGCGGCGGCCAGCACCCCGCTGGCCGCCTGGGTGGCCAGGAGCACGCGGCGGCGGTCCCACCTGTCGACCAGCACGCCGCCCCAGAGCCCGAAGAGGAGCATCGGCAGGAACTGCAGTGCCGCGGCTGTCCCGACCGCGACCGCGTCGTCGGTGAGGTCGAACACCAGCCAGTCCTGGGCCACGCGCTGCATCCAGGTGCCGATCACGCTCACCGAGTGGCCGGTGAGGAAGAGGCGGTAGTTGCGATGGGACAGCGAGCGCAGCGCGCGTGCCATCCCGTCACGCATGTTCGGCTCCGTCCACCGGGGGTTCGCGCAGGTGCTCGCGCAGTCGGCCGACGGCGAGCGCCGGCACCGCGATCGCGGCTCCGGCGATCATCAGTGACGCGGAGACGGGCAGCACGGCGACCAGGCCGGCGGCGCCGAACGGCACCGCGAACAGCGCGGCGGCGCGGAAGGTGCCGGCCGCAGCTATCGCCTCGCCCCTCTCCTCGGGGTGGACCGCGTCGCTGGCGATGGCCGGGCCGAGGGTCTGGAGGGCTCCGGCTCCGATGCCCGAGATGGCGAGCGCGATGCCGGCAGTCACCGCGGAACCGGCCAGCACGCCGAGCAGCGCGACCGCGCCCCCTGTGGCGATCGTGCCGATGGCGAAGGCCCGCGCCAGGGCCGTCCGGCCGGTCCGGCCGATGATGGCCGACCCGGCGAGCGAGGACGCGTTGGCGACCGAGACGAGGGCGCCCACGACGGCCGCGGCATGCCCGGCGTGCACCAGCACCACCGGGACGTAGGAGCCGAGAAGACCGCGCCACGCGCCCGCGCTCACACCCGCCCAGCACCCGGTGGAGACTCCGGGCCGTCGCCAGATCCGGCCCGGGGGCCGGTCGTCGGGCCGCCGGAACGGCCGCAGCCGGTCCAGGCACAGGGTCGGCACGACGGCAACGGCCGCGATCGCGGCGCAGACGGCAAGGGCGTACGACGGACTGCGCTCCGACAGCAGGCCCGCGAGCACCGGCCCGATGAGCAGGCCGGCGTTGGACATGAAGTTGACCGTCGCCAGGGCGCGGACGGACGAGCCGTTGCCGCGCACGACGTGGGTCTGACTGCCGGTCCAGAAGCAGGCTCGCGCCACTCCCTGGAGCAGCTGCGCCACCACGAACGGCACGACAGTCGCCGAGACCACCACGATGACGTTCGCCACAGCGAGCACGGCGCCCGCCATGGCAACCAGGGTCCAGTCGGGAAGCACCCTCATCACGACGCCCAGCCCGAGGCGGGTGGCCATCTGCGACACCCCCGAGATGGCGGTCAGGACACCGACCTCGACGCTGGTGTAGCCCGCGTCGAGGGCGAGCAGAGGCAGCGCGACCGAGGCCAGGCCCAGCGCACACGAGAAGACGACGGCGCTGCCCGCGGCGGCGACGGTGTCGCGCGGGGGGCGATGGATCGTCCGACGCTTGGTCACCCGCCTCCCCACCGGCCTCGGCAACGGCCCGGTCGGCCGTGGCTCACGCGGTTGCATCGGCGAGAGCGCGGTCGCCTGCATACTCCGGCGCAGCCTCGAAGTAGTGCACGTTGTTGTAGCCGAGGTGCTTGAAGACCCGGTTCTGCGCGTTGAACAGGCGCAGCGGGGTGCCGTCGGCCGCGAACAGCTGGCACACGTGGTTCTGCGGGATCCGGCCGTCGGTCTTCTCGGGCGAGGCCAGCACGCGCACGCGGCCGAGCGGGGTGTCCTCCCAGACCGTGTCCGAGGGGCTGATCACCTTCTTGCGGTCCAGCACGCGGGTCCGGATGCGGCCCCACTCCTCGCGCGGCCCGAACCGCTCTTCGTTCTCCACCGGGCCGCTGCGGCCCTGCTGGATAGGCCCCATGAACATCCACGTGCACTTGGCCTTCACGACCAGGGCGACGGCCTTGTCGTCGTTCTGGTGACCGTGCCCGTGGTTCGAGGACTGGCCGGGCAGCCCCACGAAGTGGACCTGGATGGTCTGGGTCAGGAAGTCCTCGTCGCCAGGGCCGATGCGCCACCAGGTCCGGGACTTCTCGCTGTCGCCGGAGTGGGCGACATTCGCGTCGTCGACGACCACCGAGTCGTCGCGGACGCGCTCATGCGCCAGCTGCTGCCGCCGGAACTCCCCGAGGAGGTAGGTCTCGGAGGTGAGCCGCCGGACGAAGACGCGGCCCTTCTTGGCCATGCGGTTCCTCCTGATGCCTGCGCCGACCCCACGTCGGCACGCACGCCTGACTGCACCAACCCCCGAGAATGGTTTGACCATTGAATATAATACCGGGCACAGGGTGCCTGTCCAGCCAACGGGACTCGTTGGGCCGTCGCTTGCCGACCCTGCGGGGCGGCACCCTCCCGTGCCGTACGCCGACGTCCGGGCCCGGGGCAGCGCCCGGTGTGCAGGCCGTCGCCGGGCAGGCGGCGGCGCATCCGCGGCGGGACCCGGGCCCGCCGTCCCGCTCAGTCCGCCGGGCCGAGCCGGGCCAGCTCGTGGCGCCAGGCGGTGTCGTGGTTGAAGGAGCCGCCCAGGTCGGGGAGTTCGGCCAGGTCCTCCTCGGGCAGGTCGCGCAGGCTGCCGCCGGCCTGGGTGATGTCCAGGGAGAGCCGGGCGAGGGTGTCCAGGGAGACGGCCCGCAGGACTGCTTCGGGGACGCCGCTGCCGGTACTGGTCAGCCCGTGCCCGCGCAGCAGCACGGCGGGGCGCTCGCCCAGGGCGCGCACCATCTCCAGGGCGAGGCGCCGGTTGTGTATCAGCACGCCGCGCGGGTAGACCGGCACGCCATCCGCGGCGAGCCGGGTGCCGGGGATGTCGAAGGCTCCGACGATCGGGCGCAGGGCGAGCCCGGCCAGGTCGGCGGCGACCACGGCCGGCGGGTGGGCGTGCACCACGGCCCGTACGTCCGGGCGGGTGCGCAGGACCTCGGTGTGCAGGGGGAGTTCGTTCGGCACCGACCAGCCGTCCAGCTCGCCGGGGGCGGCCGTCTGCCCGTCCAGGTCGACAAGGCGGATGTCGGCGGGTGTGGTGAAGCGCAGCCCGCGCTCCTGCGGCCCCCGGCAGCGCACCAGCAGCATGGTGTCGTCCATGCGCAGGCTGATGTGCCCGAGGATGCCGTCGGCCAGACCCCTGGCGGCCAGCACGCGGCAGGCGTCCGAGACCAGCTGCCTCTCCGGCATGTACTGCATGGGGTCCTCCGGTAGGGGTGTAAGGGGCCGTCAGTCGCGGATGTCCTGCAGCAGCCAGTCGCGGGGGATCTCCCGGCCCAGCCCGCGCTCCAGGGCCCGCTCGTAGACCAGGCCGGCCACCGCGTGGAACTGGGCGCCCTGGATGTTGCCGCGCTCGGAGAAGGTGACCTGGTCAACGTCCTGACGGGCGGCGGCCCGGCCGGTCAGCACGTCCTCCAGGCTGACGGTGCGCACGTGCTCCGGCGGGTGGCGCGGGTGGTGGCCGTGCCGGTGCCGCTGCCAGACCGGGTCCTCGGGGGCGGCCCGGTAGATCACGTACTCGTCGCGGGTGGCGGCCTCGGGCGCGGCGTCGGGGGCGGTGGCGTCGCCGAGGCGCAGCCACACGTCGAAGCGTTCCAGGGCGCGGGCGTCGGGGCGGCCGCCGATGCAGGTGACGTGCGTGCCCGGGTCCAGGTGGGCGCCGAAGACGACCTCGCCCACTGCGTCCGTACAGGCGGCCACCAGGTCGGCGCCGCGGTGGGCGGCCTCGGGGGTGTCCATCGCGACCGCGTCCAGCCCGTAGCGCTCGCGTGCCTCGGCGGCGAAGGCCTCGCGGTGGGCGCGGGTGGGGCTGTAGACCTGCACGCGCTCCAGCGGGCGGACGGTGCGGAAGGCCTCCAGGTGGCTGCGGGCCATGCCGCCGGAGCCCAGCAGGCCGAGCACGGCAGCGTCCGGGCGGGAGCCGTGGCGCACGCCGATCGCGGAGTCGGCGCCGACCCGCAGGTGCTGCAGCAGCCCATCGTTGAGCAAGGCCAGGGGTTCGCCCGTATGGGCACTGAGGAGCAGGACGAGGCCGCAGTAACGGCCGGGTTCCACGCAGTATTTGGACTGGGTTCCGCCGGACTCGGTGAGGATGTCGGACTTCATGCGGATGGCGACGTAGCCGGTGCGGGCCGATCCGCCCTCCATGGTGCCCCACTGGTAGACGCGGCGGTCGTCCACCGGAAGGCGCAGGTCGGTGCGGGGGCGGCAGATGCCCTGGCCGGTGGCCAGGTCCCGGTAGGAGTCCTCCAGGGCGCGGACGACATCGGGCACGGTGAGCACGGCCTCGGTTGCCTGGTTGTCCAGGACGAGCACGGCACCTCCATAATGGAGTTTTGGTATGACGTTAAGCCATAGGCTTAGCATGGTCAACATCGCCGCTTCGCATGGGAGGATGACAGGCATGCCATCGCGACCCAGTCAGACCACGGAAGGCGAGAAGTCCACCCGCTCCGCCCCCGTGGGCCGGCACCTCTTCAAGGCCGTCAGCTCCAACCGCGTGTCCCAGGTGATCGTCGAGCAGATCCGCCACCTGATGCGCGAGGAGCGCCTGCAGCCGGGCGACCGCCTGCCCAGTGAGCGGGAGCTGTGCACTCAGTTCGGGGTCAGCCGGGTCACGGTGCGCGAGGCCCTGCGCATCCTGGAGTCCAGCGGACTCGTGGAGATCCGCGTCGGCGCCCGCGGGGGCGCCTTCGTCACCGCTCCGTCCTCGCGGCGGGTCAGCGAGGGCCTGGTCGACCTTCTCACCCTCTCGCCGCTGACGGCTGCCCAGGTCACCGAGGTGCGGCTGGTCTTCGAGCTGGGCATCGTGCCGCTGGTGGTCGAGCGCGCCACCGAGGAGGACATCGCCGAGCTGCGCGAGATGTGCGAGGCCCACGCCGAGGCCCTGGAGCAGGACAAGTACACGATGGAGGCGTCGGCCGCCTTCCATATCCGGGTGGCGGCCTGCGCGCACAACCCGGCTGTCGAGATGCTGGTGCAGTCCTTCCACGGCCCGCTGCTGATGAGCCTGCGCGAGGCCCAGACCGTCGAGCCGAACATGGGGCAGCACGGCTCCAAGGAGCACCACGAGTTCGTCGAGGCGATCGCGGCCCGCGACGTCGAGGCGGCCACCGCCACCATGCGCACTCACCTGGAGCGCACCGCCTCCCGCCTCAAGGAGTGAGCCGCCCGCGTGCCCTGCCTGCTGCGCCCCGGACCATTGTGGTCCGGGGCGCACGCGTATGTGAGGGATGTCCCGGTGCGGGCAAGGTCCGGGTGCGACACGGGGATTGGCGTAGAGGGCTAGAGGTTTTATGGTTAGACCGATCGGTTGCGCTGTCCTACAGGAGGATCCATGGCAAAGAAGGGACGCGTCTTCGTCCGCGGTCTGACCTCGGAGACGTACGGCCTCAACGATTTCCGCAAGCAGCAGCTGGCTGTCGAGCGGGTCCGGGACGACACGGTGGTCGTCGACGACGCGAAGGTCGCCCACTCCGGCGACAGCGAGAAGTCGCGCACCTGGTGGCGGGTGGGTCCGGGTGACGAGGACTTCCTCACCCAGACCATCCAGGTCCACTTCGTGGAGCTGCCCGGCCAGTCGAGCAACCACGGCCACGGGCACCAGAACGAGGCGGCGTTCTACATCCTCGAGGGCCGCGGCTACGAGATCCACGACGACCAGCGCTACGACTGGGCCAAGGACGACCTCGTCTTCGTTCACACCGACTCGGTGCACCGGCACTTCAACCCGTACGACGAGAAGGCCAAGGCGCTCGTGGTGAAGGCCAAGAGCACCTGGATGTTCATGGGCCTGATCCAGCAGGGCCGCTCCGGCCCGATCGACCGCCCCGAGGAGTTCGGCGAGCGCGAGGACTGGTCGCGGATCTGGACTCCGGGCGTACTGGACCGCAAGAAGGTCATCAGCCCGAAGGACACCACCTGGGAGTCCACCCCGCTGGGCCGCACCCGGGTGATGGCCTCGCCGGAGCGCACCGACGCGCGCATCTTCTCCGTCGACGCCTACGAGCTGGACATCCCGGCCGGGAGCCGCTCGGGCAAGTACTGGAAGATGGCCGACGAGGTCTTCTACGTCCTCGAGGGCGGCGGCTACGCGCTGCAGTGGGAGGTCGAGGCGGAGATCGCGGAGAAGTACTACGCCCGCGTCGCCAAGGAGCCGAAGCGCTACGAGATCACCGAGGGCGACACGCTGTACGTGCCGCAGAACCACATCTGCCAGCTGTTCGCGGCCGACGGCACCCCGCTGCGGGTGTTTTCGGCCCAGAACCGCGTCTTCAAGCACCTGGGCTACGACACGGTGCACTACTTCGAGGACGCCCCCGAATACCAGGGCTGATCCTGGTATTCGGGCTGTCGGAACGGGAAGAGCCCCGCACCGTGAGGTGCGGGGCTCTTCCCGTTGTCGCGGTACTCAGCCGGCGGCCTCGGCAGCCGCCTGTGCGGCCGTCTCCTCGGCGGCCTCCACCAGGTCCTCCACCGTCAGTAGGGAGGGCTCGCGCGCGGTGGACAGCCGCAGCGCGAGCGCCCCGTGCACGGTCTTGCGGATGCGCCGGCCGTCCACCCCGTCCAGGAGGCGGCCGACCTTGGTGTGCACCTCCTCGTTCTCGGCGAGCGGGGCCAGCTCCGGCCACTGGGCGGCCAGTTCGCGCAGCGAGTCGGCCACGATCAGCGGAGTGACCTCGGCCGAGGGCAGCTCGGTACGGATCACCAGGTCGGCGCGGGACAGGAAGGCCTCGTCGACGGCGTCGGCGAAGTTCGTCGTCACCACCATCAGCGTGCCGGGCCGCTGGGCGCGCAGCGTGTCCAGCCCGCTGAGCACCGCATCGGTGGCCCGGTGCACATCGACCGGGTTGGTGTCGAAGGACGCACTCTGCCGCCTGACGGCCAGTGCCTCCACCTCGTCGACCAGCACCATGGTGTGCGGCCTGCGGGCCGCCAGCTCCGGCAGGTCCTCGCGGAACAGCCGGCTCACCGCGCGCTGGCTCTCGCCCAGCAACTCGCTGGGAAAGGCGTGCGGATCGACCTCGACCAGGGTGGTGGCCCCGTGCGGGGCCAGGGTGCGGGCCGCGGCCTGGGCCAGCCCCTGGGCGAGCGTGGTCTTCCCGGTGCCCGGCGGCCCGGCCAGCACGATCAGGCCGTGCGGGGCGACGGCCGAGCCGACGAGCCGCCGTCCGTGCCGGAGCACGAGGACGGCGGTCGCCAGCAGCCGCTCCTTGACCCGCGGGTCGATGAGCACCGCGTCCCACGGACCGTCGTGATGGTCGGCGGGCAGGGCGTGCACTCCGGCAACGCCGTGCGGCAGTGCGCTCATGAGGAGCTTTTCTCCTTTCCTACGGCCAGGTGGGGCGGTTGTTCTCGGGCCACTCGATGGTCGAGGGGTCGCCGGCCTGGGCGTCGCGGATGTGGACCGGCGGCTCCTCGAACAGGACCAGCGGGTCGCACAGCGCGCGCATGGTCTCCAGGAGGCTGTCGAACATGTGGATCCGCACGACCTTCGCGGTGTTGTCCGGGTCGGTATTGATGTGCTGGTGCCACAGGAAGTGGTCGACGACGATGATGTCGCCCTTCTTCCACGGGTAGCGCTTGCCGCCCTCCGGCTCGGTGCCCAGGTAGCTCTCGCCGGAGCCCTCGACCACGTACAGCCAGGCCTCACCGGGGTGGCGGTGCATCGACTGCTGGCGGCCCGGGCCGATCTCGAACATCGCCATGGTGATGCCGGAGGCCTGGTAGCCGATGGCGCGGTCCAGCAGGAAGGTGGTGCGGGTGCCGCGCGGGGTGTTGCGCAGCTCCAGCTCGTCCCAGTCGGTGTGCAGCCGGCCGGAGCGGCGCTGCTCCTGGTCCTTGGCCAGGCGGCGCAGCCGGTTGGCGTACGGGTCGGCGCCGTCGATGCCGGGGGAGAAGGGCGGGCGGGGCGCCAGCTCGGCGACCGGGGTGTGCCCGGCGTCCTCCAGGACGGCCATGCCCATGGTCTCCAGCATCGGCTGGCTGGAGAAGGTCAGGTAACGCACCGTGGTGTCGCCGTCGTTGCCGCTGCGGTGCCAGGCCCAGGAGGGCAGGTGGAGCGAGTCGCCGGGGCCGAAGTCGATGCGCTTGCCGTCGATCTCGGTCCAGCCGTTGCCGGCCACGACGAAGACCATGGCGTCCCAGGAGTGGCGGTGCACCGTGGTGGTCACGCCGGGCTCGATCTCGTGGGCGAGGGCGTCCATGGTACGAGTGGGCCGGTCGCCGTCCGCGCCGACGTAGACGCCGACCTTGCTGCCGCGCGCGGTCTCGTGCATCACGGCGTCCTCGAGGGCGACCACCGTGCGGTGGTTCTCCCTCCAGTCCTCGATGAACTTGGCCCGGCGGCGCTTTTGGACGTGATAGTGGGTGGTTCCGGTGGTGGTGTGCGTACTCAAAAGATCCTCCAACACGAGTACGTTCTGGACATGTTCGGGGGTGAGCGGGGTTCAGACGTGTTCGGTGTGCGGGCAGGGTCGGGACAGGAATCGAGGTGGACGGGTGGTTCGGGGGGTACGGGCGGGGTCAGGACGCGGGGTTGGGATCGGCCTCGGACTCCTCGCCGGACCCGGGCTGCGGCACGCTGTACTCGCGCACCGTGCGGCTGCGCAGGGCGCTCGCTCCCGCGGCGAGGGCGGGTACCAGCCCGCCCGCGGCCAGGGCGGCGACCGGCCCGAGGACTCCGGCGGCCACACCCATCAGGGTGTCGCCGACGGCGGGCCCGCCCCGGGAGGCCATCTGGTAGATGGCCGAGACTCGTCCGCGCAGCTCGTCGGGGGTCTCCAGCTGGACGGCCGCGTGCCGCACCGTGGTGGCCACGGCGTCCGCGGCGCCCAGTGCGAGGGCCATCACCAACGCCAGCCAGAAGGCGTGCGCCAGCGCGAGCCCCACCACGGCCAGCCCGTAGGCAGCCGTGCCGTACAGCACGACGTGTCCCGAGCGGGCGGTACGGACCAGGCGGAACACCCAGGCCGAGCCGATCAGAGCGCCGGCCGAGGGGGCTGCCGACAGCAGCCCGTACCCGGTGGCGCCGACGTGCAGGACGTCGGTGGCCAGCGCGGGCAGCAGCACTCGGTAGGCGCCGAACACGGTGGCCGACAGGTCGAGACCGGTGAGCTGCCAGATCACGGGGCGCTTGGCCACACACTGCACGCCCTCGCGCATGCTCTGCCACAGCGGCAGCCTCGGCCCGTCCGGCTTGAGGACCGGGGTGCGCAGCAGGGCCAGGACCACCACCAGGGCGGCGTACGTCACCGTGTCGAAGACGTAGACCAGCCCCGGGCCGCCGATCGCGATGAGCACCCCCGCGAGCGCCGGGCCGAGCAGGACGGCCAGCTCCCGTGAGGGGTTGAGCAGGGCGAAGGCGTCGACCAGGTGCTCGCGTGGCACCATCGCGGGGATGAGCGCCTGGCGGGCCGGCTGGTCGAAGGTGGCTGCCGCGGTGGCCAGCAGCGAGGACAGGACCACCGCCCAGACCGTGGCCTCGCCGGCCAGGGTGACGGCTGCGAGGGCGGCCGAGACCAGCAGCGCCACGGCCTGGGAGGCCTGCAGCAGGCGCCGCCGGTCCAGCCGGTCCGCGTACACGCCGCCCAGCGGGGAGAGCACGACCAGCGCCACGGCCTGGGCGAGGCCCACCAGCCCCACCTGGGCGGTGGAGCCGGTGAGTTCGTACACCTGGTAGAGGTTGGCGGCCACGGCGCCCCGTGTCCCGATCTGGGAGAGGACTACGCCGCCCCAGTAGAGATCGAAGTCCCGGTGGCGCAGCACCTCGGGTATGTGCACGAGCCTTCTTTCCTGTGGACGGGGATCCGGCCGGAGCGGGCCGGTGACGGGGATACGGGGCGCGGCTGCTCAGTCGACCGGGACGAGGGTGACCTTGTCGGGGTCGATGCTGAGGTGGACTTCCTCCTCGGGCGGGATGGAGACGTTCGGGTTCGAGCGGTTGCGGATCTCCACGCCGCCGACGTTGACGATGTGGTCCACGGTGTCGCCGAGGAAGGCGCGGGTGGCCACGGTTCCGCTCCATTGGTTGGGCGTGCCGGCGCGCGGTTCGCGGCTCAGGTCGACCGACTCGGGCCGGATGGACAGCAGCACCTGGGAGCCCACCGAGGGCGCCTTCTCCACGCCGCTCGCGGTCAGCTTGCCCTGGGCGGTCTCGACCTCGACCTCGTTGCCGCGCACCGCGGTGACCTTCGCCTCCAGGAAGTTGGAAGTGCCGATGAACTCGGCGACGAAGCGGGTGGCCGGCTTGGTGTAGATCTCGCGGGGCCTGCCGATCTGCTCGATGCGGCCCTGGTTCATCACCGCGATGCGGTTGGACATCACCAGCGCCTCGGACTGGTCGTGGGTGACGTAGATCGCGGTGATGTTCAGCTCGCGCTGCAGGCGCTTGAGCTCGAAGCGCATGGACTCGCGCAGCTTGGCGTCCAGGTTGGACAGCGGCTCGTCCAGCAGCATCAGCTCGGGCCGGGTGACCAGGGCGCGGCCCAGCGCCAGGCGCTGCTGCTGGCCGCCGGAGAGCTTGGTGGCCGGGCGGGAGACATACGCCCCCAGCTCGATGACCTCCAGCACCTCGGTCACGCGCTTTTCTATCTGCTCACGGGAGGGCCGCTGCGCGCGGGGCAGGACCTCCAGCGGGAAGGAAACGTTCTTGAACACCGTCATGTGCGGCCAGATGGCGTAGGACTGGAAGACCATGCCGAAGCCGCGCATATTGGCCCGCAGGTTGATGCCCTGCTCGTCGTCGAACAGGACCCGGTCGCCGAGGGCGACGCGTCCGGCGGTGGGCTTCTCCAGGCCTGCGATGGAGCGCAGCGTGGTGGTCTTGCCGCAGCCCGAGGGGCCGAGCAGGGTGAACAGCTCGCCGTCCTCGACCTCGAAATCGATCCCGCCTACGGCATAGGTGCGTGTGTCGTCCTCCTTGTGCTTCTGGCGCCGCGAGGGGCCTTCATAGCTCTTCTTCAGGGATGAGACTGTCAGCATGGGATTTCCTCCGGTTCCGGACCTGTTCAGTCGTTCTGCAGCCCGAAGCGGGCCCCGACGCGGTAGGCGCCGGCGACGAGGACGACGAGCAGCACCACCATCAGCACGCCGATCGCGGCGAGCGTGGTGAACTGACCGTTTTCGAACTGCTCCCACATGAGCACCGACAGAACCTCGGTTCCGGGGCTGTAGAGCAGGATCGTGGAGGACAACTCGCGGAAGGAGACGACCAGGATGTAGACCCAGCCGGCGAGGATGCCGCTGCTCATCAGCGGCAGCAGCACGCGCCGGAAGGTCTGGAACCAGGACGCCCCCGACACATGGGCGGACTCCTCCAGCTCGGGCGACATCTGGGACATCGCCGCCGAGGAATAGCGCATCCCGTACGGCAGGTAACGGGTGCAGTACGAGATCAACAGGATCAGCAGCGTGCCGTAGATCGGCAGCGGCATGCGCAGATAGACGAAGGACAGTGCCAGACCCAGCACCAGGCCGGGGATGACGATCGGCGTGAAGGCCAGCACGTCCAGTACCTGCCGCCCCTTGGCCTTGGTGCGCAGCACGACCCATGAGGCCACCGCGGTCAGCAGCATGACCGCGGTCGCCGCGCCGACGCCGACGATCACCGAGTTCTCCAGCGCGTTGAGGGCCTGCGGCATCTCGAACACGCGCTTGTAGTTGGCCAGGGTCATCGTCGACAGCGTCTTGCTGTTGGGCGCCGTGTAGAACTTCAGCAGCGAGGCGTAGAACAGCACGACCACCGGCAGCACGACGGTGACCAGGAAGTAGGCCAGCACGCCCGCGCCGACCCACGGCTTGGCCTTGCCCAAGTCGACCGGGCGCGGGCGGAACGCCTTGCCGGTCACCGTCTGATAGTTGCGCGAGGAGCGCTGCAGCCACTGGGCGAACAGCACGCCGGCCGCGGCGATCAGCAGCAGCCCCAGGGCGTAGGCGCCGGCGGCGCCGTAGTCGATGGGGTAGGCACGCAGCACGAAGTAGATCCGGCTGGTGAACACGTACGTGCCGTTCTGCAGACCGAGCAGGGCTGGCACCTCGAAGCTCTCCAGGGACTGCACGAACATCAGCAGAGCCACGGAGATGGTCGCCGGGCGCAGCAGCGGCACGGTGATGCGCCGTAGCACCGTCCAGGTGCCGGCCCCGGACATGGCCGCCGACTCCTCCAGGGAGGGGTCCATGGCGCGAAACGCGGCGACCATGAGCAGGAAGGCGACCGGGGCGTGGTGCAGGCCCTGGACCCAGATCATCCCCCACATGCTGTAGATGTTGACTGGCGAGGTGCCGAACAGCGGCTCGAAGACGAGGGAGTTGAGCAGCCCGCTCTCCGGGTCGGCGAGGAAGATCCACGAAGTGGCATACAGGATGCCGGGGACGATCAGCGGCACCATGGAGGCGGCGAAGAACAGCCCCTTGAACGGGGTGTCCGTGCGCACCTGCACGTATGCCAGCGCGGTCCCGACGACCAGCGCGAGCACGGCCGAGCCGAAGGCGAACCACAGCGAGTTCGCCAGCATCGTGCCGGCCTGCGAGTTGCCGCTGTAGGCGCGGGCGAAGGCGTCGAAGGAGACGCCCACGCCGTCGGAGTCGACGAAGGTGTCGTGCAGCAGGTAGCCCAGCGGCACGATGGCGAGGTAGCCGACGATCACGATGGCTACGCCCACCAGCAGCGTCTGCAGGTTGAGCTGCTTGCGCAGCAGGCCCGGCAGCCGGGAGGCCCGCGCCGCGGGCGGTGTTCCCGGCGGCGCGGCGGGCTTGGCAGGGGTAGAGGTCACAGCCACGGCGTTACTTCTCCAGGGTCTTGGCGCCGCGCAGCAGCGCGTCGTACTTCTCGTCCCACTTCGCGCTGTCGTCGGTGAGCTCCTCCACGGCGAAGGGGGCCATGGTCAGGCCCTCCAGGCTCTTGTCGCCGGGCACCTTGGTGGAGGGGGACAGCTTCAGGTCGACGATCACCTTCTGGCCCTCGGTGAGCATCCAGTCGTAGAACAGCCAGGCGGCGCCCGGGTGCTGGGCTCCCTTGAGCATGCCGACGCCGTTGGGTCGCGGAAAGGCGGGGATGGTCGACTTGCCGCTCTCGGGCAGGTGGGCGACCGGGGCGCCCCCGGCGGCGGCGCGGGCGGTGATGTAGGTGTAGTTCATCGCCTCCATGGGCGTCTGCCCGGCGATGAGGAACTGCATCATCGTGGTGTGGCCCTTGGCGACCTTGGAGTTGGCCGCGATCTTCTTCCACAGCGCGTCGACCTCGGCCTGGGACTTGCCGTGCTCGAGCCAGTAGGTGGTGACGTTGGCGTACCAGTCGGAGTCGCTGACCTCGAGGGTGATCTTACCCTTGTACTCGGGCTTGGCCAGGTCCTCCCAGCTCTTCGGCTCCTGGCCGGGCTTGATGAGGTCGGTGTTCCAGGCGGGTTGGAAGATGTTCAGGCGGGTGGCGGTCCAGTACGGGAACTTGCCCGTGTCGTCCACCTTGTCGCGGGAGGCGCCGTTGAACTTCGCCAGGATGCCCTCCTTGGACAGGGCGTCCAGCTCGGCGAAGTTGGTCTCCACGATGTCGGCGCCGGACTTCCCGCTCTGGGCCTCCTGGACGGCCCGCTGCAGGACCGTCTCGGAGTTGCCGCGGAAGACCTCGACCTTGATGCCGGTGTCCTTCTCGAAGGCCTTGGCGATCGGGCCGACGATGTCGGAGGTCATGGAGGTGTAGAGGGACAGGGTGTTGCCCTCGGACTCGGCTGTCTTCTGGGCCTCGGCGCGCTGCTTGTCCTGGGGCAGCGCGGCGATCTTCTCGTAGACCTTGTCGGCCCCGCTGTTGCTGGCCTTCGGGGTGGTGCCCCCGCAGGCGGTGAGGAGGGTCATGGCCGCTAGTGCGGTTGTCACGGCGGCGGAGACTGCGGAACGGCTCATCATTGAGCGTCTCCCGGAGTGTGAGGATGAGGGTCAGCCGGCCTTGGGCACGCCGCGAAGCAGGGCGTCGTAGGCGGCGTTCCATTTCTGGTTGTCGGAGGCGTCGGACTTGTCGAGGCTGTAGACCTCGGTGTCGGCCGGGATCGGGTCCTTGAAGCCGGGGACCTCCTTGGCCGCGGGGATCCGCTTGGAGTCGGCGATGACCTTCTGGCCCTCGGTGAGCACCCAGTCCGTCCACAGCAGGGCGGCCGCCGGGTGGCGCGGCTCCTTCATCAGCGCGAGGCCGTTGGGCCGCATGATCACCGGCTCGACCGGAGGCCTCCAGGCCACAGGGGCCCCCTTCTCTGCGGCCTTGTCGATGGTGTGGCTGTAGACGGACATGGCGACGCTGAACTGGCCGGCGCCCAGCATCTCGCCCTGGACCGTGTGGCCCTTGGCCAGCCTGGCGTTCTTGGCGATCTTCGTGAAGAGGGCGTCGACCTCCTGCTGCGACATGCCCTTTTCCTCGGTGAGGTAGGTGGACATGGACATGTACCAGTCCCAGTCGCCGAGCTCGACCGACAGTTTGCCCTTCCACTCGGGGCCGGCGAAGTCGGCGAAGTTCTTCGGCTCCTTGCCCTTGGGGACCAGCTTGGTGTTCCAGCCGACGACAAAGGCGTTGAAGCGCTCGGCCGTCCAGCCCTCCGGCTTGGTCGCCTCGGGCTTCAGCCCCTCGAGAGCAGGGCCCTCGTACTCGTGCAGGAGCTGCTCGTCGTTCATCGCCCGCAGCTCGATGTCGTTGGTGTCCACGACGTCGTTGCGCGTCTTGCGGGCGCCGTGCTCCTGCAGGATGCGCTGCAGGACGGTCTCGGAGTTGGCGCGGAAGGCGTTGACCTTGATGCCGGGGTAGGCCTTCTCGAAGCCGTCGACCAGCTCCTGGATGTCGGTGTTGGAGGTGTAGAGGTCGAGAACCCCGCCCTCCTTCTTCGCCGCGGCCAGCAGCATCTCGGTGCGCTCCTCTCCCGTGAGGCCCTCGTACTTGGCGTAGGCCTCGGACTCCTTGGAGTCCGAGGTGTTCGCGGAGGGAGGGGTGCCGCAGCCGGCCAGCAGGAGACCGGAAGCCAGCAGGCCGGCGCTGAGAACTCGGTGATGCATCGCACGCTCCTTGGGACGTCATTGCCGGGGATCGTCGTGCACGTGGGGGCAGGGATCCGGTCCGGGCTGTTCACGTTCCGGAGCCGGGTTCGTCAACTGCATGAAACAAGAGGAGAGGTCTTATGGTCTAACCATAAGGTCCGGAATTTATCCCATCGTTATGGGCCTGGGGCGAGTCTGGGGTGACGCTCCGTCAGTAAGGCTGTTGCGGATCTTCGCCGAAGACCAGGGACTTGATCGTCACGGGCACGGTGCGCGAGGGGTGCCGCACCCGGCCGATGTCGATGTGGTCGAAGTCGTGCAGGCTGAGTCCGTCGACCACCAGCAGCTGTGCGGTCACGTCCAACTCCTCGCGCAGCAGCCGGCCGAGCGTCATCGCGACATCGCCGTCGAGGAACACGTACAGCGGCCTGCCCGCCGCCGTACGCTCGGCCAGGCCGTCGCGGATGCCGGTGGCGAAGGCGAGCAGCCGGCCGTACTCCGGCAGCCCGCTCCACTCCATGGCCAGGGCCACGTCGCCGTCGGCCTCCCGGTCGGCCAGGTGCCGGCGGACGGCCCCGGCGACGGCCTGCGGGTCGACCTTCTCGCCCAGCGGGCAGCGCGGGCGCACCACGGGTAGGTTGCGGCGCGGCAGCAGGGCGTCCGGGTCGGTGATGCAGCCGGTGTTGCCGCTCAGCTGCACGCTGTACTCCGAGGCGCCCAGCGCGGTGGCGCGGATGCACTCGCCGGCCGGCAGCAGCGGCCAGGGGATGTCCCCGGCCTCGAGGCGGCGGCGCACGGCGTGCCCGAGCCGACGGCCCAGGTCGCCGAAGTCGCGCTGCTCGCGCCCGTAGACGTACTCGGCCACCCCGCCGGAGAACAGCACCCCGTCCAGCCGGCCGGGATCCTCCAGCCGGTCGGTGAGGTACAGGCCGTCCTCCTCGGGTGAGCCGCGGAGCACGGACGCGAGGGCGTCCGCCATGGCATCCGCGACCCGGTCCAGTTCCTCGGGGCGGACGGTGTCGCCCAGCCGCCAGTCGAAGCCGGCCCGGGCCGCGTGGCGGCGCCCGGCCGGCTCCAGGCGGACGATCCGTCCGTCCTCGGCGGCCACCTGGAGCCGGCCGCCGATGTGGACCGCCGCGGTCGAGAGCACGCGTCCGCCCTCGACCACGGCGAGCTTGGTGGTGCCGCCGCCGATGTCCACGACCAGCAGCCGCTGCCGCTGCTCGTAGGAGCGGCGGGCGGCACCGGAGCCGTACGCCGCCAGCATGGCCTCCATGTGGTGGCCCGCGGTGGCGGTAACCAACTGGCCGCCTCGCTCGGCCAGGACACCGGCGATCGCCTCCGCGTTGTGCCGCCGCAGTGCCTCCCCGGTGAGGATGACGACCCCGGTGTCGATCTGTCCGGGGTCGGCCCCGGCCTCCCGGTACGCCTCGTCGATGACCTCCCCGAGCCGGGCGGCGTCGATGTGCTCGCCGCCGGCGTACGGGGTCAGCGCCACCGGTGACAGGTACTGCGTTTCCCGGGACACGACGTGGTAGCGGCTGGTCAGCTCCTCGCCGATGCGCCGCAGCCGGATCCGGGAGAACAGCACCTGCGTACCGGAGGAGCCGATGTCGATGCCCACGCTGTGCAGTGTGACGTTGTCCTGCTGCCAGATCGGGTTGTCCTCGATCGGGCCCAGGGGCTCGTCGTCGTGGTCGTGCGTGTGCGCAGGCACGTGCGCGGCGTGGACGGTGCGCTCCGGGGGCCGGTGCGGGCGTGCTCCATGGCCTCCGTGGTCAGGCATCGGCGCCGGGCAGCGGCGGGAGGGTCTCCAGCTCCGACTCGTAGATCGCGTCCATCTGCGGGGTCATGCCGTGCTTGGCGAGGGCTTCGCGGAAGGTCTCGCGGACGAAGGTGGACTCGTCGGCGTAGTCGATCTGGTCGCCGCCGATGCGCTGGCTGATCCACGCCTTGGGCACGCCCTGGGCGTTGCGCACGGAGACCACCTCGTGCTTGAAGGCGAGGTAGCGGCTGGGCTCGGTGCTGGTGTTGAAGTGCTGGTGGAACCACATGTTCGGCGGGACGATGAGGGAGCCGGGGCCCCACTCGTAGCGCCGCGGCTCCTCGCCCTCGGGCCACATGAGGCTGTAGCCCTCTCCGGAGAGGATGATGACGTGGGCGCCGGGGCCGTGCCGGTGGCCCTTCTTGTACGTGGCGGTGGGGAACTGTGAGATGTGGCTGTTCATCGAGCCCTTGGCCATGGCGAAGCGGATGTGGCCGCCGCCGGCGCCGCGCTCCTTGGCCTCCACCAGCGGCAGGGTGACGGAGTCTGCCACGAAGTTGGTGTCCAGCAGCAGGCCCTTCTGCTCGCCCTTGGGGGAGAAGTAGTCGGGCTCGCCGTTGAAGCGGTCCGGGAAATCGCGCGAGGTGTTGAAGACGAACTCGGGGTCGCCGTAGAGGTTGATGACCGGCGGCATGTTCGTCGAGGACACGAAGCGCGCGGCCTTCTGGCCGGAGCCGTTGAAGTGCTGGTGGTGGGCGTTGAGCGGGATGGCGAAGATCGAGCCGGTCTGCCACTCGAAGGTCACCGAGGCCCCGGCGTCGTTCCACACGCGGGTGGAGCCCTGGCCGTCCAGCACGAGGATCATCTCCTCGAACAGCTGCCGCTGCGGGGCCAGCTCGCCGCCGGCCGGGATCTCACACACATAGCAGTCGTTGGAGGTGCGGGTGGCCTCGTGGTTGATGAAGACCCCGCGCCCGCCGCGCCGCTCCCAGGGCTTGAGTTCCACGGTGCGCAGGTCCGGAATGTAGTGGGCGGCGATGATGTCGAGACCCTCGTCCGCGACCCAGCGCGTGTACGGGGAGTCCTTCTCGGTGGCGAACTTCGCTGCCAGCTTGTCGTCGACGATGGCGTCCTTGGACATCGGGGCCCTTCCTGGTCTGGTCCGCCGTTGAAGGAGACGTACGGAAGCTTGAATTGGTAGAACCATAAGTCCACTGTGGGTGGCCGTCAACGGATCTGCAGACTCCGGCTCCCCGTCCTCAAAGTCCCTGTTCAGCCACGGTCTTGGCAGCTGCCTGTGCGGTCTCCGGGTCGAGGTAGCGCCCGCCGCGCACCACCGGGAGCAGCTGCTCGTCCAGTTCGTAGCAGAGCGGCATGCCGGTCGGAATGTTCAGTTCCTCGGTCTCTTGCGGGGTCAGCCGGTCCAGGTGGGCCACCAGGGCGCGCAGCGAGTTGCTGTGGGCGGTGACCAGGACGGTGTGCCCGGCCGCGAGCTGCGGGGCGATCGCCTCGGTGACGTACGGCAGCAGGCGGGCGCGCACGTCGTCGAGCGACTCGGCGCGCGGCAGCCGCGCCAACCCGAAGCCGCCGTAGCGCGGGTCCTCGGCGTAGGCGACCGCCTCGTGGGCGGGCAGCGGGGGCGGTACGGCGTCGACGGAGCGGCGCCAGCGGCGGTAGGCCTCCTCCCCGTACTGCTCGCACACGGCTCGCCGCTCCAGGCCCTGCAGGGCGCCGTAGTGGCGCTCGTTGAGCCGCCAGGTGTGGGCGGGCGCGGTGTCCGGGCAGCCGGCAGCGGCCAGGGTGAGGGTGCAGGTGTGGGCGGCGCGGGTGAGGGCCGAGCTGTGGGCGCGGGTGGGGCGCAGGTCGTGGGTGCGCAGCAAGGAGCCGGCCTCGCGGGCCTGTTCCTCGCCGTGCGCGGTGAGGGGTACGTCGATCCAGCCGGTGAAGACGCCGCGGGCGTTTCCGCGGCTCTCGCCGTGGCGCAGCAGCACCAGTGTCCGGGTGCGGGTCATGGCGGAGCCCCTTCCGGTCTCTTGTTTCTCCGTTCCAGCGTCTGGTCTAATGGACAGACCATCGGTCAGGGTAGTGGATGTCAGCCCGTGCCCTGCCGGTCCGGGAACGGTCAACTTCGAGAAGAGGTAGGGACCTTGCCGAAGGTCATCTTCGTCGGCTCCGACGGGCCTCAGCACATCGTCGATGCGCAGCCCGGCGACTCCGTGATGTCCGCCGCAGTCCGCAACGGCGTCCCCGGAATCCTCGCCGAGTGCGGCGGCAACCAGTCCTGCGCCACGTGCCACGTGTGGGTGCGCGAAGAGTTCGCCGAACGCGTCGGCCCACCCGGCGACATGGAGGACGACCTGCTCGACCTGGCGGTCGCCGAGCGGCGCGAGACCAGCCGCCTGGCCTGCCAGATCACGCTCACCCAGGAGCTGTCGGGACTGACAGTGGATATCCCGCCGGAGTCCTGACCCCCGCGTAATGCCCGCTGAAGCAGCCGCCCCGTCCGGGGCCAGCATCCGAAGGGAAACGTCCGTGCTCCGTAAAGACATCAACGAGCTGCTCACCCAGACCGGCCCTGGCACGCCGATGGGCGAGCTGTTCAGGCAGTACTGGATCCCGGCGCTGCTCGCCGAGGAGCTGCCCGAGAACGACTGCCCGCCGGTGCGGGTCAAGCTGCTGTCCGAGCGCATGATCGCCTTCCGGGACAGCCAGGGCCGCTACGGCCTGATCGACGAGTTCTGCGCCCACCGCGGCGCCTCCCTGTGGTTCGGCCGCAACGAGGGCTCCGGCCTGCGTTGCCCGTACCACGGCTGGAAGTACGACGTGACCGGCCAGTGCACCGAGGTGCCCTCCGAGGCCGACAACTCCAGCTTCTGCGAGAACGTCAAGCTCACCTCGTACCCGCTGGTCAAGATCGGCGACGTGCTGTGGACGTACATGGGTGACCGCGCCACCCAGCCCGACCCGCCCGAGTTCGAGTGGGTCCACGTGCCCGAGGAGCAGACCTACACCTCCAAGCGCTGGCAGCAGTGCAACTGGCTGCAGGCCTTCGAGGGCGGCATCGACTCCAGCCACGTCACCTTCCTGCACTCCGGGGGCCTCAAGAGCGATCCGCTCTTCAAGGGCGCCAAGGGCAACGAGTACAACCTGAACGACACCAAGCCCTTCTTCGAGGTCGCCGACACCGAGGGCGGCCTGTTCGTCGGCGCCCGGCGCAACGCCGAGGAGGGCAAGTACTACTGGCGCATCACCCCCTGGGTCATGCCGGCGTTCACCATGGTCCCGCCGCGCGGCGACCATCCCGTGCACGGCCACTTCTGGGTGCCCATCGACGACGAGAACTGCTGGACGTACTCCTTCGACTACCACCCCGTCCGCGCGCTCACCGAGACCGAGCGGCAGGCGATGATCGACGGCCACGGCGTCCACAGCAAGACCATCCCCGGCACCTACCGGCCGATGGCCAACATGGACAACGACTACCTGATCGACCGCGAGGCGCAGAAGCGCGGCGAGACCTACTCCGGCGTCGCCGGCATCGCCATGCAGGACGCCTCCCTCCAGGAGTCCATGGGCCCGATCGTCGATCGCAGCAAGGAGCGCCTGGTCCCGGCGGACAGCGGCATCATCAAGGCCCGCCAGAAGCTGCGGAAGGCGGCGCTCGCCCTGCGCGACGAGGGCGTGACCCCGCCCGGCGTGGACCCTGAGCACCACAAGGTCCGCTCGGCCGCGGTCGTCCTGCCGCAGGCGGAGTCCTTCCTGGACTCCTGCCGGGACGCGGTCAAGCTCGTGCCGGGCACCCCGCAGACCACGGTCTGAGCCATGAGTCAGGCCACCGTGCAGCTGAGCGAGAGCGCCAGGGCCGCCTCGGCCCACGAGTCCCGCTTCCGTATCGATGTGCCCATCGCCCCCGCCCGGTCCGCGCGGATCGTCGCCCTCGACGACCGTGCGGCCGGGGTGGCCCACCACCTCGCTGCCCTCCCGTGGGCCGACGCCCGGTTCTACACCGCGGTCAGCACCGAGACCCTGCACCGGCTGGACGGCACCCCCGTCCCGCTGGACGGGGTGATCGCCCGCACCGATGTGGTGGTGGTGCTGGCCACGGAGGACCGGGGGCACCGGGTGGCCGCCGAGATCGGCCGCATCTGCCGACGGCGCGGTATCACCACGGCCGGCGTGGTGCTCGGCGAGGGATTCGAGGTCGACGAGGCCGTCGCCGCCCTGCGCCCGTACGCCCGGGTGCTGCTGCTGTCCGCGGACGAGGGCGATGTCGTCGAACTGCTCACCGCGCTGCGGGTCTAGCGGGGCGGCGCCCCCGCCTGGGAGCACGAAAGGAGCGTGGAACCGTTGGATGACAAGTTGGATGACAAGGTGACGCTGCCCGCGCTGCAGCGCATGAAGGAGCAGCAGCGCAAGATCGTCGGCGTGGTCGCCTGGGACTACCAGATGGCCTGCATCGCCGACCGGGCCGGAGTCGACCTGATCTCGGTCGGCGACACCGTCGGGGTGAACCTGTGGGGGCACGCCAACCCCCTGGAGATCACCATGGACGAGATGCTGGTGGTCACCAAGGCGGTGCGGCGCGGGACCCGGCACGCCCTGCTGAGTGCGGACTTCCCCTACGGGCCGCTCCAGGAGGGCAGCGCGGCCGCCGTGCAGGCGGCGATCCGCTTCGCCAAGGAGGCGGGCGTCGACCTGGTCAAGCTGGACGGCGCCGCCGACCACCCGGAGGCGGTCGAGGCCGTCACCCGGGCCGGCATCCCGGTGTTCGCCCAGTTCGGCATCACCCCGCAGACCGCGCTGCGCTACGGCGTGGAGTACCGGGGCGTCCCCTCGGCCGCCGAGCAGGTGCCCGAGGAGATGCTGGAGGCGATGGTCGCCGAGGCCAAGCGGCTGGAGGAGGCGGGCGCCGTCCTGCTGAACTTCACCAACTCCGGGCCCTTGGTGGGCGCTGCGGTGGCCGCCGCGGTCTCGGTGCCGGTGGTGGGCGGCTTCGGCGGCGGCCCCTGGCTGGACGGCCGGATGCGCATGGCGAACGCCGCCATCGGCTACTCCGCCAAGGCGGTGGACGACCCGCCGCTGACGTATGCCAACGTCGCGCGCATCGCCCTGGACGCGCTCACCGCCTACAGCCAGGACGTGCGCTCCGCCCGGCAGATCGCCGGCGGCATCCCCGTGCCGCCCGCGGACAAGGAGGGCTGAGCGGTGCCCACCGCCGTCGTCGACGAGATCACCACCCGCTACGAGGTCACCGGGGACGGGCCGCCGCTGCTGATGTTCTCGCCCGGCGGCTTCGACTCCAGCCTGGAGGCCTGGCAGACCACCGGCATCTACCGCCGGCTCGGCCTGCTGGACCGCCTGGCAGAGCACTACACCTGCATCACCTTCGACCGGCGCGAGTCCGGCCGCTCCGGCGGCCGGCTCGAGCGCCTGTCCTGGGAGGGGTACGTGCGGCAGGGCCTCGGCCTGCTGGACCACCTGGGCATCGACCAGGCGTACCTGATGGGCGGCTGCGTCGGCTGCTCCACCGCGGCCGCATTCGCCGTGGCCCGGCCCGAGCGGGTGGCGGGCATGGTGCTGTACTCGCCGGCCGGCGGGGTGCACTACCGGCGCAAGCAGCACCAGCGCTTCGACGCCCACCTCGCCTACGCGGCCGGGCACGGGCTGCAGGGCGTGGTGGAGCTGGCGCAGTCCACCGAGGCGGGCTTCTCGAAGGACCCGCGGGTGGGGCCCTGGGCCCATGTGCTGCGCCACGATGCGCAGTTCGCCAAGGAGTACGCCGCCTGCGATCCGGAGCGGTACCGCACCCTGGTGACCGGCAGCGCCCGGCTGCTGTTCGACCGGGACACCGTGCCCGGCGCCGAGCCGGAGGACCTGCTCACCCTGCGGGTGCCGGCGCTGATCGTGCCGGGCGAGGACACCTCGCACGCGCCCTCGGCGGCGCGCTACCTGCAGGAGTGCCTGCCGGTCAACCAGTACTGGGATGCCCCGGTCGCCGAGCAGACGGACAAGACCGCCCCGGAGCGGATCCTGTCCTTCCTCTCCGGGGAGTGAACGGCCGCCGGCCCCGGGTCGCCCCGGGGCCGGACGGTCAGCCCTGCTGTTCCAGGGCGGCGATCTGGGCCAGCCTGCGCCGGTGGACACCGCCCTTGAACGGGGTGGTCAGCCAGGTCTCCACGATCTCCTCGGCCTCCTTGTCTCCCAGCACCTTGGCGGGCAGGACCAGCACATTGGAGTCGTTGTTGCCGCGCGAGATCTGCGTGAACCACAGGTCGTGGCACAGCCCGGCGCGGATGCCCGGCATCTTGTTGCAGGTGATGGTCTCGCCCAGCCCGCTGCCGCCGAGCACGATGCCGCGGTCGGCCGTGCCCTCGATGACCTGCGTGCACACCTGCACGCACAGCGCGGGGTAGTCGACCTCCTCGGGCGTATGGCTGCCCAGGTCCCCCACCGTGTGGCCGGCCTCGGTGAGCCAGGTGACCAGCCGGCCCTTGAGCGCGAAGCCGTTGTGGTCCCCGGCGATGGCGATGCGCATGGAGATTCCTCCCGTGTCTTTCCGTACGGTGCGTACGGGCTCAGCCCGCCAGATCCCGGGTGGCGGGGGCGAACAGCTCCTCCAGCGGCCGCGGGCGGCGCAGGATCTGCTGGTCGACCGCGTGCCGCAGCAGCGCCTCGAGCACGCCCCGGTTGGGCTCGATCCCGTACGGCAGCGGGTCGCTGCCGGTCAGCTCCATGACCCGCCGGTGCATGGCGTCGGTGGGCGTGCTGCCCTCGCCGGCCTGCAGCCGCTCGACGTACGCCTGCTTGGAGCGGGCGAAGGCATCGAAGACCTGGGCTGCCAGTTCGGGATTCTCCTCCAGCAGCTCGTCGCGGACGACCACCAGGTGGTTGATGGGGAACAGGCCGTGCTCGGTGAGCGCCCGGTAGCCGGCCTCTTCGGCGTCCGGCAGCAGCGGGACGACCTGCTCGGACTCCGGCTCGATGCCGATCGCGGCCGCCAGGTCGCCTGCCGTGAGGGCCTCTTCCACGCTGCGGCCCGGCTCCAGGGACTCCACGTTGCCCGGAGGTGCGTAGTCGGCCACGTGCTCGTCGCCGGAGAGCACCCAGGTGACCTTGGACAGGTCGACCCCGTGCTCCTCCTGCAGCACGGAGCGGGCCCACACTCCGGTGGTGACGGTGTAGCCGCGGTTGACGCCGACCCGGCGGCCCTCGAGGTCCTTGGGGTCGGTGACGGGGGCCGCGGTGTGGTGGTGGATCGCGCCGTGGTGGAAGCCGCGCACCAGGAAGGCCGGTACGGCCGTGAAGCGTGCGCCGTGCTCCTTGGCCACCAGGTAGGTGGTGAGCGCCATCTCGCTGATGTCGTAGGCGTGTTCGCGGACCATGCGGCGGAATGCGTGTACGAGGACGGGGACTTCCTCGAAGGCGAAGGAGAAGCCGTGGGGCGCGACGGCTCCGGTCTTCAGCGCCTGGTTGTTGCCCTGGGTCCGGGTGACTGTCCGTAGTTGAGCTTCCGTCATGGCCGGAAGGTAGCATGGTTAGTCCATCAGTCCATAGACTGCTGCCTCTACGACGGCTTCCACCTCTAGGAGGGGTCATGGCAGAAACAGTGCGGGCTGCGGTCAGGACGGCGCCGGGCGTCACCGAGATGCGCGAGCTGCCGATGCCGGATGTTCCGGCGGACGGCGCACTGCTGAAGGTCGAGGTCGCCGGGATCTGCGGCACCGACGTGAAGATGTACGGCAAGCCCCCGTTCGCCGACCCGGTGATCATGGGGCACGAGAACGTGGGCATCATCGCCAAGGCGGGCAAGGAGTTCACCGCCCGCAAGGGCCTGGTCGAGGGCGACCGCGTCTTCGTCGAGCACTACGTGGGCTGCTTCCGCTGCGCCTGGTGCCACGCCGGCGAGTACCGGCACTGCGAGACGACCGACTGGCGCACCAACCCCGATGCGCGACGCTACGGCTACACCTCCTGCGAGAAGCCCGGCACGCTGTGGGGCGGCTTCTCCGAGTACCTGTACCTGCCGTGGAACGCGGTCACCCACAAGGTGCCCGACGGGGTCTCCGCCGAGCTGGCGGGCCTGGTCACGCCGCTGTCCAACGGCATCGAGTGGGCGCTGGTGACCGCGGGCGTGGGCTATGCGACCACCGTGCTCATCCAGGGGCCGGGCCAGCAGGGGCTCTCCCAGGTCGTGGCCTGCAAGCAGGCCGGCGCCTCGCGGATCATCGTCACCGGCACCACCCGGGACGCCGCCCGGCTGGCGCTCGCCAAGGAGCTCGGCGCCGACCACGTCATCGACGTCCTGGAGGAGGATGCGCTGACCCGGGTCAAGGAGCTCACCGGCGGCCACGGTGTCGACGTGGTCCTCGACTGCACGGCGGGCGCGGGCACCTCGCCCGTGCTGCTCGGCATCAACGCGCTCAAGCGGCGCGAGGGCGTCATGGTCTCCCAGGGCGAACTCGCCGCGTTCCCCGACTTCCCGCTGAAGAAGCTCACCGAGAAGTCCATCGCGCTCAAGAGCGCCCGCGGCCACAGCTACCGCTCCTGCGAACTCGCCCTGGAACAGCTGGCGTCGGGCCGGTTCCCGCTGGAGAAGCTGGCCACCCACACCTTCCCGCTGCACGAGGCGGACCGGGCGATCCGGACCGTCGGCGGCGAGACCGGTGAGGACGCCGTGCACGTGTCCCTGCTGCCCTGGGCGGCCGCATGAGTTTCCTGAGTCAACCTCTATGCCGCCAGAGGCGTGTCGGCGGGCGTGCTGATCTTGTTGTTGGCCTGGTGGGTGACGGGGTCGTAGC
>NZ_JBHWKX010000039.1:0-2704 GCF_042730885.1 Streptomyces sp. NPDC059909
AAGCGGGTCCTGCTCGTGGCCGCCGACCGCCGACAACACAGAGTCACGACCACGGCGGCCTCATGATCGGCTTCACGGAAATCTTGGCTGAGCCTCGTTTCACCCGTTGCCGAGACAACGAGGGTGGGTTACGGGCGCGTTCGTACCCGGTAGCTCGGCCATCGAAGCCGCAGGTCACCCGTCCTAGGCGCCAGCCTCTCTCCTAAAGCGGTGATTGCTCGCCCGCGCGGTGGGTGCAAGCCCCTGGGCCTCATGTCACACCCGATAGCTACTGTGACCGCCATTGATGCGCGTAGCTTATCCGGGTCGTCCCGCGCCATTCGGGCCACGGCTTGGTCCACGTCTGCCCCTCCTCGGGAGGGGTATTGACCGGCAAGCCCGCGGCAAGGAACGCTCGGTGGTCGTCTGCAAACTCGAAGCCGTACTCGCCCTCGATGCGAGCGAACTCCGCTTCCGTCAGTCCGGCCTCGAACCGAAAGAGCCCCGTTCGGGCCAGATGCTGCGCAGCCTCGGCCCCCAGACGTGCCCCCGCCTCATTGATCATTGCGGCACCCTAATGCCTACGCGCTCCACCCGTTCCCCTGGGTTTAGCACCGTCTCAGTTTCCGTCTGGCTCAGATGCTCCCCGTGCCACAACCGCGCCAGATGGAGCGGGGAGCCACGGGGAACGGCGGTCACCGACGGTGCTCCGAGCCCGTGTCCGTCGATGTCGGCGTGCCGCAGGTCAGGCCCCAAGTCGCCCCACCTCGCTCCTAAAGTGGTGATCGCTCGACCCACCGCTGCAGGCGGGCGCAGGCCACCAGTGCGCTGCCGTCTTCGGTGAAGTAGAACAGGAAGGTCCATTTCTGATCGACAGAATCGATCAGCCCTCCGCGCACCGGCCGGCCATGCTCGCGGAGGAGCTGCACCATTCGTTCCAGCCCAAGAGGTTCGACTCCGTGCAGCCGCATGCGCCGAAGTCGGAGTGCAAAGACCCCGGCATGCCGCTCTGCGGGATGCGTCGTATCCCACACGCTGTAGGTGGCGCCGCTGCGGAGCGCGGCCAGAGCGCCCGCGGACACCTCGTCGTCACCGGCCAACAGCTTTTCCAGCACATGCCGTTCCATGCTCACCCCCGTCGAGATCCTGCGGTACAGCAGCCAGGTACCGCAACCCCAGCAACTGCCCCCGCCCGGTAACGTCCCTCTGGGGCCCAGTAGCGGCCGGAATGGCCGTCACTGGCCGATCCGGCTAGAGCTACGGATCAGAAGGTGACCGTGCCCGATCCGTGCCCGACAGGCCGGTAAACCACGGTCAACAGCGGGTGCAAGGAAGAGCCGTGCGGCTCGCCCTGACACCCGTTGCCGCTGGTCAGGCCGCCAACGACTCCCCGAGGCACGGTGATTCCCAAGCTCAGAGTGGGCACTCAGGCGTCGGACACCTTCTCTACCGCGTCGAGGGGTACGTCGATGCGCGTGTCGTCTCCGAAGACCTGTACAACCAGCTGCACGCGATTTCGCTCCCGGTCAATGGCGAGGACCGGACCCGTCAACTGGACGAAGGGACCATCAGTCACCAGTACGGTGTCCCCTGCCTGTAGCTCCGGGATACTCGGCACGGTCACTCCCTGGTGGCGGCGGTCAGCTCGAAGCGGGTGGCTGTCCGAGATCCTACGGGGCCAGCGCCGAGGGCCGTCTCAGGTTCCGGCTCATTCAGCGGGGTTCACGGCCGTTCAGACGGGACCAAAGGCGAGAGGCGATCCCAGAGCCGTCCTTCCGTGAACGCAGGTGAACGGCCCCGCGCTGAGCTCACCACACCACCAACAGACTTGGAAAGCACGCGCCTACGGCAACCTGCTGGCTCGCGTCCCAGTCGATGGGTGATCCTTGGGCATGACCTCCGAATCGAACGGCGCTCCGCCAGCGACCACGCACGTCAACACGATGACCGATGGGGTCACGAGAGTCTTCACGTGGGAGGAGAGCGCGCGCATCGAGGTGCGCAACCTCGGCGGGGAGATCGTCATCGAGGCGAACGCCGCAGGGCGGAAGACTCTGGCCGGCCATCTGCTCACACTCGCGCAGGACGGCACACCCGACGGGGCTCATCTGCACCTGGAGGACAACAACGGACTTGAAGACGGGTCCGCGAGCCTGGTTCTGGAGCGGTGCGACGGCGAATAGCCCGTGCCAGATCCGTGCCAGATCGAGCGGTCAGCCACGGTCACTCGGGGCACATGGCGGCGCAGATACCGGTCAGCATGCCCAGCCCCCTTGGGCGACTAGTGACCAGCGAGAACTCGTCCACGATCAGCGCCAGGCTTACAAAGCAGATGTCGGCGGTTCGAAACCGTCCGCGCCCACCAGCGAAAAGGCCCCCGCAGCGAGTCCCTGCGTTCTAGTGGTCGTCGCAACACCCCAGCTCGGGGAGTGCGATGGACTTCGAGATCCGGGACCGTTCGGTCAACGGGGGACGTCGTCCCTTGACCGAGGAACGGCGCGTCTACTTTCACCTCATGCAGCAGGGCGTGAGCAACGTGGAGGCGTGCCGGATCGTCGGGATCAACATCCGGACGGGAAAGCGTTGGCGTAACGGCCGCGCAGCGTCCGGCAGGACCGCCGGGGGGGCACCGACCCCCCCAATGGCGCCCCCCCCCACTCCCTCCCACCCCCCGCGCGAGGCAGAACAGAGCCATACCGCTGACCAGCCTTGGGAGAAGGACACC
>NZ_JBHWKX010000039.1:2713-69135 GCF_042730885.1 Streptomyces sp. NPDC059909
CGGGGGGGGGGGGGGGGGGGGGGGGGGGGGGGGGGGGGGAGAGGGGGGGGGGGGGGGGGGGGGGGGGGGGGGGGGGGGGGGGGGGGGGGGGGGTGGTGGGGGGGGGGGGGGGGGGCGGTGTTGTCCCCCCCGCCCGCTCACTCCCGCTACCTGCGCGAGGCAGACCGGATCCATATCGCTGACCGGCTTCGGGAGAAGGCCACCGTGCGGGCGATCGCCGCCGAGTTGGGCCGCAGCCTGTCCACGATCAGCCGGGAGATCCGCCGCAACGGCACGGTCGACCCTCGCGGCGTCCGGCACTACGGCCCCTATGCCGCCCAGACCCGCGCCGACGCCCGCCGGCCGCGCCCCAAGCCGTCCTCCGCGGACCTCTCCCAAGTGCTCGGTCAACTGCACGAGCGCTCGGACGACGAGTCTTCCCAGCTAGGACCTGTTCGGCGGATCTTCTGGGGCCCAGCGACGCGCCTCCAGGCCCTGGGGGCCTGGGAGGTGCCAATGCAGTTGCCTTATTGGATTGCCGTCGGCGAATCGGGTCGGATAGGAAGCCGTAGGAGAATCGCTGCGACGGCGATTGTTCCGGTGGAAGACGTAGGCCCGCATGTCGAACCTCGTGGCCACGGCCCGGGAGTTGTTCAACGCGTTGATCCTTCGCTCGACTTCGTTCCTTCGCTTGATTGATCGCGGTCAGCTCGGCAGTCAGCTGCTCGTTGCGGAACTCCACGACCTCGGGGTCACCCTGCATCGCCTGCGCCTCCCTGCTCCCGGCCGGGCGGGCACGAAGAAGCGCCGCACCGGCGGCTGCTGTCTTCGGACAGCGTTTCACCGGACCAGTCCAACTGCCAGGGAGGACATGGTCACGCTCGTCCTCGGCAGCGGCATCGCCGCTGTGCTCCCGGCAGGTCCTGAGGTCACTGTGCCGGGGTGAGCTTGCCGACCAGGTCCCGCAGGTCGTGCGCTGTGTGAGTGGGGGCGGTCATCACGCTCGGGTAGGCGGGTGCGCTGCGTAGCAGCCATGCTGCCCGCAGGCCCACGCGGCGCGCCCCGTCTCTGAGTGAAACCCGTGAAACCGGCGACACGGGATCGACCTACCGATAACGGGGCCGACCCCGCGGTAGGGACGCGCCTCAGCAGCGCCGTCCTCCGCAGGCTTGCAGCGGCGGCCTTCATGCCCGTTCCCGGGGCGAGTCCCGCGACGGCTCTTCGTATCGTCCGGGCTGCAGAGACGGCAGAATGGAAACGAACCACTTCATCCTCTTGAGTCGAAATGAGTGGTCGAGATGGCCAGTGCAGCTGAAACGGCGCCGTCGGCCGCGGCGCAGGAAGAGGAACACAAGAAGACCGAGCACGAGGGACAGGTTCTGCACATGCACACCGCCCATCGTGAGGTGCCCCTTCCTTACTTCACCCCGCAAGATCTGAAGGCAAACGTGCAGCAGATGACCTCACGACTGCCCGCGGTGCGGAGGAAGGACCTGCTCTTCTACGGCGGTCTGGGCGCGCTCACCGTCGCGGGTGCTCTCGAGTGGCCGATCGCGCTCGCCGTCGGCGGAGCCACGTGGGTCGTACGCGGCAAGGCGAAGGAAGAAGCGAAGGAGCGTTCGGAAGAAGTAGCCGGTTCTGGCAAGACCAACGAAACGTAAGGGCGAGCCGACGTCCGCCGCGCGCACTACACCGCCGGCTTGCGTGACGTCAGCTGTGGCTCATATGGCACGGGTGGGCCCTCTCAGTGCAGATCGCTCAGGCGCGGCGGTACCTATGGGTGCGTCGAAGGCAGTTTGAGGCTCCTAGCGTGAGGGTCCGCGGTCAGGTCACAACGATCCGCAGGTCCGTGGCAACCGGCTGCTAACACGCCAGCAGGGCAATCGCCCTGCTCTCCAGATCGCGCTGCAGGTCATCGACCCGGTCGTCGGCCGAGATGACGTTCTCAGCCAGCTGAGGCCGGCATCGAGCAGCGCGCTGGGGGCCCGGCCCATCGCCGAGTCGGCCAGCCGCGCCATCTCCACCAGACCGTCCCCGATCGAGTCGAGCTCCTCGTGATAGGCGCCCTGTCGCGCCTTACCTCTACTGACCGCGCCCGCGCCCCTGCCAATGCCAGGCTCGCATGACCGGCGTCCAGGCAGCATGGGCGACGACATCATCAACCGGTCGTGGTCCCCTTGGCATCAGGAGAACGGCGCAGGTCAATGCCGCACCGGGGTTGCCGGGGCCGTGCGCGTGCTCACGCATTAGGTGAACTGCCGGTCGACATCGCCTTGAGGGCGGGTGGAGGGGTTCTAGTCCATCGAGAGTGTCTCGAGTAGGTCGCCCACCTTGGTGTCCGGCAGGGCGCGGGCCACGTCGGCCAGGGCGACGATGCCGACGAGGATGTGGCCGTCGATGACCGGCAGCCGACGGACCTTGTGGGAGGACATCGTGCGCAGGATCTCGCTTGCATCGTCGTCGGCGCCGATGGTCACCACTTCGCCTTGGGCGAGGTCACCGGCCTTCACCTGCGCGGGGTCGTTGCCGGCGCCGAGGACCTTCACGACTATGTCGCGGTCAGTGAGCATTCCTTTGAGCCTTTCGTCGATGCCGCATATGGGCAGTGCTCCGACACCGAGTTCGGTCATCTTCCTTGCCGCGTCCAGGATGGTTTCCTTGGCTCCGATGCAGGTCGCGTCCGGGGTCATGATCTCGCGTGCGGTGGTCATGGTGTTCTTCTCCTCCTCGGTTTTTGCAGACGGCTGGGCAGCCGGGGTGGAGCTTGGCCGGCCGGAGAGTATGCCGCCGTGGCGCAGGACGGCGTAGCCGATGCCGATGCCGATGGCGACTGGCCATTCCAGGACGTCTGCGGCTCCGAGGACGCCCAGGCCCAGGTAGAGCGGGAGGCCTCGTTTGGCGGGGAGGACCTGCCGGGCGACGGTGACGGGGAGCAGGGCGGCGTTCAGGGCTCCGGTCGTGATCTGGTCGGTGGAGGGCACGGTCAACGTGATCGTGCGCCGCTTGGCTGACGGTGGGGTGTCTTCGGGAGGGGGCTGGGCCAGGCGCTCGCCTGGGGCAGCGGTTCCGGTACTGGAAGGGAAGTGACTTCGGGACGTGGGGGGCATGGGTATCGCCTCGCCTATTCGATCATGAGCTATTTGGGCCCCTTACTGGTGGTCTATCCCGTCTCGCTGGTTTCATGGGTTTCACCCAGACTGCTTCCTAGAGTTCGCGTGACCGCTTTACATCGAGGAGGCACGGTTCATGTCACCGGATGCCGTCTCGAATGTGGGGGTGCTTCCCTTCCTCGGGCCGATCGTGTCGGGCGTTGCTTCTCACGTGGCGGCAGGTGCGCGGGCTGCCTGGGGGCTGGCGGAGAGTCTTCTTGAGGAGCCTCGCCGCGAGGTGTGGTGGACGTCCGGGCGCTGTTACATCACGGTGTCCGGTGTGCACGGGGCCGGGGGCGTGGCCGTTGCCCGTCGTGTGGAGCGGGCGCTGGAACAGCATCCGGGAGTGCTGTGGGCCCGGGTCAATGCGCCCATGGAACGAGTGGTCGTGGCGGTCGATTCGCCGCCTCCGCCCGAGAACGAGCTGGTCGCACTGGTGGAGCAGGCGGAGGGCGACCATGCCGCGGATGCGGAGGCGTTCGACGAATGGCAGCCGGAACCGCATCACCCGGCGGAAGGCCCGCCTTTCCCGTCGGTGCCGGCCCTGGTGGCGGACACGCTGGGACTGACTGTCGTGACGCTGCGGCGGCTCGCTCCGTGGGTGGGACTGCCCCCGGAGGTGGCCGGAGTCGTCGATGCCCTTCGCTACCATCCACGGCTGCGGCATCTGGTCGAGGACTTCAGCGGGGGTGAGCAGGCCGACTCGCTGCTGCCCGTGGTCGGCGCCTTGCTGCAGGGTGTGGCGACGGGCGGCGGAGGGCTCGCCCTGGACGTGCTGCAGCGCCTGGCGGTGTGGCGAGAGGCGAGCGCCGAACGCAGGGCGTGGCGGGAGGGCGAGCCACGGCTCGTCCGCGGCCCCGAGGAGGCCTCGGCCGACGCGGTGCCGGTCGGCCGGGCCAGTCCACCCAAGGACGGCGCCGACCGCTATGCGGAGCGGTCGATGGCGGCCGGTACGGCCGCCGGTGCCAGCACATTGCCGTTCGCCGGCATCCGCAAGGCGCTCGCCATCGCCATCGCCTCTGTGCCGAAGGCGCCCAACGCCGGCCGTGAGGGCTTCGCCACCAGCCTGGGACGGCATCTGGCGCTGCGCGGTGTGGTCACGATGGACCGCACCGCCCTGAGGCGCCTGGGACAGGTGGACACGATCCTCCTTGAGGAAGAGGCTCTGCGGGGCGACCGGTATGAGCCGGTCGATCTGGAGCTGCTCGAGAGCACCGATCCTGAGCAGGCATCCGAGCGGCTCTTCAGCCTCTTCGACTCCGATACCCCGCTGGCCATCAGCCGCGCCGACGACTGGACGCTCGGGCCGCTGGACGATCTCGATCTTGACGGTCCCACCGGCCGCAAGGCCGCGAAACGGCTCCGGCGCCGCGGTAGCGAGAAAGTCCTGGGTCTGGCACACGAGCGCCGGCTCCAGGCGGTGGTGGGCCTTGGGACGCAGTCGATGCCCGGCGCCGAGGCCGTGGCGGCAGCTGCACGACGGGCCGGGGCACGTGTGGTGGTGGCCTCCGATCGGGAAACCCCGGGCCCCTCGTTCGCCGACGCCGTGGTACCGGCGGGCAGCCGTCTGGTGGCTTCGGTGCGCCGGTTGCAGGCCGACGGTGCCGTCGTGCTGCTGATCTCCGGCAATCGCCAGGCGCTGGGCGGGGCCGACTGCGCGATCGGTGTGCACCGCGGGGAGGAGTGCACTCCCTGGGGGGCCCATGTGCTGGTCGGTACGGACCTGGAAGCTGCGGGCTTGATCGTCGACGCCGTCGGGTCAGCCGCCCAGGTGGACCGCGACAGCCACTACCTGGCCGCCGGCGGCAGCGGGGTCGGCGCGGTCGCAGCACTTCAGGCCCCCGCCTGGCGCGCGACCGCGCGGGTCCTGGCGGTGAGCAACACGGCCGGCAGTGCAGCGTTCTGCCTGGGCGCCTGGCGCGCCCGGCAGCTGCTGAGCCGCCCGCTCGCACCACCGGTGAGCAGCATCCCCTGGCACCTCATGCCCGCCGACCGTGTCCTGCTGCGTCTGCGCACGCGCCTGGAGGGCCTGTCCGCGCAAGAGGTGGCCGCCCGCAGCAGCGAGGCGCACACGGGTGAGCCCGCGAAGCTCAGCCTGCCTCACGCCTTCATCGAAGAACTGTCCAATCCGCTCACCCCGATCCTCGCCGCCGGGGCGGCACTGGCCGCGGCCGTGGGCTCCCGAACGGACGCCGCACTGGTCGCCGCGATCACCGCAACGTCCGCGCTGGTGGGCGGCTTTCAGCGAGTGCGGACCGAGCGGGCACTGGCAGGACTCTTCGCCCGTTCCGCGATCGGTGCCCGCGTACGCCGGGCCGGCAGGGAGCGGCTGGTGGCCGCCGGAGATCTGGTGCCCGGCGACATCATCGTCCTGGGACCCGAGGACGTCGTGCCGGCGGACTGCCGTCTGCTGGAAGCCGAAGGCCTCGAAGTCGACGAGTCCTCACTCACCGGCGAGTCCCTCGCCGTGGGCAAGGACCCGGCTCCCGTGGTCGCCTCACACATCACCGGTCGCAGTTCGATGCTTTACGAGGGCACCACGGTCTCCGCCGGACGGGCCGCTGCCGTCGTCGTAGCCACCGGAGCGGCTACGGAAGCCGGACGCAACCTCGCCACCGCCCGCCAGGCCGCACCCGAGACCGGTGTGGAGGCCCGACTGTCCTCCCTCACGCGTTACAGCATTCCGATCGCTCTCGGCTCCGCCGCCGCGGTGAGCCTTTCCGGCCTCCTGCACGGCCGCACCCTTTCCGACAATCTCGCCTCCGCAGTCAACCTCGCCGTCGCCTCCGTCCCCGAGGGCCTGCCATTCCTGGTCAACGCCGCCCAACTGGCCGCCGCACGCCGCCTGGCCGACGTGGGCGCGCTCGTACGCAACCCCCGCACCATCGAGGCACTCGGCCGCGCCGACGTACTCTGCTTCGACAAGACCGGCACCCTCACCGAAGGCACACTGGAGCTTGCCGACATCAGCGACGGTGACAGCGCAGCGCCCGTGGACAGGCTCGACACCCGCCTCAAGGAAATCCTCGCCGCAGCACTGCGCGCCACCCCGCCCACGCGGCAGGCCGAACCAATGGCCCACCAGACCGACCGGGCAGTCATCGCCGGCGCCCGCCGGGCGAACGTCGCTCCACGTGAAGGTGCGCCCCGCTGGACCCGCACGGACACCCTCCCCTTCGAGCCGCGCCGGGCCTACCACGCAACCGCCGGCCACACCAGCGGCGGCACCCTGCTCAGCGTCAAGGGAGCGCCCGAGAACGTCATCACCCGATGCAACCGACGACGGCAGCCGCACGGCGCCGCCTCCCTTGACGACACTGCCAAGAGAGCCCTTGCTGCAGCAGCCGAGGAACTCGCAGCAGCTGGGCGAAGGGTCCTGGCCGTGGCCGAACGCCGCATGAACCCAGGCGAAGACCTCACCGACGAAGCCGTACGGGACCTGGTCTTCCTCGGCTTCATCACTCTCGCCGACCCCGTGCGCACCAGCGCCGCCCCGGCCACCGCCCAGCTGCGGGAAGCCGGCGTGCAAACCGTCATGCTCACCGGCGACCATCCCGCCACAGCCGACGCCATCGCCTCCACCATCAGCGATGTCACCGACCCAAAAGTCTGCACCGGCCCAGAGCTCGACGAGCTCGACGACGACGCCCTCGACGAACTGCTGCCCACGGTCGACGTCATCGCCCGCTGCAGCCCCAGCCACAAGGTCCGTATCGTCCAGGCCTACCAGCGGCTCGGCCGCGTCGTCGCGATGACCGGCGACGGCGCCAACGACGCCCCCGCCATCCGGCTCGCCGACGTCGGCATCGCACTCGGCCGCCGGGGCACACCCGCCGCAACCGCCGCGGCCGACCTCGTCGTCACAGACGACCGACTGGAAACCATCGTCTCCGCCCTCATGGAAGGGCGCGCCATGTGGGCCTCGGTTCGTGCGGCACTCGCCATCCTCATCGGCGGCAACCTCGGCGAAGTCACCTTCAGCGTCCTCGCCTCCGTACTCACGGGCACCACTCCGCTCAACGCCCGTCAGATCATGCTCGTCAACCTCCTCACCGACCTGGCCCCCTCCCTCGCCATCGCCGTACGCGAACCCTCAGGCCAGACCGGCGAACGCCTCCTCAAAGAAGGCCCCCACCGTTCCCTGGGAACCGCCCTCACCCACGAAATGCTCCTGCGCGGCACCGTCACCGCCCTCGGCGCAGCCCTGGCCTGGGCAGCAGCCCGCCTGACCGGTCGCGGACGCCGGGCAAGCACCGTCGCCCTCGCCGCCGTCGTCGGTACCCAGCTCGTCCAGACGCTCACCACCGGCGGCCTCGACCGCAACGTCCTCACCGCAGGACTCGGCTCAGCAGCCGTCCTCATCGCCATCATCCAAACCCCCGGCGTCAGCCAGTTCTTCGGCTGCACCCCCCTCGGCCCCATCGCCTGGGGCATCACCCTCGGCGCCATCGCCGTCGCCACTCTCCTCGGACCCGCCTTGGCACCCCTGATCACGTCGCTCATGGCAGACGACCAGTAATTCCCGCCGGACCGAACGAGCCCATCAGCCTCCTTTCGAGGGGACCACCGGCTTGAGAGGCCGGTGGTGCGGATCCCGAGCCATCAGCGGGCGTTCAGCGACAGGGAGACCGGCTGCTTCGATGCCGGCACGCAGCGTCGGCGCCGCCTCGGCCAGCCACTCGCATGCTTCCAGCACGCCGAGTTCGCGCTGCCGGGTCCGCACCCGCGAGGTCAGCGGGGCCGAGGCCCTCTCTGCAGCGGGTTGCGCATGGCTGGGACCGCCGTACTACAGGGCGCCCGGCTCCTTTCCACAAAGAGGCGCAGCGGGCCGAACTCTTCGGCGTCGGCGAACAGCAATGCACGGTCGTGCCGGCAACCGTTCACGCCGCGGAGGGAAGATCGCCGGTTCGACCCCGGCCCCAGCCACCGCCCCTGAAAAGGGAAAACGCCCCCTTCGAGGGTTCTCGGAGGGGGCATCTTGATGTTCCGGATCACCCCGTGTGTTTGGCGTCGGCATCCGAACGGGCAAGCACCGCGTCGAGCGTGGCGTACTCGGCCTCCTCGATCGCGGCGGAGGCGAAGCTGATCGCGTCCAACGCGTAGGACTCCGCATCGTCCGCCAACCGATCGGCACGCTTCATGTCGAGTTCCGCCTTCCGCTCCTCGATGTGGGACTTCACGGACTGGACGTGCTCCTGCCACTTGGTGCCCACATCCGCCAGCGAGGCGGAGGCCTCGGCCTTCTTCGCCGCCACCTCGCGCTGGAGCTTGTCCGCCCTCTGTATCGAGTCCTGCTTGGCCTTGGTGACCGAGTCCGACAGTTGTTTCCTGTCCTCGGAGATTGCGTGCTGTACCTTCTCCTGCGCTTCGTGCGCCTTCTCCGAGAGCGCCGCCATGCGGTCGGTCGACATGGACATGGGATTCCAGCCTTTCGACGAACAGAACAGAGCCCCCCGCCGGTACGATCGGAGCACGCTACGTGTTCAAGCGCACCCGCAAGCGCGCTCCGCAACCGCCATTCGGGTGATCCGACCGAGGCTGCTCGGGGCGTCACCGACGGCGACCGAACCCTGACACCGGCTGCCCGGCACCGAAATGCGCTCGCCCGGAAAGCGCGCGGGGCGCTCGGGTCAGCTCATGCTGCTGGAGAGGGTCGACCGGCAGCGCGCGGCCCGCGCGCCGAGCAAGCCGCACCGTGCGCGGCGGGTCGGGGACCGCTGTTGGCGTACGCCAACCCGTACGCCAACAGCAGCGGACGTCGACGGCCGACCGAGGTCTCCCACCCCCCGCGTCGCCAGGAACCGGGAGCAGCTGTCGGCTGCGGTCGAACAGGCTCAGCGGGAGGCGGAAGCGCCGAGCACAACGCGGACGATGCGGAGCACTACGCGTCGTTCGCGATCGACTACGCCGCTGCCGCGATCCTGGAGGCGGAATCTGCCTCACTGGACGCGTTGCCGGCACGTGCGGAGGCCGAAGCTCTGGCCAACAGGTGGGAGCCACTGCCGCGCGGTTACGCGGTGCGAACAGGGGCTGGGTCTCGGTGGCCGGTTCGCTGCGGGCGGTGGTGAGATCTTCCAGGAACGCGACCAGCATGGGAACGGCCTGTGCGATCACCGGAATGGCGGGTCCCTGCTGCTGTAGGTGTGGGCGATGCCCTTATCGAGCACGTGTCATGCCGGATGGCCGGTGGGGCTGCGCGGAGGCATAGCAGAGGGTAGACAAGAAGTGTGAGAGCGACAGGCCGGATAATATCGGGATTCCTCCTGAACTATGTGATCTGTGCTGAACAGTGGTCCTTGACTGCTATACGTGTGCGCTTGCGTCGGATGACCGTGTGGGCTCGTGAGCCGAGGTCCCACGGCAGGCGAATGGTCGTTGCGTCTGCTCGCGAGCCCATGTGCGAGTGGTCACGCAGACGCTCCAGGCGGGATTTTCTCTGCCCGGTGCGATCAAGGATGCCCGGCGAACAGTGCGCGTGGCGCTCGGCATCCGCTAGCACAGTCTGTGTCCACGGTCGATGACGCAGCCGGACCCTGGCCAGGAGCCACGGCCGTCCGAATCCCCGTCACCCAGCGGAGTGGGGGGTACCGCCCGGATACCCAGGTGGCTGCCGCGTGCCATGGTGCTTGCGCTCGCCATGGTGGCCGCCTTCCAGCTTGGCAGCTGGGCGTTCCAGAGGCTCACCTTTCTGCTGGTCAGCATTCTGATTGCGTTCTTCCTGGCGCTGGGGATCGAGCCGGGCGTCGACCGGATGACGTCCCGAGGGATCCGCCGGAGCCTGGCCGCGTTCCTGGTGTGTCTCGCCGTGACCCTGGGGGCGGCGGGGTTCTTCGTGCTGTTCGGTTCGATGCTGGCGGGTCAGATCAGCGGCATCGTCGAGAACTTCCCGGGGTACTTTGACTCGGTCATCGGCTGGATCAACAGGACGTTCCACACGGATCTGTCGCGGGTCGATGTCCCGGGCCGATTGTTGCGCTCCGACTGGCTCCGGACGTACGTACAGAAGCATGCGGGCGGGGTGTTCGATTTCTCGGCTTCCGTGCTGGGCGGTCTGTTCCGGCTGCTGATGATCTTCCTGTTCACGTTCTACCTCGCTGCGGACGGCCCCCGGCTGCGCCGCGCGCTGTGCTCGCTGCTGCCACCGGCCAAACAGACGAAGGTACTCAGGGCCTTCGAGATCGCGGTCGACAAGACGGCCGGCTACCTCTACTCCCGGGGGCTGATGGCCCTGACCTCCGCGGTCGCCCACTACATCATGCTGGCAGTGCTGGGCGTGCCGTACGCCCCCGTGCTCGCCCTATGGGTGGGCGTGGTCTCGCAGTTCATCCCGGTCATCGGCACCTATCTCGCCGGGGCCGTGCCCATGCTGGTCGCGTTCACCGTCGATCCCTGGTACGCGGTGTGGGTGCTGGTGTTCGTCGTGGTCTATCAGCAGGTCGAGAACTACCTGATTCAGCCGAAGCTCACGTCCAAGACCGTGGACATCCATCCGGCGGTGGCCTTCGGTTCCGTGGTCGCCGGCACCGCGCTGCTCGGTGCGGCCGGCACCCTCATCGCCATTCCTGCTGTGGCCACGTTGCAGGCATTCCTCGGTGAGTACGGGAAGCGGTACGACGTGGCGGATGATCTGCGGGCGGAGGGCGGCCCGCGTTACTCGCGCAGGGACGGGCCTTCGCCGCTCGCGCGTCTGCGCGGGCTGCTGCGCCGCCACGGCCAGTCCTGACCAGGCCGGCGAAAGCCTCCGTATGCTGGACCGGGCCGTATGTGGGGGCCTGCTGATCCGGCCGCTCAACACGTAGCACCTCATACCTGGCAACGAAGGTATCCAAGGTCTCGTGCGGCGAGTAACCGCCTTACTCCATAAGCATCTTGATGCCGAGGATGATCTGGTTGGCGAGGATCTGATAGTCAGCGAGGTTAGCTGCGGCATCAGCTGTCATGGCGGTGATCAAAGCGGGCCGACACTCGTGGGCAACCGGATAGCTGCGGCGTTGGTCGATCAGCGCGACCTGTTGGCGGAACGCTCGACCAACGCGGCTGAGTGTCCAGCTGCGTGACAACCGCGGCGGACCTCACCGTCTGGGACCGGGGCCCCGCCCAGTGCCCCGACGACACCCTGCGCGACCTCAACCCCACCCACACCTTCGTCGGCGGCCTCCTGGTCGCACCCACCGGCACGCGGTAAGAGGGACGTGGCGGGTGTCGGGTCCACCTCGTGGCTACCGCGGGCGCAAGCGCCTGCGGTAGCCGGCTGCAAGCGGCTTCCTGGACCACTACCGATGTACGCCAAAGTTGCCAAGATCCGCCCACATCGGAGCGATGGTCGGTCACGCTTCATGGCGTCAGACCGACGGTCCACGGAAGGGCAGCCATGCCAGGCAACAGCACCATCACCGTTCACGCCGATCGTGAAATCCATCCCAGTCGCGCCGTGGCACTGCCCATCTATCAGACGGCGACGTTCTGGGCCGAGGACGGGGATACGTTCGCGCAGGGCGCCGTCGAACCGCGGGGCAAGGACTTCTACACCCGCTTCGGCAACCCGAACCACGCACAGGTCGCGGCCGTCGTCGCGGAGCTGGAGGGCACCGAGGCGGCCATGGTCACCGCGTCCGGGATGGCCGCGCTCACCACCGCCGTGCTCGCCCTGGTGTCCGCCGGTGACCACGTCATCGGGCAGAAGTCCACCTACGGCGGCACGGGCTCGGTGCTGCTGAACCTGCTGCCGCGCCTCGGTGTGTCGACCACCCTGGTGGAGCGGCGCGGCGACGCGACGGTGCACGAGATGCCGAAGAAGAGGCCACGGCGAAGAAGACCGCGGCCAAGAAGACGGCGAAGGCCGCGAAAAGGCCCCGGCTGAGAGGACGTCAGGCCGCAAGTCCCGCAGCGCCTAAACGCCAGGACATCTTGGTCCGGGATTCAGCCGTGCAGGAGATCGATCTGCTCAGTGGCCTGCTTCCACCCCCGAGCATCAGCTTGGGCGCGAGCCTGCAGATCAGCAGCCACACGGCTCGGCTCGGTGCTCGCTGCCGCCCCGAGCAATGCAAGATCCTCGCGCTGCCGCTGCAACTCGATGCCCGGTCCAGGAAGCAGAGGATCGCGCCGACTCGCAGCGATCGCAGTGATCTGGAGGCAACGAAGGGCCCCATCCCAAGGCCCACCAGTGCAGGCAGATGCTGCTTCTGACACGGCCGTCAGGGCGTCGAGATGCATCATCACTGCCCCCTCGGGTTCAGCCTCCTCCAGGAACTCGTCCAGGTCAGCGGCTCCGCCATCAGGTCCCTCGTCGCCTTCGGGACCGTCCTCAGGCAGTGTCTCGTACGAGTGGAACAGATCGGTCAGCGACAGGGTCAAGTACTCGCTGGACCAATCGGCCAACTGATCGGCAAGCTCCCGAAGCCGGGAGAGTGAGGACCCGTCCCCGGCGCGGGCGTTGGTCCAGCACGCCTGGAGCAGATCCCTGACCACTTCTGCACCCGAACTGCCATGGCGCCGGAATCGTTCATCGTCAAGGCATCCAGAGATGCGCTCAGCTGCTGCCAGCCCGACCAAGGCCGCTGCCTGAGGATCGACAGCGCCAAGCGCTGCCTGCCACTCGTGAAAATCCCACTCGGTCATGCCTGTCCCTGACTCGCCCTGTCCGCGACATCCTGCCAGCCAGGCCCATCGGGGACATCGGCAGGTTCAGAAACAAGCACTTCAAGCTTCAGTCCAGCAGGCCCAGTTCCGAGTCCGGGCGGCAGAACCGGCAGGCCTCGACTCCCTCGGCCAGCGCCCGCACCGCCTGCTCCCTGGTGATCGCCTTCGTGCGGGTCTGCGTGCCGCCCATCCGGCGTTCCCCGGCGTGCACGCCGATCGGCGTGCGCCCGTTGCTGCTGATCTCCATCGTCCACTCCGCCGGCCGCTTCCGCCGCTGCGCCCTTTGGTGGATGACGGCCTGCTGCTCGCGGTGGGCGATCAGCTCGTGGACCCGGGCCAGCGTGATGAGCAGGAAGGTCTCCAGCACGCGAAGACGCTCCAGGTCGGGCGGCAGATCAGGAGAGGTGGACATGGCGGGCCGATCGCTCAGGCCGGACGGCAGGAACGCCGGCGTCGGCCGCTGCGCGCGATGACACCGTGCTCTTCCAGCCGCCCGAGCTGATAGGCGACCGACGACGGGCTGGACAGCCCGACGCGCTGCCCGATCTCCCGGACGGTGGGCCCCGCACCGGTCTGGGCGACCCACTCCCGGATACAGGCCAGCACTGCCTCCCGCCTTGGGCTCAGGTGATCCATCACGACGTTCCCCTGTCCCTAGGGCGCAGAGTCAGCAGTCACCGGTACCGCATCGGGGTGGTGCTTGAGACACCTCACGGTGCTAACTCGTCACGTTGTACTCGCCGAACTATTCGTCCCCCCACCGCCCCCACAGGGTGTGGCGCCAGTAGTCGGCGTCGGGAGCCGGACGAGCCACTGTGGGCACCGGTCCAGGGCTCGTCTCGATGAGGTGCACCAGCGTCCAGGCGACGCCGTAGCAGTCGTCGGGTCCAAAACACGCGGCCAGCGCCAGTGCTTCCTCCGCTGTAACCGGTCGGGAGATTGCCCGAAGCTGCTTGTCGCGCCTTTCGATCTCTTCTTCGCTCGCGTCCCAGTCGGGGAGTGGGCCGTCGGCGACGAACGCCTGCACTTCGGGTCTCATGCTCGAATGATCGGCTGCTGTCGGTGTCATGGGCAAGGCGTCTTGGCAGATCATTCAGCCACTGCCTCTACGGGTTGCTTTAACTTGACCGTCGTCGGTCTGTCAAGTCCCGAAATGCAGCGGCATGACGGAGCTGCTTATCCCGGGCTTAATTGAGGCATGGGTTCACGCAGAGCAGGTGGCCCGCCCGCATCGTCATAAACAATCCTGACGGCGCTTGACGGGACACACTGTCCCGCTGTCGAAGGGCCCGTGAATCCACAGGGGCGTCCGGCAGTTCTTTCACCCTCTTTTTCTCGCGAAGGAGAATTCCCATGGCTCGCACTTACCGCACCCGTCGCTTTGTCATGCTGACTGCTTCGACCGCTCTGGCCGCAGGAGGCGCGCTGCTGCCCGCCAACGCGTTCGCGGCCCCCGCACCGGCGCACGCGGTGACTGCGAAGGCAGCCGCTCATGGCGACAACTGGCGCCACGGCGACGGCGACCACGGGCGCCGTGGCGACCGTTGGCGTGACGGTGACCGCGACCGCGACGGCGGGGGCAGGAACGGAGGCGGTGGGAGGGGGAATGTTGTCGTCATCATCGGCAACGGCAATACCGTGCCGATCAACAATGGCACCGTCAACACCCGCTGAATGGGCGGACCGGTCCAGCGCCGGTAAGAACACAGCCCGGCCGGGTGGCAGCGTCGGGGGACGCGCCACCCGGCCGGGCTCGTGCGTGTCCCGCGGGAAACGGTGTATGCGCATATCCCGCGCTGTGCTTTCGACGCGGTCGCGTCCGCTGGAGCGCCCGCACGACCTCGAGGGGATGGAGGCTTCTGCCTGTTCCAGCACGGCGCGCGACGGAAGACGAATGCGGGCAGGCCGTCCTCCGGGGCGGCCGATGTGCTGAGTTCGGCCCGGTCGTTCGGCACACCCGGGACGCGTGCCGGTTCCGTCTGCCGGGGTCCGTGCGCCGGCCACCGCACCTTCGGCGCTGCTGTCCACCTGGGGCCGGTGCCCGTTCGGCACCCCTGCCAGTGCGTCGCCGAGTCCGGGGCCGCAGAAATATCGGGCACGAGTGCCTCCCTGCGGCTCGCACGAGGGTGACCGGTCGGTGTGCCGAGGACGAACGACGGCGTGAAGGGTCATCGCTGTCCCGGCAGCAGATCCCCCATGGCCTCGCCGACTCCCTGCCGAGGCGATGCAGGGCATCTTGGGCCCGCTGCCGGTGAAGCAGCGGGCGAAGATGCCGTACTTGAAGGTGAGGGGCCTGGCAGTCCCTCACCCTCTCGTGCACCCGACGCGGATCTCCGTCCCAAGGCTGCCGTCTGCAAATGGCGGGCGGCATTTGTGCTGACGGTCGTCCGGCCGCGGGGGCGACGCAAGCTGTGCTCGCACGGTCGCCCGATGTCCGGACCTGTTCGCGGCTTCCGGCCGCCCGTCGCGTCAACGGCCCCCGTGATCAGCAAAGTTGATGATATGTCAGGGCGGCCTGATTCCGAGAGGTCGACTTGAAGTCTGCGACCACGGGCGGCTGTTGGAGCTCGGCGGTCCTACCCCACCTCGGTGGCGTGCCACGCGGAAGCTGACAGTTCGGGCATCGCGACCGACCCGGCTCCCGGTGCGGGCCCTGGGGCGGTGCTTCCTTATCGGGCTTTTACCTGACGCCTGCGGCATGGTCAAGCCCCGATTTTCCGGGACGTGACCATACTGCGCCCCTCAGGCCTACTGGAAGTGTCCTCACGGAAAAGGAAACGCGGCAGCACGGTGGAGCGGAATTCCTCACCGAGGAATCCTTCTCACCGAACCACCGGTTCATCCCGATGGAAACCGATTCGCCGCCCCTAATTCGTGGGAACGTTCAAGAATCCACTGAATCGAGGAGAAAAACCCATGACCCGTAATGTTCACACCAACGACTATGCCCGCCCGAATCGCCGACGTTTTCGCCTCGCGACGGTTCTCGCCTCGGCCGCCGTGATCGGTGGAGGCGTCATCTTTCCGGCTACCGCGATGGCGGCCCCGAAGCCCGCTGCGCCGGTGGTGAGCCTCGCCGATCACCAAACCGGCATCCAGACCGGTGAGGGTGGCCGTGGCGGTGACGGTTTCTTCGGTGGCACTGGTGGCCGTGGTGGAGACGGTTTCTTCGGTGGCACTGGTGGCCGTGGCGGTGACGGCTTCTTCAGCGGTACCGGTGGCCGTGGCGGTGACGGCTTCTTCGGCGGTAAGGGCGGCGGTGGTGGAGACGGTTTCTTCGGTGGCACTGGTGGCCGTGGCGGTGACGGTTTCTTCGGTGGCACCGGTGGCCAGGGCGGTAACGGCTTCTTCTGACCGTCACCCGGCGACGGCCCGGACGGTCCACGTCCGGGCCGTCGGCGGCCCACCCGGACCGGGGGAGGTCTTCACGACCTCCCCCGTGCCCCCGCCGAATCGGCAACGCGGAGAGCGCCCGGCCGTCACGGATGGCGTCCTGGCGCACAGCACCTGCAGGTGAACATCCATGTCGTGGAACGGAGTCCCCATGTCCAGAAATCTTTGGCAGCGTCCAATCATCCTGGCGGCGGCCGCAGTGGCCCTCGCCGTCGGCACCGCATGCGCCGCACCGGCGCAGAGCAATGCAGGCAGAGACCACCCCGCCAGTGCCGACAACCGCGTCGGCGAGAGTTCGGACGGCTGCCGCGGCGGTGACGGTGGCCGTGGCGGTGACGGCGGCCGTGGCGGCCTGCTCGGTGAGCCCGGAAAGCCCGGAAAGCCCGGTGAGCCGGGCAAGCCGGGGATCGGTGGTCGTGGCGGCGACGGCGGTCGCGGCGGTGACGCTTTCTTCGGCGGTACCGGCGGTCGTGGCGGTGACGGCGGCCGTGGCGGCCTGCTCGGCGAGCCGGGTGATCCCGGTAAGCCTGGTGAGCCTGGCAAGTCCGGGATCGGTGGCCGTGGCGGTGACGGTGGCCGTGGCGGTGACGGCTTCTTCGGCGGTACCGGCGGTCGTGGCGGTGACGGCGGCACGGGCGGCTGCCTCCGGTTCAGCGATCTGCCGGACAAGCCGAAGGGAGAATTCTCGGTGGCGGACAAGATGCGCATCGTGATGGTCATGCTGTACGGGGACGTGAAGAGCGCCGAGGTCGCCAAGAAGTACAAGGTCTCGGAGGACGAGGTCGACGCCTGGAAGCGGCAGGTCCTCGACGGTGACTGGTTCAGGTTGATGGGGACGGAGCCCCCCTTCCTCCCGTGACTCACGACCCGGACCAAAGATCGATACGCGGAAGGACCTGGCCCGGGACGCACACACAGCTGCGCGGGTTCGCGCGGCGACCGGTCGCCACCTGGCCCCTTCGCGCAGGTGGCCGACCCCGCAGTCGCGCAGCTGTCCAGTCGGTGAAGCGCGGTGCACCCTCTGTCAGGAGGCGCCGCAGATGTCGGGCTGATCAGGTCGTGCAGGGTCTCGGGCACGATGTCCGAGGCGCGGCGCGGCGCAGGTGTGGGCACGTACGCTCCGGCCTGTATCGATTGATGCCGCCGAGACCCTCGGTCGCATGAACTGGGCATATGCGGTACGTCAGTTGGTCACGCCGTTCCATGGGGGACCGCTGAAGGCGGTCGTTCCCGACTTCACGGTGAACCGTCTTGTTGAGGCCCAAGAAGGTGAAGCAACTGATTCCGCTGGAGGGGCGGCAAGCCGTCTCTGCAGCCGGCCGGCTCTTGTCCGTGATCGCACCGCGACGCGCCCGCGGGGCGTGCCCTGTGACGCGCCTGTGACAGTCGGGGGACACCGTCATGAAGTCGCGGCGGCAGGCTTTTGAACAGGGGACAAAAGACTCTATTCGGACATACGCCCCCTGCTTCCGACGGTGCGAGCAGTGACGACGACCGATCCGATCCGATCCGTCGGAGGAAATCCCATGAGCCTCGCACTCGCCACGCCGAACACCGAAACCGCCGCACCCGCCCTGGCCCCGCGTGAGCAGGAGACGCTGCGACACATCGCCGCCGGGCGCACCTACCTGCAGACGGCCCGCCACATGGGGCTCTCCAAGCACACGGTCGACGCCTATCTCCGCCGTATCCGGGCCAAGCTCAACATCAACAGCACGGCCGAGCTCACCCGACTGGCCATCTCCCTGGGGCTGTGACGTCCTGGGGCTGTGACGTCCCGACGCGCTGTTCGTCGATCCTGTGTGGGAACACTGGCCTGCCCGAACGGCGGGACGAGACCGCAGCCTCCTGTGACCGTACGAGGTGAATGCCCGGGCTCATGCCTCCCGTGGCGCCTCCGCGGACCGGTCAGGCCACCGGGCGCGCCGCGTCCCGCCAGGCCGCGTCGATGGCGAGCAGGGCGGGCCGGGTGAGGTCGGCGGGGATGTCGGGGACGAAGCCGCTGCCGAACCGGGTGCCGGGGTCGGCGGTCTTGAGGGCTTCCACGAGTTCGAGCAGGCCCGAGCCGCGTCGGCCGGACCAGTGCTGCCGGGCCTCCTCCCGCACCTCGTCGAGGGCAAGGGTCCGCTCGATCGGCGGTGGCGTGAAGCGGCCGTTCGACGCACGGACGTGCTCGTCCCAGCGGTCCTGCCAGAACTCGACCCTCCAGCCGGGCCACCGGGACGCCATCTCGTACGCCTCGGCCTGGGCGTCGAGCAGCCACCACCCCACCCGGCGGCGTTCCGGATCGACATGGATGCCGGACTGGACGGCGAGGGTGCAGGTGCCGTGGTCGGGTACGGCGGCGAGGCGGTCGAGGAGGCCGGGGCCCTCGGCGATCGGGTGGTCCTCGCCGTTCCAGACCAGGCAGCAGCGGTCCGCGCCGAGCGTCACGACGGCGAAGAGCGGATCGGCCTCCGCCGGATCCACGTCGTCGGGCTCGATCTCGATGCCGGCGCACACCTGCCGGTCCTGGTCGCGGACCGTTTCCGGGTCCAGCCCCAGATACGCGCGCAGGTCGGCCGGGCCGTCGAAGGTCCAGCGCAGCTCCCAGCCGGGCCAGGCGTGGCGCAGCAGTTCCCAGGCGGCGGCGCGGTGGCGCATACGGGCGGTCGGCCCTTCCCAGGCGAACATCAGCAGCACCTTGCGGCCGAGGTCCACCAGCGCCGCTCCCTGGCACCAGACGTCGTCGCGCCAGTGGCCGTCCGCGGCGGCATGGGCGCGGATGAACGGCAGCACCACGTCGGGGCCGGCGAGCAGGTCGAGGTCGATGCCGACCGCTCCGAAGCGGGACTCGTACATCTCGTGGTCGCCGTCCTCGGACACGACGACGAAGGTTGCCCAGTCAGCCATGCGCGAGAGGATCCCAACCCGTCGCCACGACCGGCAACGGAATTCGGCGCCCCGGACGCAGCGCGCTGTCCGCGCGAAGTCCCCCACGGAAGAGACCCGTGGGGGACTTCGCCTGGTGCTGCCGTCGCGGGCGGCGGTACGTGCAGTGTCACGAGCGCTGGGGTGCGCCGGTACGTGCCGCGCTAGTAGAGGCTGACGTTGTACTTGTTCAGCGCCTCGGGAACGGGCTGGTAGAACGTCGTGCCGCCGGAGGAGCAGTTCCCGCTGCCGCCGGAGGTGATGCCGAGCGCCTTGGTGCCGTCGTAGAGCGCTCCGCCGGAGTCGCCGGGCTCGGCGCAGACGTTGGTCTGGATCATGCCGCGGACCGTGCCGCCGCCGCTGTAGTGGACGGTGACGTTCAGCGCGGTGACGGTGCCGCTGTGGGTGCCGGTGGTGGAACCGGTGCGCTTGACCGGCTCACCGACGAAGGCGTTCGCCGCGGTGAAACCGCCCGGGTGGCTGAGCGAGGTGTTGTCGTAGCGGACGAGGGCGTAGTCGTTGCCCGGGAAGCTGGAGCCGACGGTCGGGCCGATGAGCGTGGTCAGGCCGGAATTGGTGTACCAGGTGTTGGCGACGTCACCGCAGTGGCCGGCGGTGAGGAAGTAGTACGTGCTGCCGCTGACGACGTTGAACCCGAGCGAACAGCGGTAGCCGCCACCGTAGATGGCGTCGCCCGCGGAGAGCAGCGGCGTGAAGACGCCGGAGGCCCGCTCGACCTTGACGGCGCCCGCATCTGCGCCCGCCGCCTTCCTGATCCTGGCGATCCCTGCGCTGGAGACGGTGCTGTCGGCGGTCACGACGACGCGGCCGGACGCGCTGTCGACATACCAGGCGGTGCCGCCGACTCCAGCCTTCTCCACGGCGGCGCTGACCCGGCCGAGTTGGGAGGCGCTGTACGTCTGCGGGGCGGCCGCATTGGCGTTCGGCAGGGCGACCGCGGTGGCGGCTGCCAGACCGAGGGCGACAGCGAGCATCCGGATGCGTCTCGCGGTGCCGCTACGTGGGGTGGTGCGCTCGTTCCTCACAGATCTCCTCCTGGGGATGGGAGGGGCCCGGGGGGTGAGGGGCCCGTGAGGCGCAGTCGGGGACGTGGTGACGTGTCCCCGACAAGCGCTGCGCTGGAGTATCGGGCAGTCCGGAGCCGGGCACAAGAGCGTCAACGGCGGCCGCGCACACGAGAGGTCGCCGACAGGCGAGAGGTCGTCGGCACACGAGAGGCGGCCAGGCAGGCGAGATGACGGCCGGCAGGCGAGAGGCGGCCGGCAGGCGAGAGACGGCCCCGGGCACCAAGAGGCGGTCGTGAAGACCGGAGACCGGCATACTGGCCCGATGCGGCGTACCTACGTGCACGAGGCGGTCCTCGTCATACAGCAGGACGCGGACCTGCAGGCGCCAGGGGCGGCGATCACCGTCGCGCTGTGCGGACACTGGGAACACCCGCCGCCGTGTCCGCTCGCCGCACACCACACCCGTGCGGAACGGGTCGGGAACCGGGTGCTGCTGCGCACACTCTTCGCCACGGAACCCGCCACCGAGCACGTGGTGCGCGACCGCATCGATCTCGCTCTCTCCGCCGGCGAGATGCGGGGGCCGGACGGAACGGTCAACCGCTGGCGGCTGCACAGCAGTCGGCGCGGTGACGTGACGGCCGCCGAGGCAGCACATGCCGAGCGTCTGACGGGTGGCACCTGAGACCTGGGGCGGGGAGCGCTCCGGTGCCGAGCGCTTCGGTGCCGAACGCTCGTGCGACGGCGATCCCTGTCATCGGCTTTCGCGACCGAAGCGACGGTGCGTTCCCGTCAACAGGCGGAAAGCGTGCGGAGATCGCGACGGTCCGCATACGTCGAGGTCATCCACAGAGCACGCGGACGCCCTGCGGAATTTCACGTCGGTGGCCCAGGCGGAGCACCTACGAGGGTCGCGGCTGACCTTCGAAACGCCGGACGTACCGCCGCTGCCAGGGCGTCTCGACGGCCCGGCGGTCGTAGTGGCGCCGGACGAACGCGACCGCCTCGGTGGCCGGAACGCCGTCGAGGACCGCGAGACAGGCCAGGGCGGTGCCGGTGCGGCCCCGGCCGCCGCCGCAGGCGACCTCGACGCGCTCGGTGCCGGCGCGCGTCCACGCTTCGTGGAGGAGCGCCCGGGCGTGCGGGGGGTCGCTGGGCAGACGGAAGTCCGGCCAGCGGAGCCAGTGGGCCTCCCAGGGGACCTCCGGGAGCCGCTTGCCGTACAGGTGCAGGGCGTACGTGGGCGGGGGACCGGGCGGGAGGGGCCGCCGGAGGGCGCGGCCGCGGACGAGGCGGCCGGAGGGGAGTCGGAGGACGCCGGGTTCGGCGGGGTTCCAGGGCTCGGTCACGAGCCCCAACATAGTGAGCCGCGACACCGTCAGGTGGTCCCATCCGGTCACGGACGGATACGCATGGTCAGCAGCCGCAGCCCGCGGCGCTCTTCGCGTCCTGACCGTCCTGACCGTCCTGACCGTCCGGACGTCGTGCCGGTCGTGTCAGTCGCGTGTCAGTCGTGTCGGTCGTGTCGGTCGACGAGTTTCGTGAGGTCGGTCAGTGAGTCGATGCGCCAGTCCGCCGCCGCGATCACGTCCGGGTCGTCGGCCCACAGGTGTCCCCATACGCCACGACGGAGGTGTGCGGTGCGCAGGCCCGCGCGTTTGGCGGGGAACACGTCGTTGACCGGGTGGTCGCCGACGTAGACGGTCTCGTGCGGGGCCGCGCGGGAGACCGTGAGGACGTGGGCGAAGAACTCGGGGGCGGGCTTGGCGACGCCCCATTCGTCGGACGTGGCCACCAGGTCCGCGGGGATGTCCAGGCCGCGCAGGAGCCGGCCCGCCTTCGCGGTCTGGTTCCCGGCGACGACGACGCGGATGCCGCTGGCGCGGATGGCGGTGAGCGCCGGGCGTACGTCGGCGTAGAGGTCCTCCTCGGTGAGCTGCTCGCCGAGGCCGGCGGCCTCACGGGCGCGGTACTCGGCGCCGATGTCGATACCGGGCCGCAGCAGCCGCAGGGCGTCCGCGCTGTCGCGGCCCTGGGCGGTGACGGCGCCGACGAGCGCGGCCAGGGTGTGCCGGGGGACATCGAGCCAGTCGGCCCACGAGGCCCAGTAGCGGTCGTCACGGACGAGCGTGCCGCCGATGTCGAAAACTATGGTCTCCGTCACCGCACCCACACTACGGGTGCCGGTTGTCAGTGGGGAGCCGTAGCCTTGTGCCCATGTCCCCCAACCCTCGCAAGCCTGGTTCCGTGCGGTCCGCTGCCCTGGTGAATGCGGAGATCCGTGCGCTGTGGGCCCGTTCCGGCGGCGGGCTGTCCGCTGTGGACGAGGCGCGCTACCAGAGGCTGCTGGTGGAGTGGGCCGCGGCCGTCGAGGCCGACGCGGGTGCCGGGCCGGGGCCGTGCGCCGGTGCCGGTGCCGTGGGGCCCGGTGTCGCGGACGCGGCATGACCGCATGACCGTTGTGACCGCGTGATGCCGTGAAGCGCACACCTCGCAGGTCCTGGTTCCTCTTTACGACTCGGGCTGCGGGGCCATGGTGAGCGTCGCCGTAGGCGAAGAAGGCGGACCGGAGTGATCGGGACGTCGTCGTCAACGCCACGCCCGGGACCGTGTCGCTGGATGTCCTGGACGCTGTCGGCACGACGACGCGCGCAGGAAAGGTGCTGATCGGCCCCGCGATCGGGTGCGGGCGAGCGGTGCGTTGTCAGTGGCGTGGCCCACACTGGAGGCATGTGCCGAAGCATCAAGACCCTCCGCCCGCCCGCTCTCCCGCACGAGGCTACCGAGGACGACGTCAGGGCCGCCGCCCTGCAGTTCGTACGCAAGGTGTCCGGCTTCAGGGCGCCCGCCGCGCACAACAGGGAGGTGTTCGAGCGGGCCGTCGACGAGATAGCGGAGGCGACGCGCGCGCTGCTCGACGGGCTGGAGGTGCGCGGGGGCGGCGGGGCTACGCGCGTTCCCGAGCCCGCGGACGCCGGATGACGTACGCCGCGAGCGAGCCGGCCGCGAAGAGGGCGAGGACCGACACCGCCACGCCCACCCAGGTCGTGCCCATCCACTGGCCGCCGAAGTAGCCGAGGCCGACGCTGTAGCCCGCCCAGGCCACGGCCGCGAGGGCGGACCAGGGCAGGAAGTCCTTCACCCTGCGGTGCGCCGCGCCCGCGCCGAGGGAGACGACCGAGCGGCCGCCCGGGGCGAACCGGGCGATGACCACGAGCAGGCCGCCGCATCGGCCCAGTGCGGCGCCGAGACGTTCCTGCGCGGTGGTGAGGCGGCGCGACCTGGCGATCGCCCGGTCAAGCCGTGCGCCGCCGCGCCAGGCGAGGTGGTACGCGACGAGGTCGCCCAGCACGGAGGCGGTGGTCGCGCAGAGCAGCAGGGCCAGGAGCGAGGGCACTTCCTGCGGTGGCATCTGGTCGGCGGCCGCGACCGCCGATCCGGCGGCGGCTGTGGATCCCGCTGCGGCGGCGGTGGCCGCCGTGATCACCAGCACGCCGCTCGGCAGCACCGGCAGAAAGACGTCCAGAAGTACGGAGAGGGCCACCACGGCGTAGATCCAGGGACTTCCGGTCAGCATCCCCACGCTGTCGAGCACCTGAACTCCCCGATCCCGCGAAAGAACGCCGCGACGTCGCAGGGGAGCGGCAGGGGCGGCATGACAGCTGTACAGCGTACGCCTGCGTGCTGCGGCCGGATCGGGAGGGTGGGGGTGAACCCGGGCAGGTCCGGAAAGAACACCGCGAGCCCGGACCGGACGACACCGGCCCGGGCCCGCGGCGACGGGGATCGTGCGGGAGCGTGCTGCTCGCGGCACGCTCCGAGCGGCCGCTCAGGACCGGCTTCGGCGCCGGCCGCTCTGCCCGGGCCCCAGGACCGCGCCTCGGGCCGGGCCCCAGGAGCGGGCCTTCGGGCGGTCCGAGAGGGTGGCCCGGACAACCCTGCGCGGCCGCTCCGGACGGGTCGAGGCCAACTTCGCCGGGACCAGCCGGAGCAGGCCTGTCCTCGGAGAAACTCCGGACGACCCCGAGCAGCCATGCCGGAAAGGCTCAGCGCATGAGCCTCACGCCGCGAAAGCCGTCGCGGGCTCGTCGTGCTGCTGCTTCTTCTTCTCCGTCGTCGCACCACGCGAGGCGAACAGCCGGTGCAGCGCCAGCGCGCCCGGGCCGGTGAAGACCAGCAGCAGGAAGGCCCAGCAGAAGATCGCGGACGCCTCGCCGCCGTTCTGCAGCGGGAACAGCGCCTCGGGCTGGTGCACCTTGAAGTACGCGTACGCCATCGAGCCGGAGGCGGCGAACGCCGCCGCGCGCGTGCCGAGGCCGATCAGCACCAGGCCGCCGCCGACGAGCTGGATCACGGCCGCGTACCAGCCGGGCCAGCTGCCCGTGGGGACGGTGCCGCCGCCCATCGCGCCGCCGAGGACGCCGAAGAGCGAGGCGGCGCCGTGGCAGGCGAAGAGCAGGCCGACGACGATCCGGAAGAGGCCCAGCGCGTACGGCTGGGCCCGGTCGAGCCGCGAGGAAAGGCCCTGAGAGGCCATGGGGGGACTCCTTCGGTCTGGGGACGTGAAACCGACGAGCCCTTAAGTTGGGCAGACCTAATCAATGCTTGCAAGTTCAACATTTAGCGGGCGGTCGTTTTTCATCGGGTTTTCACACCGGGGAGACATGACCCGCAGCACCGCCCTCGCGACCGCGTCCGCGTCCGCGAGCGTCACCGAGTCCACCCCCGGCCGCGCCCCGGCCGCGGTCACCCAGTGCACCCCCTCCGTGGGCACACCGACGGCGAACCGGCGCGGATGCGCCCGCCCCTGACGGTCGACGAGACGGTAGGGCCGCTCCGTCACGTCCAGGCCACCCGTCTCGTAACCGCCGACCGCGTGCGGCCGGCACTGGCCCGTCCGCAGCAGCCGCGCGAGCAGTTCGTCGCGGCTGCGCCGCAGGTCGGGCTCCGGAAGCCGGGCCTCGATCAGCGTCGTCGCCGACACCTCGGACCCGGGCACATCGGGGGACCCGGCCGTGAAGAGCCCGTCCTCCGGCCGTACGGTCATCCGCGGGCCGACCACCTCCAGCACCCCGGCCTCGATCAGCGCGGCCATCTCCTCGATGCGGCGGCGTGGCGGACCGATGGAGAGGAACGCGTTCAGCGGCGTGTACCAACGGTCGAGGTGGTCGCGCCGCGAGGTTCCGGACAGCCCGGCGTGGTCCACGATCTGCCGTACTTCGTTGCGTACGTCGCGCAGGACGTCGAGCGCCGCCTTGACCGGGCCCGCCACATTGCCGAGCGCCGCGTGCTCGGCATCCTGACGCAGATGGGCGAGGAGCCAGTCGCGGAAGGCCGCGGGGCCGGCGAAGTCCTCACCCCTGTGCGGGTACGAGACCCGCTCCCAGGACCAGCGGTCGGTCTCGGGGCAGCCGTACGCGTCCAGGACCGCGGCCTCCTCGGGGCTGCCGTGGGGCGCGTCCAGGAAGCGTGCCCGGAAGCCCGGCAGCCGCGAGCCGGTCCCGGCCCCCGTCGCGGTCCTGGCCCCGCACCCTGCCCCGGCCCCGGCTCCGGTCCCGGCCCCCGTCGCGTTCCCGGCCCCGCACCCTGCCCCGGCCCCGGCTCCGGTCCCGGCCCCTGTCGCAAACTCCGACGAGCCGGTCCCGGCCCCTGTCGCAAACTCCGACGAGCCGGTCCCCGCCCCGGTCGCGAACTCCGGCGATCCCGCCTGCGTCCCGGACTCCGGCGATCCCGCCCCCGTCCCGGACTCCGGCGCGAGCAGCGCCTCGTAGTAGACCATCTCCACCTCCTTGGCGACCAGCGGCCATATCTCGCCCAGGAAGTCCGGCGGATCGCCCGCGTCCGCGCGCTTGCGGAAGACGGCGATCACGTCCGGCGTCAGCACGAGCGGCTGGTGGCGGCCCGACGCGCCCTTCGCGTTGTCCCCGCGCGCCTGGTACGGGATGCCGCGCCGCGAGCCCGCGTACAGGCGCGGCTCGCGCCCCGACGGCCGGTACGCCACACGGTCTCCCTCGCGGACGAACACGCCGCCGCGGCCCGTCGTCAGCAGAGCCATGTGGTCGAAGAAGTTCAGGCCGAGCCCGCGCAGCAGGACCGTTTCACCCGGGGCGATCGCGGAGAGGTCCAGGTCCGCCGGGTTGGCGGGCGCGAAGTACCGCAGCCCGTGCCGGGCCGCGTAGTCGCCCAGCCGGGCGGACGTGGCGCCGGGCGTGACCGGCAGATGGCCCTGCGCCAGCACCACCGCGCCCAGACCGGTCAGGACCGTGCCGTCGTCCAGCGCCACGCGCTGCGAGCCGTCCTCGGCGTCGTCGAGCCGTACCGCCCGCGCGCGGTGCACCTCCACCCGGACCGTCTCCGGCGCCCGCGCCGCGGTCCTGCGGAACGCCCACTCCAGGTAGCGGCCGTAGCAGGCCCGCGTCGGGTAGTCGTCGGGGCCGAGCCCCTCCTCGTCCGCCCGCCCCGCGGCCCACTCGTACAGGCTCGGCCCCGGGCGTATCGGGCCCTCGCAGTCGACGCTCTCGTCGGTGAAGAGGGTCACCTGCGACGCCACCGTGTTCATCAGCAGGTCGGCGGGCTGGTCCGTGCGCCAGACCTGGCCGGGACCGGCGGGCGCCGCGTCGATGACATGCACGGTCAGCGGGGTGTCCGGGGCCAGTTCGGGCACGGAGGCGCAGAGTCTTTCGAGGACCGAGGTACCGCGGGGACCTGCGCCGACCAGTGCTATGGCGTGCCGAACTGCGGACAAAACGGTGACTCCCGGGGCAATGTGGGGGGGTGTGTGCAGGTGCGGGAAGTGGATCGTCCGCATCATCATGCCGTTGCCCCGGCGGGAGCCGAAGGGCCAGGGCGAGGATCAACCCCCGCTGTGGGCAGAGTCACGGACCATTCGTCAGGTTCCGCTCGTCCACGGTCACGAGGCGCGTATGCGCATGATCCGCCCCAAGGCCGGCCGTTCCCGGGCCGCCCACCCCGTCGCCGCCGGGCCCCTTGCCACCCGCCCGCTTGCCGTTCGCCCGGGCCTGGTCGAGCCGCAGCTGCGCCGAACGCCGGTGCAGGACCAGCGTCATCAGCTGGTTCCCGAACCAGGGCCCGCCGGTCCGCCGCCAGTCGATGACCGGCCGTCCCGCCCGCCCGTGCCGGGCCAGGGCATGGCCGAGCCGCCGCCCCGCCCGGCTCCAGCCGAACCGGAAGCCGAGCCGCACCGACGAGTGGATCGCGTTGTGCACGGGGGAGCAGGTCAGCTGCAGCACCCGCGCGTCCGGCGCCCCGTCCGGCCACTCGGGCTCCGCCACGTACGCGTGGTGGACGTCCCCGGACAGGACGCACACCGTCGCCGGCGCATCCGGCCCGCTGCCCGCCTCCGCGATCAGCCGGGTCAGCTTCTCGAACGACGCCGGGAACGCCGCCCAGTGCTCCAGGTCGGCCCGTCTGCGCACGTCCTCGCCGAAGCGCGCCCACCGCGGACCCCGCTCGCCCCGGCACAGCGCCGCGTTCCAGCTCTCCGCGTCGTGGATGAGGGGCGGCAGCAGCCAGGGCAGCGAGCTGCCGATGAGGAGGTGGTCGTACGACCCGGGCGCCTCCAGTGCCTGGTCGCGGAGCCAGCGCGCCTCGTCCTCGTCGAGCATCGCCCGCTTGTCCTCGTCCAGGACGCGGGCGGCCCGGGTGTCGGTCATCAGCAGCCGGGTCCTGCCGAAGTCGCGCCGGTAGCTCCACCGGACGGCCGCCGGGTCGGCAGCGGCCCCCGCCGCGAAGCGCCGCAGCACATCGGTGCCGTCCGGGGTGTCCCGCACCGCCGCGTAGACCGGGTCCGCGTCCAGCTCGGACGGGGAGAGATTGCCCAGGTGCTGATAGACCGAGTACGACATCAGGCCGCTGAGCACCCGCTCCTGCCACCACGGCGTGGCCCGCCTCTCGGCCAGCCAGGACGCGCTGGTGTTCCAGTCGTCGATCACGTCGTGGTCGTCGAAGATCATGCAGCTGGGGACGGTGGAGAGCAGCCAGCGGACCTCGGGGTCCAGCCAGGACTCGTCGTACAGCCGGGTGTACTCCTCGTAGTCCGCGACCTCGGCGCCCGGCGGCTCGCGCAGATCGCGCCGGGCGGCCAGCCAGCGCTGGGTGGCCTTGGACGTCGCGTCCGCGTACACCTGGTCGCCGAGCAGGAGCAGTACGTCGGGGCGCTCGGCGGCCGGGTCGGCGGCAAGCCGGGCGGCGACGGCGTCCAGCGCGTCGGGTCCGATCGGGTCGTGCTCGTCGGCGGGCGGCGCCGCCCAGCGGCAGGAGCCGAAGGTGATCCGCACCCCGTCGGCGGGAACCGCCGGGGTGCGGATCGTGCTCTCGGGGAAGCCGGAGCCCTCGAGCGGCCAGACACGGCGGCCGTCCAGCAGCACCTCGTACGCCGTCGACGATCCCGGGGTCAGGCCGGTCACCGGGATCAGGGCGTAGTGGTGGCCCTCGATCTGGAACGTACGCACCGAGCCGCCGGCCCCGGCCGTGGCGCAGCGCACCTCGGCCGTGCAGGGCCGGTCGGCCTCGATCCATACGGTCGCGCGGTCGCCGGTTTCCCAGTCGACGTACCGCAGCAGTGGTCCCAGGCGCAGCCCGGCTGCCATGTGCCCTCCTCCGTCGCCCGCGTACGGGTCGCCCGCGTTCGCGTCGCTCCCGCACGGTACGGAACGACGGGGGAGGGTAGCGCGGTTCCTGACAGACGTAACAGGTCAGCAGCCGTTGAGGACCGACTGCAGGGCGGACTTCTCGGCGGAGTCCACCGAGAGGTTCCAGTAGTACTTCGTGTGCACCCACATGCGGGCGTAGTAGCAGTGGTAGGAGGTGCGCGACGGCATCCACTCGGCCGGGTCCTGGTCGCCCTTGGCCTGGTTCACGTTGTCGGTGACGGCTATGAGCTGCGGGCGGGTCAGGTCGTTGGCGAAGGACTGGCGCGTGGACGTGGACCAGGAGTTGGCGCCCGAGCGCCAGGCCTCGGCGAGCGGGACGATGTGGTCGATGTCGACGTCGGACGCGGCGTACCAGGTGGCGCCGTCGTAGGGGGAGTACCAACTGCCGCTCACGGCCGCGCAGCTGGAGTCCTGGACCACGTTCGAGCCGTCGCGCTTGAGGACGACCTCACGCGTGTTGCAGGCGCCCGACTGGGTGATCCAGTGGGGGAACAGGTCGCGGCTGTAGCCGGTGGAGGAACCTTCCGCCTTGACGGTGAGCGAGCTCAGGTAGGTGCGGGCGGCGGCGGCGCTGACCGGGGCGGGCGGGGCGGCGTTGGCGGCAGGCGCGCTGAGCAGTGTGGTGGCGCAGGCGAGCGCCGCGGAGGCGGCGAGCACGGCGGTGCGCGGCAGTCGACGCGCGTAGACACCAGACATGCGAACTCCCTTGAGGGTGGGGGGCGTTGGCCGGTTGTGAACCCTGCTGCAGGGCCCGGGCCATCGTGGCGGCGCCAGGTTTCCTGGAGATGGGCGCCAGGTAACAGAGTGACGACATGGACACGACACATCAAGAGGTGTGACGCCCTGTCCGAAACCCGCACCACGGTGCTGACGCCCCGGCACATCCGCATACCGCGCTTAGGGTTGGCGCGTGCTGCTGCCGGTCAATGTCACGCTCGGGGTCGTCCTCGCCGTACTGCTGGCCGCCGCGGCCACCGTCGCCGCCGTCGCCCACCTCGGCCCGGGCCGCTCCCGCGACATCGCCGTCGCGGGGGTGCGCGCCGCGGTCCAGCTCGCCGCCGTCTCCCTCGTCATCGGCTGGGTGGTGCACTCCCTACCGCTGCTGCTCGCCTTCCTGCTGCTGATGTACGCCGTCGCCGTACGCACCGCCGGGCGCCGCATCACCCCGAACGGCACCTGGTGGCGCACGGCCCTGCCGATCGGCGCGGGCGTCGCCCCGGTCGTCGGTGCGCTGCTGCTCACCGGGCTCGTACCGGTCAAGGGCATCGCGCTCATCCCGGTCACCGGGATCCTCATCGGCGGGGCGCTCACCGCGACGGTCCTCGGCGGGCGGCGGGCGCTCGACGAGCTCGCGTCACGGCACGGCGAGGTGGAGGCGGGGATGGCGCTCGGGCTGCCCGACCGGGACGCCCGGATGGAGGTGGCGCGGGACGCGGCGTCCGACGCGCTGCTGCCGGGCCTCGACCAGACCAGGACCGTGGGTCTGGTCACACTCCCGGGCGCGTTCGTGGGCATGCTGCTGGGCGGCGCGTCACCGCTGGAGGCGGGGGCCGTGCAGCTGTTCGTGCTGGTGGGGCTGATGGCGGTGCAGGCGGTCGCGGTGGCGCTGGTGCTGGAGCTGGTGGCGCGGGGGCGGCTGCACCGGGAGGCCGGTTCCGGCGCGGCCCGGGACCAAGGTCCCTGACGGGACGGCCCGGGCCTCGCGTACCCTGTGGGGAGCAGAAGGGGAGTAGCTCTTCGCCGGAACGTCGACATACTGCCGAGCTCGCCTCGGCCGGCGCCCGGAGGCGGCTGCCGCGCGGACATCGCGCAGCCCGCCAGCGAGACCTTCGGCCAGCAGTGACCATGACCATTCATGGCCGCTGCCGCGCCGAAGCGACCCCTGAAACGGCTCTCAGGTCTCTCGGTGCGGCAGGGCCCGACCGATTGAGGAACTCCTTCCCGTGCTCAGTTTCACGATCATGGCGATCACCTTCGGCGTCGTCTTCCTCGCCGAACTCCCCGACAAGACGGCCCTGGCCGGGCTGATGCTCGGCACGCGCTACCGGGCCTCGTACGTCTTCGCCGGGGTCGCGGCGGCCTTCGCCGTGCATGTCGCGCTCGCGATCGCGGCGGGCAGTGTGCTGACGCTGCTGCCGCACCGGCTCGTGCAGGCGGTCGTCGGCGTCCTCTTCCTCGCCGGAGCGGTGATGCTGCTGCTGAAGAAGGACGACGATGACGACGAGAAGATCAAGGCGCCGGCCGACCAGTCCTTCTGGAAGGTCTCAGGGGCGGGCTTCATGCTGATCCTGGTCGCGGAATTCGGCGACCTCACGCAGATCATGACCGCGAATCTGGCCGCCCGTTACGACAACCCGCTCTCCGTCGGCCTCGGCGCGGTGCTGGCGCTGTGGGCGGTGGCCGGACTCGGCATCGTGGGCGGCAGGACGCTGATGAAGTACGTGCCGCTGCGCCTGATCACCAAGGTGGCGGCAGCGCTGATGCTGGCACTGGCGGGCTTCAGCCTGTACGAGGCGATCACGGGCTGACCGGGGCACTGCTCCGGCCGTCTTTGCCGGCCGGCCACCCGGTGGGGTGGCGCCGAGGCCGATTGGTTTGTATCGTAGAGAAACAAAGTGGTCTTCGCTCGCACTCCCTGACCGGCGGGCGGAGGCCACTCTGTTTTGTATGGTTGAAAAACAAAGCAGTCCGCCACCGGCACCGCACTCCTAGGACGGCCCCGTTGCCCAGCTCAGAGACGCCCAGCTCAGAGACGCCCAGCTCAGAGACGCCCAGCTCAGAGACGACCCGCGCAGAGACCACCCGCCTGGTGGGCACCAGCTTGGAGACCACCGGCCCGGAGGTCATCGGCGCCTTCAAGGCGCTGCTCCTCGACATGGACGGCACGCTCGTCAACTCGGACGCCGCTGTGGAGCGGGTCTGGCGCGGCTGGGCCGCCAAGCACGGACTCGACCCGGACGAGACGCTCAAGGTCGTCCACGGCCGCCAGGGCTACGCCACGATGGCCGCCCTGCTGCCGGACCGGCCGGTGGAGGAGAACTACGCCGAGAACCGGCTGCTGCTGGCCCAGGAGACCGCCGACCTGGACGGCGTCGTCCCGATCGCCGGCGCCCCCGCGTTCATGGACGCCATCGCCGGCCTGCCGCACGCCCTCGTCACCTCCGCGGACGCGGCCCTCGCCCGCGCCCGTATGCACGCCGCCGGGCTGCGCATGCCGGAGGTCCGGGTGACCGCGGAGAGCGTCGGCGCCAGCAAGCCGGACCCGGAGGGCTTCCTCAAGGGCGCGGCGGAGCTGGGCTTCGACCCGGCGGACTGCGTGGTCTTCGAGGACTCCGAGGCCGGCATCACGGCCGCCCGCGCCGCTGGTATGCGCGTCGTCGGCGTCGGTCCGCGCGCGGCCGCCTTCGGCCCGGACGCCCATGTGCGGGACCTCGCCCGCCTTCGTGTGGCGGCGGACGGGACCGGCGCCCTGACCTTCATCTCTGCCTGACCGCCGAGGCTGACGCCTCCCCGGGGCGCAGCCCCGGGTCCCGTCCGCGCGCCCTCCGTGGGGGCGGGGGGCTCAGGCGATGGCGCCGACTGAGTTGGTGATGGCGGCGGTCGCCTTCTCGAAGTGGGGCGCGAGCTGCTCCTCGGTCTGCCCGTTGACCGAGATGAACTCGACGTCGGTGATACCGAGGAAGCCGAGGACGCCGCGGATGTAGGGCTCGTGGAACTCCAGCGACGCGAAGCGCGGGTCGCTGAAGTCGCTGCCGGAGGAGCGCAGGACGACGACCTTCTTGCCGCCCAGCAGGCCCCGTACGCCCTCGCTGGTGTAGCTGAAGGTGCGGCCCGCCATGCAGATCTTGTCGATCCACGCCTTGAACGCGGCCGGCACGCTGAAGTTGTAGACGGGGACACCCAGGGCGAGGACGTCGGCCGCCTCGACCTCGGCGATCAGCTCCTCCGAGGCGGTGACGGCGGCCCTCGACTCGGTGTCGTGGATCTCGGACGGGCCGAAGACGCCACGAACCCAGTGCTCGTCGACGAGATTCGGTACGTCCGCGGTGACATCGCGGTAGGTCACCGTGCCACCCGGGTTCCGGGCCTGCCAGGCCTCGGCGTACTGGGCGGAAAGGCGGCGGGTGGCGGAGCCGGAGCTGCGGGCGCTGGAGTCTATGTGCAGCAGGTGTGCCATGGGGTGTCCAATCAAGGAAATCTGGATTGATCGATACAGTATTGGGGAAGACGTCGGCGGTGGGCCGACTCTCGAAGGTTAGCAAATTCTGGATTGATTGACCAAGAATTGGTCGATAAATGCGTATCCTCGCAGGTCAAGTGAGGTGATGGTGTCGTCGGGAATCGCGTGCGGGCCCGCCGGTGGCCGTCCGGGCGCAATGAGGGGTCGGCGCAGGCGTCGGTCGAGACTGCGCATGGCGGCGTCGATGGCCGACTCGGCGAACTCCCGGCGGGCCCGCGCCTTGCCCATGACGCGAAGCCCTTGCATGAAGGTGGTCAGCAGGCGGTGCGGCCTGTGCGGGTGCGCGGCCGCGCGCCGCCCGCACAGGCTGCGCGGCACAGGCCGCGCGCCCGCACAGGCCGCGGGCGCGTTCGCCCGGCTAGCCCCGGCCGCCCTTGCCGCCGCCGTTGTTGTCGTCGTCCCAGTCGCCGCCGCCGTCGTGCGGGTACTCCGTCTCGGCCTCGAGGGCCCGACGCGTCTCCGGGCCGTAGACGCCCTCCGGGTCGCCTTCGATGCCCCGGTACTCCTGGTACGTGGCGACGGCGTCCTCGACGCGGCCGTCGTAGTGGCCGTGGGGCGGTCCGTCGTACAGCCACACCTGGTCGAGGCGCTCCTGGAGCTCGACGACCTCGGCGCCGTCGTCGCCCGGGCGGAGCGTGAGCGGCGCGGCGGAGGTGGCCGGGCCCTGCGCCACCTGGCCGGTCGCGCGGGTCGTGGCGGACGGTGAGGCGGGCGCGCCGGCGACAGTGGTGCCCGACGCCGAGGCCGTACCCGAAGGCGAGGCCGAGGCGGAGGCGGACGCCGACGTGCCCGGCTTCTTCGATGCCGAGGCCTCGGCGGACGCCGACGAGGGTGCGTCCGGTGCGGCGCTCAGGAACGGCTCCATCGTCTCGATGTCCGGCAGCGCCCGGTCCCGGTCCCCCTCGTCGGTGCCGAGCAGCCCACCCGCGAACGCGGCGGTCCCGAGCACGGCCACGACGGCCGCGGCGGCGATGAGCGCACCGGGGCCGCGCCGCCGTACGGGACGGTCGGGTACGGCGTCCGCTGCCGACGCCCTGATCTCGTACTCGTACGACATCTCCTGCGTGTCCGGGCCCGTGTCCCCGTCCGTGCCGGAGTGCCCCGCGGCGAGCGCCTCGGGTGGCGGGCCCGCCACCTCCGGCGGGGACGGCAGTGTCACGTACGGCCTGATGCGCAGCGGATCGAAGTCCTCCGCCTCCGCGATCTCCGCGGAGCGTCCAGCCGTGCGCTCGGCCCGCACCGCGCAGCCGCACACCTCCGGCGGCGGCGTACCGCATTCAGGACATACAGGTCCTGTCATGGTGGGTTCCCTCCCCTTGAGCTGCCGCCGATTATGCAGCCCGTGTGCAGCCCGGCGACGCCGCGTCCCCCGCTGCATCCCGCTTCGGCGGGCCATAACGGGACGTAACGCCCAGGATGAGAGAAGGCGTGAGAGGAGGCATGAGAGAAGGCGCGAGGGGAGGGGTGAGGGAAGGCGCGCGAGGAGGGATGAGGGCCGACATGGAAGAGGGTGTGAGGAAAGGGGCGTAGGGGGCATAACGGACCTGGCGGGGGTGAGGGACCTGGCGCACCGGACCCGAGGAGTGCACATGGCGCAGGATGCGAGCAGCCCGGACGTGGGCCCCGGCCCGATATCCGGACCCGGCACAGGACGCAGCCGCCGGACCATCCTCGTCGCCATCGGCGCACTGCTGCTCGGCCTGCTGCTGGCGGCGCTCGACCAGAACATCGTCTCCACCGCGCTGCCGACGATCGCCAGCGAGCTCGGCGGCCTGGAGCATCTGTCCTGGGTCGTCACCGCCTACATCCTGGCCTCCACCGCCGCCACGCCGCTCTGGGGCAAGCTCGGGGACCAGTACGGCCGCAAGAAACTCTTCCAGGCCGCGATCGTCATCTTCCTCATCGGCTCCGCCCTCTGCGGAATCGCGCAGGACATGCTCCAGCTCATCGTCTTCCGCGCCCTCCAGGGCCTCGGCGGCGGCGGACTCCTCGTGCTGTCGATGGCGATCGTCGGCGACATCGTCACGCCGCGCGAGCGCGGCCGGTACCAGGGACTGTTCGGCGCGGTCTTCGGCGCGACGAGCGTGCTCGGACCGCTGCTCGGCGGGCTGTTCACCCAGCACCTCAGCTGGCGCTGGGTGTTCTACATCAACATTCCCATCGGCATCGTCGCCCTCTTCGTCATCGCCGCCGTGCTGCACATCCCGGCGCGCGAGACCCGGCACACCATCGACTACCTCGGGACGTTCCTGATCGCGTCGGTCGCCACCTGCCTGGTCCTCGTCGCCTCCCTCGGTGGCACCACCTGGGCCTGGGGCTCGGCACAGATCATCGGCCTCGCCGTCCTCGGGGTCGTGCTGCTCGTCGCGTTCGTGTACGCCGAGCGACGCGCGGCCGAGCCCGTACTGCCGCTGAAGCTCTTCCGGAACCGCACCTTCACGCTCGTCGCGGTCATCAGTTTCGTCGTCGGCTTCGCGATGTTCAGCGCGTTGACCTTTCTGCCGACCTTCCTGCAGGTCGTCCAGGGTGTGAGCCCCACCTTGTCCGGTGTGCACCTGCTGCCGATGGTGTTCGGACTGCTGCTCACCTCCACCGCATCCGGCCAGATCATCAGCCGTACGGGACGGTGGAAGATCTTCCCGATCGCCGGTACCGCCGTCACCGCGATCGGGCTGCTCCTGCTGCACCAGCTGCAGGTGAACACGCCGGTCTGGGAGATGGGCGTCTACTTCTTCGTCTTCGGCGCCGGGCTCGGCCTCGTGATGCAGGTGCTCGTGCTGGCCGTGCAGAATGCCGTCCGTTACGAGGACCTCGGCGTCGCGACCTCCGGGGCGACCTTCTTCCGCTCCATCGGAGCGTCGTTCGGTGTCGCGATCTTCGGCACCCTCTTCACCAGCCGGCTGAGGGACAACCTTGCAGAAACCTTCGCCAGGCGGCCGATCCCGTCGGGCACCGGCCCCGATCAGATCGCCGCCGACCCGCGGACCATCGCCGAACTTCCGCCAGGGCTGCGGGCGAACGTCCTGCAGGCGTTCTCCACGTCCATCACGGACGTCTTCCTGTATGCGGCCCCGGTCGTCCTTGTCGCGTTCATCGCCGCCTGGTACCTGAAGGAGGACAAGCTGCGCGGCTCCGTCACCGCGCCCGAGGTCAGCGAGACGCTCGCCTCCAACCCCGTCCAGCGCTCCTCGTACGACGAGTGCGCCCGTGCGCTGTCGGTGCTGGGGTCGCGCGAGGGCCGCAAGGCGATCTACGACAAGATCACCGCGAAGGCCGGGCTCGATCTGCTCCCGGCCGCGAGCTGGCTGCTCCTGCGCATCAGACGGCACGGCATGGTCGAACCGTCCCGGCTCGCGGACGTCACCCCCGTACCGCTGAAGACGATCACGCAGGCGTCCCGGCAGATCGAGGAGCGGGGGCTGGCCCGGCGCGAGGGGCTGTCGCTGATCCTCACCGACAAGGGGGCCGAGGCGGCGGCGAAACTGGCGGCGGCGCGGGAGGACTCCCTGGCCGAGCTGCTCGGCGACTGGTGGGGCCCCGACCGGCCGACGGACCTGAGCAAGCTGGTGAAGGAGCTCACCGCCGAACTGTGCGGCTCGGACGGCGAACGCCCGTACAGCGGCGAGCCGCACCGCGACCACGAGGCGTGGCACCAGAAGCACCCGCTGAGGCGGTGAAGGGCGGCGGGGGCGCGACGGCCCCGCCGCCCCGGCTCCGGCGGCGGTGGACCCGGCCGGCGGCCATGACCACAACGGCAACGACGCGAGGGAGCCGCTTCTCGAACTTCCCTGATCTGTCGGTGAGTTGCCCCGCGCGGTCCGTTCACCAACGGCACATGTGCCCATCCTTCGCCGGACGCCGCGCCGCCATCCTGTCGGTCGACGCTCACGCTCGGCAATCGCCGTGTTTCCGACAGTGCACTCGGTAGTGCGCTCGGTTGCTCTCGACAGTGTTCCCGACCGTGAGGAGATTTCATGAGACGGCTTCGCCCCGTCCGTCCCGCCGCGCTGGTGCTCGGTACGGCACTTGCCGCACTCACCGCGGCGGCCGTGCCCGCAGGAGCGCAGGCCTCCTCCTCCCGCGAGCTTCCGGAAGTGACGCCCAGGGCGGAGGCGCCCACGCTCTACGACGACGAGGCGGGCGGCAACGCCAACGCCGACGACCCGGCGATCTGGCGCAACGCCGCCGACCCGGACCGGAGTCTGGTGATCGCCACGGCGAAGGAGGGCGGACTGCGGGTCTACGACCTCGACGCCCGGCAGGTGCAGTCGATCCCCGCGCCTCCCGCACCCGGTCCGGAGGACGCGCCCGGGCGCTTCAACAACGTCGACCTGGTCAACGGGCTGAAGGTGGCCGGCGGGCGCGCCGACCTGGCCGTCGTCACCGACCGGGGCCACGACCGGCTGCGCGTGTACCGCATCGCCCCGGGCCGCCGTGGCGGGCCGCTCACCGAGATCACCGACCCGGCCGCACCGCCGGTCTTCTCCGCGGACCAGGACGAGATCAACGAGCAGGCCACCGCCTACGGCCTCGCCACCTGGACCGACCCGAAGAGCGGCCGCGCGTACGCCCTCGCCAGCCGCCGCAACCGCACCGGCATCGCGCTGCTGGAACTGATCCCGACGCCCGCCGGTACGGTCACCTACCGCAAGATCCGCACCATCGAACTGCCCTCCGCATTCCGCCTCCCCAACGGCACCTCCTGGACCCCGTGCGCCGAACCGGGCGAACTGCCGCAGGTCGAGGGCATGGTGGTCGACCCGGCCAACGGCACGCTCTACGCGGGCCAGGAGGACGTCGGCATCTGGCGCATCCGTGCCGACCTCTCCGGCACGCCCAAGCTCCTCGACAAGGTCCGTGAGTACGGCGTTCCCGGGACGTACGACGAACAGACCGAGGAGTGCACCCCGGGCGCCGACCCCGGCTACGGCGGCAAGCGCCTCGCGGCCGATGTCGAAGGACTGACCCTCCTCACCGAACGCGACGGCGACGGCTACCTCCTCGCCTCCAGCCAGGGTGACGACACCTTCGCCCTCTACGACCGCGAGATCTCGGACGCCAACGAGTACGAGGGCGGCTTCCGTGTCACCGCCGCCACCGCGGGCCCCGACGGCTCCGAGGAGTGCGACGGAGCCGCCGTGCTCAACGCGCCCCTCGGCAGGCGGTACCCGGACGGTCTCCTCGTCGTCCAGGACGGCCACGACACCCCGGGAGACGGCGAACGCGAGGCGACCGGCTTCAAGTTCGTGGACCTGGGCGACGTCATGGACAGCGTCGACGACTGACCCGCACGGACGGGGCCGCACACCGCCGGGGTGGGGGTGTGCGGCCCCATGCGTCCGACCTACAGGTCCTTGCCGTACCAGATCTCCATGTACGGACCTTCGCAGTACGCCGGGATCTCCGCGTAGCCGCTCCGCACGTACAGCGCCCGCGCCTCGACGAGATCGAGCCGGGTGTTGAGCACCATCCGCCGCGCCTCGAGCCCCCGCGCCGCCTCTTCGAGCGCGCCGAGCAGCACACCCCCGCCGCCCGTGCCACGAAAGCCCGGCCGCACGTACACCCGCGTCAACTCCGCGGTCCCCGCCTCCAGCATGAGCACCCCGCCGCAGGCCCCGGCCTTCCCGTCGTGACGCCCGACGACGAACTCCCCGGTGGGGGCGGAGAGTTTCTCCACCCCGTCACCGGCGAGTCCGTCGTCGATCTCCGCCCGGGTCGCGGGCCGCTTCCAGTAGCGGCTCGCGACCTCGTCGTAGTAGTCACGGCGCAGGGCGGTGGCGTCGGGGGTGTCGAAGCGCTCGGGGCGTACGGACCAGGTCGTCATGCGACTCTCTGTACCTGATCCGTACGCCGTCGGGCGAACGATTACCGGCTGGCTGAGCCCTGCAGGCCCGCCGAGGCCATGGCGGACTGCACCAGGTCATGGACGTCGCTCTGGTCGATCAGTCCTGACGAGGGGTGGGGCTTGTCGTGGTCGTCCTTCTTGCAGACAGTGACGGTGGAGGGCTCGTAGGTGTCGTCACCGGCGAAGGTGGCGGTGTAGCAGGTCTCCTTGTCCTTCTTGCCGTCGACCTTGCAGGTGGCCTTGCCCTTGCTGTCGGTCGTGTCGGTGCACAGCTCGGTGGAGTCGGTGGTGAACTCGATCTCCTTGCCTTCCAGGGGCTGGTCCTCGGCGGTCAGCTTGGCCTTCAGGGTGAGGCCGTGGTTGCCGCCCAGGGCGTCCAGGGTGTCCTTCCCCTTCCCCTTCTTCTTCTGCACCTTCAGGGTCAGGGTGGTCGGGGTGCGCTCCGTGGTGACGTTCCCGATCGCCACACCAAAGGGGACGTTACCAACGGGGATGGTGGTGGTGACGGTGTTGGTGGAGGTGTCGATCACCGAGACGTTGTCCGAGCCGGCGTTGGTGACGTAGGCGCGGGTGCCGTCCGGGGTGACCGCAACGCCCTGGGGGAGGTTGCCGACCGTGATGGTGGTGGTGACGGTGTTGGTGGAGGTATCGATCACTGACACGTTGTCGTCAAGTCTGTTGGTGACGTAGGCGAGGGTGCCATCCGGGGTGATCGCCACAGCAATGGGTTGGTCGCCGACGGGGATGGGGCCCCCGATGACGGTGTTGGTGGTGGTGTCGATCACCGTCACGTCGTCCGAGCCCAAGTTGACGACGTAGGCTCGGGTGCCGTCCGGGGTGATTGCCACGTCACGGGCCAGGCTGCTGAGGGGGAGGGGGATGGTGGTGGTGACGGTGTTGGTGGCGGTGTCGATCACTGACACTTCGCTCACGATTTGGTTGACGACGTAGGCGCGGGTGCCGTCCGGGGTGATCGCTACACCAGTCGGTTCGAAGCTGACGGGGACGGTGGCGATGACGGTGTTGGTGGTGGTGTCGATCACCGAGACGTTGTCCGAGCCGAGGTTGGTGACGTAGGCGCGGGTGCCGTCCGGGGTGACCGCCACGTCATTGGGCTGATCGCCGACGGGGACGGTGGCGATGACGGTGTTGGTGGTGGTGTCGATCACCGAGACGTTGTCCGAGTCGCGGTTGGTGACGTAGGCGCGGGTGCCGTCCGAGGTGACCGCCACGCTGAAGGGGCCGTCGCCGACGGGGATGGTGGTGGTGACGGTGTTGGTGGTGGTGTCGATCACCGACACGTTGTCCGAGCTGAAGTTGGCGACGTAGGCGAGGGTTGTGGTCTGCGCGGCGGCGGGCGTGGCCATGGCGAGCGGGACGGTCAGGCCGGCCAGGACCGCCAGTCCCGCCACCCAGGCCCGCAGCGCCACCCACCACGAACCCCCGCCCCCGCGACTTCGCCCCGTACTTCCTTGCTCCGACGCCCCCCGTACTGCGATACCCGACATCAAGACCTCCTGCTGTGCACGCACCGAAGTGCGTTCCAGTGCTCCGGATGGAGGCGGCGATCGATGCCCTGTCGTGGACGTCCGGGATCGCCGCGGCGATGATGATCGCCGCAGTCGACGCTAAGTGCGGTGATCAGTCCGTGCCTGGTCGAACCCCGTCAATGGGGGCCGTACGGACGAGTTGAGTACCCCATGCGGTCTCCGTCGCCCGCCGGCCCTCGGGTGGACGGCAACGCGCCCCCGGCGCTGATGGCCGGAGGCGCGTGATGACCGCGGAGGTCAGGCCTGCTTGGGTGCCGACTGCTGCACGACCTCGAACGAGGCGGTCTCAGCCCTGCAAGCCTGCCGAGCCGGCCGAGGCCATGGCGGACTGCACCAGGTCGCGGACATCGCTCTGGTCGATCAGTCCTGACCCGGTGTCGGGCTTGTGGTTGTCGTCCTTCTTGCAGACGGTGACGGTGGACGGCTCGTAGGTGTCATCGCCGGCGAAGGTTGCGGTGTAGCAGGTCTCCTTGTCCTTCTTGCCGTCGACCTTGCAGGTGGCCTTGCCCTTGCTGTCGGTCGTGTCGGTGCACAGTTCGGTGGAGTCGGTGGTGAACTCGATCTCCTTGCCTTCCAGGGGCTGGCCCTCGGCGGTCAGCTTGGCCTTCAGGGTGAGGCCGTGGTTGCCGCCCAGGGCGTCCAGGTCGTCCTTCCCTTTCTTCTTCTTTTGCACCTTCAGGGTCAGGGTGGTCGGGGTGCGCTCCGTGGTGACGGTCCCGATCGCCACTCCAACGGGGCCGTTGCCGACGGGGACGGGGTCCCCGATGACGGTGTTGTCGGCGGTGTTGATCACTGACACGTTGTTCGAGTCGCGATTGGTGACGTAGGCGCGGGCCCCGTCCGGGGTGATCGCCACGCCGCCCGGTCCGTCGCCGACGTTGCTGATGGTGGTGAGGACGGTGTTGTTGGCGGTGTCGATCACCGTCACGCGGTCCGACACGGGGTTGGTGACGTAGGCGAAGTTGCCGTCGGGGGTGATCGCCACGCTAAAAGGTTCGTCGCCGACGTCGATGGTGGTGAGGACGGTGTTGTTGGCGGTGTCGATGACCGACACTTCGTTCGAGCTGAAGTTGGTGACGTAGGCGAAGTTGCCGTCGGGGGTGATCGCCACGTCGAACGGTGTGCCGACGTTGCTGATGGTGGTGAGGACGGTGTTGTTGGCGGTGTTGATCACCGACACTTCGTTCGAGGCGCTGTTGGTGACGTAGGCGAAGTTGCCGTCGGGGGTGATCGCCACGCCGTTCGGTCCGTCTCCGACGGGAATGGTGGTGAGGACGGTGTTGTTGGCGGTCTCGATGACCGACACGTCTCCCGAGGCGCTGTTGGCGACGTAGACGGTGGAGCCGTCCGGGGTGATCGCCAGGCCGAGGGGCCTGTCGCCGACGGGGACGGGGTCCCCGATGACGGTGTTGTTGGCAGTGTTGATCACCGACACGTTGTCCGACTCGGAGTTGGCGACGTAGGCGAAGGTTCCGGTTTGCGCGGCGGCGGGCGTGGCCATGGCGAGCGGGACGGTCAGGCCGGCCAGGACCGCCACTCCCGCCATCCAGGCCCGCAGCGCCACCCACCACAAACCGCCACTCCCGGGACTGCGCCGCGTACTCCTCCGCCTCGGCGCCCCCGATATTGCGATACCCGACATCAATACCTCCTGCTGTGCACGCACCGAAGTGCGTTCCAGTGCTCCGGATGGAGGCGGCGATCGATGCCCTGTCGTGGACGTCCGGGATCGCCGCGGCGATGATGATCGCCGCAGCCGACGCTAAGCGCCGCGATCAGCCCGTGCCTGCTCAAAGCCCGTGAGTGAGGGCCATACGGACGAGTCGAGTACCCCATCGGCTCCCATCGGCCTCCGTCGTCGTCCGTCCGCGGGCGGACAGCAACGCGCCCCCGGCGCTGCTGAGCCGGAGGCGCGTCATCACCCATTACCGCGAACGTCAGGCCTGCTTGGGCGCCGCCTGCTGCACGACCTCGAAGGACCACAGGGTGGAGTCGGCGGCCGCGGGCTTCGGGCGCTCGCCGCCCTCGGCGCCGCCTCCCTGGTGGGCCGCCTTCATCGGGCCCTCCATCCAGGCCTGGAAGGACTCCTCGTCGCGCCAGCGCGTGTAGACGAGGTAGTTGTCCGTGCCTTCGACGGGGCGCAGGAGCTCGAACCACTCGAAGCCGTCCGAGGACTCCACGGCGCCCGCGCGGGAGGCGAAGCGCTGTTCCAGGACCTCGCGGCGGTCGGCGGGGACCGTCAGTACATTGATCTTCACGATGCTCATGGGGGCAGGATATGGGGGTGGTTGGGGTGGAGAGAGCAGGACTGGTCGGACACGCACCGGCGGTGCGCGAACTGGGGGAACGGTGGGTCCGGCTGCTGGAGCGGGGTGACGACGAGGACTTCGTCTGTTCGCCCGCCGGGCTGTGGCTTGCGCTCGGGGCCGTGGCGGCCGGGGCGCGGGGCGGGACCGCAGCGGAGTTGCGGGAGTTGCTCGGGGTGGCCGGGGAGGAGGCCGCCGCAGCCGTGACGGGGGCCGCGCGGGCGATCGCCGGGACCGACTCGGTGGCGGTGGCGACGCGGGTGTGGAGCCGGGTGCCCGTCTACCGGGCGTACCGGGAGGCGCTGCCCGACATCGGCTTCGGGCACCTGGGCCAGGAGGGCCAGGACGAGATCGACGCCTGGGTGAAGGAGGCGACGGGCGGACAGATCGAGAAGCTGCCCGTACGGATCCAGGCCGACACCCTGCTCGCGCTCGTCAACGCCCTGGCCCTGAAGGCAGGTTGGGCGACCCCCTTCGAGTCGCACAGCACCCGCCTCGCGCCCTTCACCGACGCCGCGGGCGCCGTGCACCGGGTGCCGACCATGCACCGCCCGCTGCGGCCGGGCGAGGCATGGACGGCGGGGACGGTCACGGTCGTCGAGTTGTCCTGCGCCCCCGCGCCGGGCGGCGGGGCACCGGCGAGGGTGCGCTTCGTGCTCGGAGCGCCGGGTGCGGGGCCCGCGGACGTGCTGCCTGAGGCCTGGGCGCCGCGCGAGGTGTGCCGGCCCGTCGACGCGGAGGTCGTCAGCCTCGCCCTGCCGCGGCTCGCGCTCCGTACGACCGTGGACGTCACGCCCCAGCTGCCCGCGCTCGGCATCCACGAGGCCACTTCCCCGGCCGCCGATTTCTCCGGCCTGTCGCCCGAGGAGCTCGGCATCTCCCACGTGGTCCAGGAGGCGGTGATCAAGGTCGCCGAACTCGGTGTCGAGGCGGCGGCCGTGACGGTGGTGCTGGCCCGCCCGGGCAGTGGGCCGCCCCGCCCGCAACGCGTGCTGCGCATCGCCTACGACCGGCCCTTCGGCATCGTGGTCCTCGACGGGACCGGGGAAGTGCCGCTGTTCGCCGCCTGGCAGGCGACAGCCCCGGCAGGTGAACCGATCGCCGGGGCGGCCGGGCACGAGGGCCTGCTCCCGCCGCCGTTTCCGCCCGTACCGCCCCCGCCGGGTCCCCCGCCAGGCGTCAGTCCTGCACCCGGGCCAGGAGGAATCCGTCGTAGCCCCGCAGCCCCACCGTCTGGACCGCCGTCGCGCTGAGCCTCGGGTGCTCCCCGACCAGCTCGATCATGCGGCGGGTGGCCAGGACCGACGGGTCCTCGCTCGTCGCATCGGCCACCGTGCCGTCGCGGACGACGTTGTCGACGACGATGAGGCTTCCCGGGCGGGACAGTTCCACCGCCCACTCCACGTAGTTGGGGTTGTTCACCTTGTCCGCGTCGATGAAGAAGAAGTCGAACGGGCCCGCGTCCTCGGCCTCCAGCTGCGCCAGGGTGTCGAGGGCCGCGCCCACCCGTACCTCGACGGTCTTGTCGAGACCGGCACGGGCCACGTTGGCGCGGGCGACGTCCGCGTGTGCGGGGTCGTACTCCAGCGAGATCAGCTGCCCGTCGGCGGGCAGGGCGCGGGCCAGCCAGATCGTGCTGTAGCCGCCGAGGGTGCCGATCTCCAGGATCTTCCTCGCGCCCTGGGCGAGGGCGAGCAGGTGCAGCAGCTTGCCCTGGTTGGCGGCGACGGCGATCTGCGGCAGCCCGGCCGCGTCACTCGCGGCGACAGCGGCGGACAGGGCCTCGTCGGCCGGAGCGAGCTGCTCGTTGAAGTACGTGTCTACGGCGTTCCATCGGTCATTGGACATGCCGGAAACGTACCTCGCGCGTACGGGCCCGTGCCCGGAGAATCACGACGGCCACCGTCGTCACCGCGGCCGCGGCGAGCGCCCCGCCGACCGTCAGCAGCCACGCGGGCACGCCGCCCGCCACCGTCAGCAGCTCGTCCTCCCACACCACGCGCCGGTACGGGGTGTCGGCCGCGGACGCCCGCAGTTCGTGGTCACCGTCGATCCGCGACGGCTCCGGGAAGTCCTGCTCGATCGCGGTGAGGAACGCCGCGGTGCCTCCCGTCAGTTCGCCGAGCGCCCCCTCGGCCGGCACCTTCCCCGCGTACGTCACCTCGGGCGCCGCGCCCCCGATCGCCCCGCGCGGCTCCATCCGGTGCGCGGCGAGCACGTACAGGTCGAGCGACTGCGGGGTCCGGGCGAGGCGCGACAGTCGCATCGGGTAGACGAGCCCGTCGCTGGCGAAGCGGATACGGAGGGGGTCGAGCGTGCCGCCCAGCACGGAGCCCTTGCGGTCCGGGGCGAGCCTGACGGCGACGTACTCCCACCTCTGGTCGACGTACGGCTGGAGTTCGGGCGCGAGCCGGTCCGGGAACTCGAAGCCGTTGTCGTCGAGCCAGTCGCGCAGTGCGTCCGGGTCGGTGGCCGTCAGCCGGGCGACGTCGAAGTCGCCGAGGCGCTCGCGGCCGACGACCCCGACGGGCGGGGCGGCGGCGCAGCCCCCGCGGCGCCGTCCGCCGCGTCGAACGGCCAGTCGCCGCCGCGTGGCCAGAAGTAGTGCCGCGTCCGGTGTTCGGGCTCGGTGAGGTCCCACAGCTCGTCGAAGAGCGCCGCGTCACCGAGCTCGACCGTGGCCCGGCTCGGCACCGGCATGATCCAGGCGGCGCGCGGCGCGTTTCCGCCCACCGTGAAGCGCATGACGATCTGCTCCGTACTGCCGTCCCAGTGCACCGCCGACGTCTCCCGTTCGACGGCCATGCGGGACTTCCCGTCCGGGATCATCGCCCCGCAGCCGCACGCGTAAGCCGGCGCGATCAGCGACCCGAGCTGCAGCGCGAACAGCGCGTACACCACCAGCCACACCCTGTGCATCCCCCGCATGCTTCTTCGGACGGCGGGGTGGAGTGTTCGGTTCCATGCCGGCAGACCCGGCCCGAGGGAACCTGAGGGAACCTAGGGGAACCCGAGGGAACACCTGGCGGACGCCCCCTCGGGTGGATCGTCGCGTTCCAGCCAGGATCCGCCCGCGGAGGCGGTTCCGCCACTTGCTCAGTTCAGGACCGGGGTGGTCATCGCCCGAGCCATGTCGGAAGCGGTGAGGACTGCAGTGTTTCCGACACCGAGGAAGTTCTGGAAACGGGAGGCAGGCACACCCGACGGCGGTGATGCAGCGCCCGCGAGTCACTCATACCGACTCGAACCGCCTCGGGGGCGGGGGACCGGCCACCGGCTCCCGGACGGCACCCGGTTGGCCGAGCCGGGCATTTTCACGGGCGTGAGGGCAGGGCCGGACGCGGCGTGTGATGCGGCGCGGAGATCCGCCCGGCGCGAGACTGCGCTTCATGACCAATCCACTCATCGTGGTCACCGGGGCGAGCCATGGCATCGGCAGGGCCGTGGCGAAGGCCTTCGCGGCGGAGGAGCATCCTCTGCTCCTCATGTCGCGGCACCCCGCAGCACTCGAAGCGCTGCCCCCGGAACAGGTCGTCTCCGCGGCGGTCGACGTCTCGGACTACGCGGCGCTCGAAGCCGCGATCCGTGCGGCGGAGGACCTGTACGGGCCGACCGAATGCCTCGTCAACTGTGCGGGATTCCTCCGGATCGGCGGCTTGGAGACCCGGGACCCGGCCGACATGTCCTACGAGGTCGACGTGCTGCTCAAAGGCGTACTCAACGGCATCCGCGCGGTGCTGGGCGACATGAAGGCGCGCAACAGCGGCACGATCATCAACGTGAGCTCGGTCGGCGACCGCGCGCCTGGCCCCGACGGAGAGGTCTACCACGCCTGCAAGGCAGCACTGCGGTCACTGGCGGGCTCCCTGCAGAAGGGCGAGGCCAAGAGCAACATCCGCGTCATCAATGTCGCGCCGGGCTTCGTCAGGACCAACATCCACGCCGAGATGGGGATCAGTTTCGAGGAGTACGTCGAGCGCCTCGGCCACCCGGACTTCATCACCGCCGAGGAACTCGCCGACATCATCCTGTTCTGCTGGAAGCAGCCGCAGCGCATCTGCGTGCGCGACATCGTGGTGATGCCGACGAGCTCGGACTTCGGCTGAGCCGACCCCCATGCACGATCACACCTGACACTCGAACCAGATCGTCTTTCCGGACGACCCGCTCTCCTCCACACCCCACTTGTGGACCACCGCATCCAGCAGCGCCAGCCCCCGGCCCCGCACGTCGTCGGGAGCCGCGCGGCGCAGGGAGGGGAGTGCGGGGGAGCCGTCGCGGACCTCCACGCGGAGGCCGGACGGGCTGCGTTCGATGAGGAGAGCGCAGCGCCGGTCGGGCACATGGTGGTGGACGTTGGCGAGGAGCTCGGTGAGCGCGAGCCCGGCGTCGTCGGCCAGATCCGGCATGCCCCACTGGACCAGGTAGTGGCGGAGGATGCGGCGTACATGGCGGGCGGAGTGGTCTCCGACGGTGAAGCGCATGGCGTACTGGGCGGCGGGTGCGATGTCTTCGTTCACGGCACGAGAATGACGGCGGGCGGCTACTCTCGGCTACGGAACGAATACAACCCGTCCTGGAGTGGACGGAGTTGCGTAAGAGGGGATAGCGGCGTGACCCACATCAACGTCCTGGACCCGAGCGCCTCGCCGCTCGACTACTACGGCTACGAGCTCCGTCGCTACCGCGAAGCCGCCGGGCTCACCCAGAAGCAGCTGGGCGCGATCATCAACTACACGGGGTCGCTGGTCGGGCAGATCGAGACGGCGCGGAAGCTGCCGACGGAGGCGTTCAGCGAGCGGGCCGACGCGGCGCTGGGGACGGGTGGACTGCTGTCCCGGCTCGTGGGGCTGGTGCTGCGCAGCCAACTGCCCGCGTGGTTCCAACAGGTGGCCGAGTTGGAGGCGCGGGCGACCCAGATCTACGTGTTTCAGCCGCAGTTGGTGCACGGACTGTTGCAGACGGAGGAGTACGCGAAGGCCGTGCTCGCCGCAGTGGACGACAGCGACCTGGAGAACCGCACCACCGCACGTCTGGCACGCCAGCGCATCCTGGAGAAGGCGAAGCCGCCGGTGTTCTGGGCGGTGTTCGGCGAGGCGGTGCTCTACCAGGAGATCGGCGGCCGGGAGGTCACGCGGAGTCAACTGCTCCGTTTGTTGTCGTACGAGAGGAACCCGCGCGTGAACATCCAGGTGCTGCCGTTCACGGCGGGAGTGCATGCGGGGCTGATGGGGTCGTTCGACCTCTTCCGCTTCGCCAGCGACCCGGCCATCGTCTACAACGAGGACTACGAGACGGGGCACTCAACCGCCAATCCTGACGCTGTGGAGTCTCGTTCGCTCCGTTACGATCATCTGCAGGCCGCGGCCCTGTCCGTCAAGGACTCGGCGGAACTGATCCGGCATGTGATGGAGGAACGCTATGGGCAGCAACTCGCATCTGACCGGCGCCCTGTGGCGTAAGTCCAGCTACAGCGGCGATACGGGCGGCTCCTGTGTCGAATGCGCCCCCCTCGGCGGCGCCGCCTGGCGTAAGTCCAGCTACAGCAGCGACCAGGGCGGCGATTGCGTCGAGATCGCCGAAGCCCCCCACCTCGTCGCCGTCCGCGACTCCAAGGTCCCCGACGGCCCGCAGCTCCGGCTAACCCCGGCCGTCTTCAGCGTCTTCGTCGACTCGCTGGGCTGATGCGCTGATGCGCTGACGGCCCTGGTCAGCGGCGCTCCGCCCCGTAGTACGGTGCAGCCTCGGCGCGGGTGCGCCGAGGGGTGCGGAGGGGTCATGGGAGCGCAGCGCGCTGCCGTCGGACAGACGCAGACAGCGGGACAGAGACAGACGCAGGCAGGGACAGGGCCGCAGACGCGGACATGCCCGGAGTGCGGTGCGGATGTGCCGGTCGAGGCGACGCGGTTCGTCACCTGGTGCTCCGCATGTGACTGGAACGTGGATCCAGGTGAGCCGGATCCCGAACCGGGCCGGATCGAGGTGCTGCGCCGCCGGCTCGCGCAGCGGCACGGGGAGCGGCTCTTCGCCGAGGGCGCGCTGGGCCCACGGCGCGATCTCGCGGGTGTTCTCGCCTACGTGCTCGCGCTTCTCGTCCACGGGGTGACGGTGGCCCTGGTGGTGGCAGGGCTGCTGCTCGTCGTGCTCGGCTGGGGCCAGGGCGCGCTGCCCGTCATCGGTGGCCTGCTGCTCGGCTTCGCGGTCGTCCTGAGGCCCCGTTTCGGGAGACTGCCCGACGACACTCCCGTCCTGCGCCGGGCCGAGGCACCACAGCTGTTCGCGCTGATCGACGAGGTCGCGGCCGTGGCAGGGACCACCGGGGTGGACGCCGTCGTGGTCGCCGCCGACGCCAACGCGTCCGTCACCACGTACGGCATACGGCAGCGACGCATGCTGCACATCGGCCTCGGGTACTGGGAGATCCTGACCCCGCAGCAGCGCATCGCGCTCCTCGGCCATGAGCTCGGGCATTTCGCCAACGGCGACACCCGCCGAACCGCCGTCATCTGGAACGCCCTGCACTCTCTCGCGCTGTGGCATTACTTCCTGGCCCCTGTGCCCGAGCCCGACCTGGTGGAGCGCATCACCAACTGGGTGATGACCCCACCGAGATGGGCGGTGTACGGGCTTCTCCACCTCCTCGACCAACTGACCCTGCGTTCCACCCAGCGCGCCGAGTACCTGGCCGACGAGGCCTCTGCCCGCGTGGGATCCACCGATGCGGCAGCCGAGCTGATGGACCGGATGCTCGTCCTCGACTCGGTCGAGGTCGCACTGCAGCGCGAATCCGTCATCGCGCAGACCAAAGGCGGCGCGGGGACGCGACGCGAGACGGAGCAGGGGCTGTGGGAGCGGCTCGCCGCACGCGTGGAGTCCGTGTCGGAGCGGGAGTATGAGCGGCTGCGACGCGTCAGCGTCCTGCGCGGGCACTCCGCCGACGCGACGCATCCGCCGACGCACCTGCGACGGCGGCGCGTGAGCGAGGGCGAGCAGTGGCAGGCGGCGGTCCGGTACGACGAGGAGAGGGCCCATGCGATCGCCGCCGAACTGGCCGCCGCGCGTGACCGGGTGGCGCGCGTCGTGATCAGCGACACCGCGTGTTGACGGGACGGCACGGTTCAGCTGCCATGACCGCGGCTCCCGGGAGAGCGGGATCCTGCTCCTCGACGAGCCGTGCGCCGGACCGTCGAGGAGGGTGAGGCGGCGCGGCGTTTGTGCTCGGCGAGGGCCGCCGGGAGTGGGTCAGGGCTTGCCGATGTCGACGACCCACACGCCAGTACCGTCGTAGGCCTCCGGCGTCGCCGTCAGCACCTGGCCCTCGACCGCGCTCGAGACGGCGGCGTAGACCGCGTGCGCATACGGCCACTCGACGCCGGCGGCGACAACCTCCTCGACGGTCGAGGCCCCCGCGAAGTCGAGTGGCAGGAACTCCAAACCGGGCAGCGCTCCCACGTGGGCGGCGACGCCTGGCAGCTCCAGACCTGCGGCTACCAGGCAGAGTGACGGGATATGGGCACGCCGTACCGGATCGTCGACTTCGACGACGGCAATACGGGACAGCAGTCGATGACCACGGCACAGGGCGAGGACCGCGGTGTGGTCAAGGATGATCACCTGCGGCTGCCCACCTGCCCGGTCACGATTGCCTCGCGCCACTCCTCTCCCTCGCGCAGATCGCTCTCGCTGAGGTCCACGCCGAAATTGGCCCGCACGTAGGCGATCGCTCTGGTGGTGCGCTCAGCGCGCTCGTCAGCCGTTGGGAGCGCTGTGATCAACCGCTCGATGTACGCGCGGGTGCTGAGGCCACGCTCCTCGGCGAGGGCGCGGACTCGGTCGCGCACTTCTTCGGTGATCTTTATTGTGGTGTCGGCCATGCGCGAAGAATACAACGGAATACCGCCGTGGACTTCCGTTTCGGGGGCTCCGGCGGGAGACGGGGGCGGGGCGTAGGGGGGATGGCCCCCGCCTCCCATGGGCCGGGTGCGGCGCCCGGCTCTCGGGTGCGCCCGGATCTCAGGTGCCCACGGCGACCTGGAGTTCCTTGATGCCGTTGAGCCAGGCCGCCCGCAGCCTGCGCGGGTCGCCCGCGAGCCGCAGGTCCGGGAGGGCGTCGGCGACGGCGTTGAAGATGAGGTCGATCTCCTGGATGGCGAGGGACTTGCCGAGGCAGAAGTGGGGGCCTCCGCCGCCGAAGCCGAGGTGGGGGTTGGGGTCGCGGGTGATGTCGAAGAGCTCGGGCCGGTCGAAGACCTCGGGGTCGTTGTTGGCCGAGGAGTAGAACAGCCCGATCCGGTCACCCTTCTTGATCTTCTGGCCGCCCAGCTCGGTGTCCTGCGTCGCCGTGCGCTGGAACGAGACGACGGGCGTCGCCCACCGCACGATCTCCTCGGCGGCCGTCGCCGGGCGCTCCCGCTTGTAGAGTTCCCACTGCTCGGGGTGGGTGAGGAACGCGTGCATGCCGTGGCTGATGGCGTTGCGGGTCGTCTCGTTGCCCGCGACCGCGAGCAGCAGCACGAAGAAGCCGAACTCGTCGGAGGACAGGTTGCCTTCGCCTTCCGCCGCGACGAGCTGCGAGACGATGTCCTTCGCCGGGCACTGCTTGCGGTCGGCGGCCATGTTCATGGAGTAGCCGATGAGCTCCATGGCTGCCTCGGCGCCGATCTCCTCGGTGATGGCGTACTCGGGGTCGTCGTACGCGACCATCTTGTTCGACCAGTCGAAGATCCGGGCCCGGTCCTGCTGGGGGATGCCGATGAGCTCGGCTATCGCCTGGAGCGGCAGCTCCACCGCGATCTTCGTGACGAAGTCGAAGCTGCCGTCGGCGGCCGCGCTCCCCTTGGCCTCAGCGACGATCTTCCGGGCGCGGTCGCGGAGTGCGGCCTCGAGGCCGCGGATCGCCCGCGGGGTGAAGCCGCGCTGGACGATCCCGCGGACGCGGGTGTGCTCGGGCGGGTCCATGTTGAGCATGATCAGGCGCTGGACCTCGATCTGGTCGCGGCTGATGTGCTCGTTGAAGCGGATGACGGCCGTGTTCTCGTAGGACGAGTACACCTCCGGGTGCGTGGAGACGTACTTGACGTCCGCGTGCCGTGTGACGACCCAGTAGCCCTCGTCGTCGAAGCCGGCGACGCCGCGGGGCTGCGGGCACCACCAGACCGGCGCGGTCTGCCGCAGCTGAGCGAACTCCGGGAAGGGTATGCGGCTCTGGAGGAGGTCGGGGTCGGTGGCGTCGAACCCTTCGGGCAGCGCTGGACAGGGCATGGGGCAACTCCATTGTCTGACGGCCCATCAGAATTGCCCGCAAGGTAGTAACGGGTTCTACAACTGGCAAGGGTCATGGCGGGATCTGTTGCGTGCAAGGTGCGCGCAAGGTGCGTGCACGACCCTTGCGTACCGGGGGTAAGCCTCATAAGACTGCTGAGAGAACTAGAACGCGTACTAGTTCTTCGCCGTACGCCGCGCGGGGCGCCGGGACGCCCCGTCGATGTACGCCGGCTGTGCGAAGAGAGGACGAGCTCATGGCCGCGGAACCCGTCATCGTCGAAGCCGTACGCACACCCATCGGCAAGCGCGGCGGCGCGCTCGCCAATCTGCATCCCGCCTATCTGCTGGGCGAGACCTACCGTGAACTCCTCGGCCGCACCGGCATCCATGCCGACTGCGTCGAACAGGTCGTCGGCGGCACCGTGACCCACGCCGGCGAGCAGTCCATGAACCCCGCGCGCAACGCCTGGCTCGCGATGGGGCTTCCGTACGAGACCGCCGCGACGACGGTGGACTGCCAGTGCGGTTCGTCGCAGCAGGCGAGCCATATGACCGCGAACATGATCGCGGCCGGCGTCATCGACGTGGGCATCAGCTGCGGGGTCGAGTCCATGTCGCGCGTACCGCTGGGCAGCGGGTCCAAGCACGGGCCGGGCAAGCCGTGGCCGGACGAGTGGAACGTCGATCTCCCGAACCAGTTCGAGGCCGCCGAGCGCATAGCGCGCCATCGCGGACTGACGCGGGAGCGGGTCGACTCGCTCGGGCTGCTGTCGCAGGAGCGGGCCGCCGTCGCCTGGTACGAGGAGCGCTTCAAACGGGAGACCTTCGCCGTCCAGGTGCCCACGACGGAGGAGGAGCAGCACGCCGGGCAGGGCATGTGGCGGCTCGTCGACCGTGACGAGGGGCTGCGGGACACGTCGATGGAGGCGCTGGCCAGGCTGAAGCCGGTCATGCCCACCGCGGTCCACACGGCCGGCAACTCGTCGCAGATCTCGGACGGGGCCGCGGCGATCATGTGGGCGTCGAAGCGGATGGCGCGGGCGCTGAAGCTGAAGCCGCGGGCCCGCATCGTCGCGCAGGCGCTCGTCGGGGCGGACCCGCACTACCACCTGGACGGGCCGATCGACGCGACGCGGGCGGTGCTGGGGAAAGCGGGGATGTCGCTCCGGGACATCGATCTCGTCGAGATCAACGAGGCGTTCGCCTCGGTGGTGCTGAGCTGGGCCCAGGTCTTCGAGCAGGACCTGGAGAAGGTCAACGTCAACGGCGGGGCCATCGCGCTCGGTCATCCGGTGGGGGCGACGGGAGCGCGGCTCATCACGACGGCGCTGCACGAGCTGGAGCGCAGGGACAAGGAGTTCGCGCTGGTGACGATGTGCGCGGGCGGGGCGCTGGCGACGGGGACGATCATCCAGCGGCTCTGAGGCGACGCCGAGGCCCGCTGTCGCACACAAGGCGGTCCGACCCTCGTCCGGCAGCGGCGCGTCACCTCCGTGGTCAGCAAGGCGGCCACGGCCACCGCGGCCCGGCCGGGCTCCTCGCTCACGCTCACCTTCGGTGACCTCAGCGGCAGTTACGGCGCCACCCACCAGGTCCGGGTCCGCCTGGGCTCAGAGACGTCGGGGCCCCTCCGCCCGGCCCATGTGGCCGGGATGGAGGGGCCTTCTCCGATCAGTCGACGTGCGCGGCCTGCGGCGAGTCCGTCGTGCCGTCCGCCGGGCGGTCCGCCGGGCGGTCCGTCGTGCGGTCCGTCATGCGGGCGTCCCCTCAGGCGGAGCGGGTGAGTTCGTCCGCGCCGACCGCGTGGGCGAAGGGCAGGTCCTTGGCGTACCGCTCGACCTCGTCGATCGCCCAGTCCGCCATGCGGCCCAGCTCGTTGCCGAGCGAGCCGGCGATGTGCGGTGTGAGCAGCACGTTGGGCAGCGCGTACAGCGGGGAGTCGGCGGGCAGCACCTCGGGCTCCGTGACGTCGAGGACGGCGTGGATCCGGCCGCCGACCAGCTCCTCGGTGAGGGCGTCGGTGTCGACGAGGGAGCCTCGTGCGGTGTTGACGAGGGTGGCGCCGTCCCGCAGCAGCGCGATGCGCCGGGCGTCGAACATGTGCCGGGTCTCGGGGAGCTGGGGCGCATGGACGGACACCACATGGCTGCGCCGAACGAGCTCGTCGAGCCCGACGAGCTCGGCCCCGAGCCGGGCGGCCTCGGCCGCGTCCAGGTACGGGTCGTGCAGCAGGACGTCCAGGTCCAGCGGCCGCAGCAGCTCCAGGACACGGCGTCCGATGCGCGAGGCGCCGACGATGCCGACGGTCCGGTGGTAGTTGCCGTGGCCCGCGAGGTACGGAAGCACGGGCACGTCCGCGCGTACCTCCCGGTAGTGCCTGGCACTTGCCAGCACCCGCTTGTTGGCGAACAGGATCGCGGCCAGGGTGAATTCGGCGACCGGCAGCGCGTTGGCCGCCGCGGCGGTGGAGACCGCGATCCCGCGCTCCCAGACGGCCTCGGTGACATGGTGCTTGACCGATCCCGCCGCATGGACGACGGCTCGCAGCCGCGGCATCCGGTCCAGCGCCTCCGCCGTGAGCACCGGGGCACCCCAGTGCGTGAAGAGCACCTCGACGGTGGCGAGGTCGGCGTCGGCGACGTCCTCGAAGTCGCCGACGTGCTCGGTGACGTCCACGTCCGCGACGTGCGGCAGCCGGTCGAGCGCGCCCTCGGCGAGCAGATGGGCGTGGGCCTCGGCGCCCATGGCGAGCAGGGTGTGCGGACGGCGCGGGGCCGGGGCGAGCAGGGCGTCGTCCACGCCGGTGCCTTCCGGGACGGCGGCTGTCGGGGCGGTGGGAACGATCATTCCGATCACGGCGCCCCCGCGCCGGGCACGCCCGCACGGTCCTCTGCGGGGGCGCCGCCCGGCCGGACGACCGCGCCGTGCATGCGCCGTACCTTGCCCTGGGCGGCCAGCGTCTCCACGTCGCGGCGCAACGTCACGGCGGAGACACCGAGTTCGGCCGCGAGCTCGGCGACCCGGAGGCTGCCGCGCTCCCGGACGAGTTCGAGCACCCGCTCGTGGCGCTGGTCGACGTGCAGCCGCATGGGCTCCCCCTGCTCGCGATGGCCGGACGGAAAACACGGAGAGTAAGTCCGTGCACGTCACTGTAACGCCGCAATCAATTCGATCGGTTCCGATCAATTCGATCGTTGGCTGGCTCGATGCGGTAGGGGAGGGCCAGGGCGGCGGACGGGGTCGGGTGCGGTGGGGGAGCCGGCCCCGTACACGGCGCAAGGCCCCGAAGCGGAGTCCGCTTCGGGGCCTTGTGTGCCCTCGGGGTGCTGCGTTGCCTGCCTGCGGCTCAGTACCAGTGGTTGGCCTGCCAGAAGTTCCAGGCGCCACACGGGCTGCCGTAGCGCTCGTTCATGTACTGCAGACCCCACTTGATCTGGGTCTTCGGGTTGGTCTTCCAGTCGGCGCCGGCAGAGGCCATCTTGCCGCCCGGCAGGGCCTGGACCAGGCCGTAGGCGCCGGAGGAGGCGTTGGTCGCCGTGTGGTCCCAGTTGGACTCGTGCTTCACGATGTTGTCGAAGCACTGGAACTGGGCGGCAGGCATCATCTGCTTCGCGATCTCCTGCGGGGAGGACGTGGCGGCCGAGGCCGTCGAGGTCGTCCCCAGCACCGCACCGGCCGCACCGAGGACCACGGCGGTGCCGGCGACAACGGACTTGTTGCGGGCGGCGAAGCGGTTGATGAGCGAGCGAGACAAGGCAGTACCTAACGTCGGGGACGAGGGAGTCGCGAGGGCGGGTCCGAGAGCGAACCGTGTGCCGGGCTCGAAGCCCTGCGGTGCCTTGCGACGAGGACAGTTGTAGCCGCGACGCCAGGGCCCCCGCCGTGACCGGGCTCACCCCGCAGATACGACGTAGAGGGGGTATGGCAGGACTAAGGTCCTGAACCGGACATATAGGGTTTACGTGCAGGTCAGAGTGGGTCGTAAAGGGACGAACGTCTCCGGGGTTCGTCTACTAAGCCCGATCGTTTCGGGACCAAAGTCCTGTGGGCCGCCTCACCCCTCCGGGACCCTCCCGGGGGCCTCGAATGTGACCTGGGCCTCGAAGGCCGCGCGGCGCGTGGCCCGGCGCAGCGCCTTGAGGAGGGTGGGGCCGACGGCGAGGGTCAGGACGAGGGTGAGGACCGCACGCCCCAGGTCCCAGCCGAGGGAGGTGGCGAGGACGTACGCGAGGAAGCGGACCAGGTTCTCGTGGAGCGGGTCGCCTGCGTGGAAGGAGATTCCCGAGGCCGGTCCGGGCACGAGCGTCCAGCCGTACAGATTCATGACCGTGCCGTACGCGAACGCCGCCACGAATCCGTACGCGGCGAGCATCAGGAGCTCGGCCCGGCCCCGGAGCCGGTCCGGGCCGGGGAGCAGCCCCGCGGCCATCGTGAACCAGCCCATTGCGAGCATCTGGAACGGCATCCACGGCCCCACACCCCCCGTGAGCAGCGCGGACGCGAACATCGTCACCGAGCCGAGCACGAAACCGAAGCCGGGACCGAGGACGCGGCCGCTCAGCACCATCAGGAAGAACATGGGCTCCAGGCCCGCGGTGCCCGCGCCCAGCGGGCGCAGCGCCGCGCCCACGGCCGCGAGCACGCCGAGCATCGCGACGGCCTTCGCGTCCATGCCGCCGTCGGAGATCGTCGCGACGACGACGGAGACGAGGAGCGGCAGCAGCGCGGCGAAGAGCCACGGGGCGTCCTGGGCGTGGTCCGTGACGGCCGCGTCCGCGTCGGCCAGCAGCGGCCAGCCGAAGGCGGCGACGCCGATCACGCTGATCAGGACGAGAGCGGCGAGCGCACGAGGCCCGAGCCGGACGGGTCGCGCCGTCACAGTGCCTCCTCGACCTGGGCCACGGTCAGCCAGGGCTCCGGGGCGAGGATCTTGGCGACCTGCGGGGCGAAGGCGGGCGAGGAGACCACGACGTCGGCCGTCGGGCCGTCCGCCACGACCTCGCCGTCCGCGAGGATCACCACCCGGTGCGCCAGTTCCGCCGCGAGCTCCACGTCGTGCGTGGCCAGCACGATGGCGTGCCCCGCCGCGGCGAGGCCCCGCAGCACGGTGACGAGGCGGGCCTTCGCGGCGTAGTCGAGCCCGCGGGTCGGCTCGTCGAGGAGGATGAGCGGGGGGCGGCCGGTGAGCACGAGCGCGAGGGCGAGCGCCAGGCGCTGGCCCTCGGAGAGATCCCGGGGATGCGTCCGGTCGGGCACGCCCGGCAGGAGCGCGGTGACGAGCTCCCGGCAGGTCCCGGGCGCGGCGCCCGCATCCGCGTCGGCGGCGGCGCACTCGGCGGCCACGGTGTCCGCGTACAGCAGGTCCCGCGGCTCCTGCGGTACGAGCCCGACCTGCCGGACGAGCTGGCGGGGCGGGGTGCGATGCGGTACGCGCCCGCCGGCAAGGACGCTGCCGGACGTGGGCTCGATCATCCCGACGAGCGTGCCGAGCAGCGTGGACTTCCCGGCACCGTTGCGGCCCATGAGCGCGACGGCCTCGCCGGGTGCGACGGTCAGGCCGACGCGCCGGAGCGCCTCGACGCGCCCGCGCCGCACCCCGAGCCCCCGCATCTCGGCCGCGAGCCGGATCCGTGGGGTGGTGGGCGCGGGTGCGGGCGGTGTCTCGGGTGCGGGTTCCCTGGTGGTGGGTTCCCCGCCGTGCGCGGCCGACGGTATGTGCGGCGCCGCAGACGGGTCCGTCGGGTCGGCGGCCGTACCGGGGCCGGCGTCCGCGGGGCGGCTGCGGCGGAGCAGCTTGCCGAGCAGGGACCGGGCGGCGGACCCCGTCGCGCCCGCCCCAGGGCGTGGGGCCGTGGGCTTGCCCCCGGCCTCGGGGAGGGGCGGGTGAGGGGAGGAAACAGCAGTCGCACCAGCACTCGCACCCCCGGGCTCCACCCCCGACAGCCGCGCCCGCAGACCCCCCGCGCGGCGCCGCGCGTCCCGTACCGACAGGGGCAGCGGGTCCCAGTCGGCCAGGCGGCCCAGCGCCACAACCGGCGGGTGGACCGGTGAGACCGCCATCACGTCGGCAGGGGTGCCCACGACCGGCGGCTCGCCGGGAGCGGGGAGAAGGACGACCTGGTCCGCGTACTGGACCACGCGCTCCAGGCGGTGTTCCGCCATCAGGACCGTCGTGCCCAGGTCGTGGACCAGGCGCTGGAGCACGGCCAGCACCTCCTCCGCCGCCGCCGGGTCCAGGGCCGACGTGGGCTCGTCGAGAACCAGGACCTTGGGGTGCGGGGTCAGTACCGAGCCGATCGCCACCCGCTGCTGCTGTCCGCCGGAGAGCGTGGCGATCGGACGGTCGCGCAGATCGGCGAGGCCCAGCAGGTCGAGGGTCTCCTCGACGCGCCGGCGCATCACCTCAGGGGCGAGGCCCAGCGACTCCATGCCGTACGCCAGTTCGTCCTCGACCGTGTCAGTCACGAAATGGGCGAGCGGATCCTGGCCCACGGTGCCCACGAGGTCGGCGAGTTCGCGCGGCTTGTGGGTACGGGTGTCACGGCCGTCGACCGTGACCCGGCCCCGCAGGACACCGCCCGTGAAGTGCGGCACCAGCCCGGACACGGCACCCAGCAGTGTCGACTTGCCGACACCCGACGGGCCGACCAGCAGGACCAGTTCGCCCTCGGGGACCGTCAGGTCGATCCCCTGGACGGTGGGCGCCGCGGCGTCGGCGTACGTCACCGAGACGTTCTCGAAGCGGATCACGACGACTCCTTCGGCGACGGCGGTACCGATACCGGTACGGGTACGGGAGCTACGAACGCGGGCAGCAGGCCCACCAGGACCGACGCCGCCGGCAACAGAGGCAGGGCCGGCGCGATCAGCGGCACGACGCCGGGGTGCAGCGCCTCCGGGGCGTACGAGCCCGCCCGGATCATCAGCGCCGCGACCACGACACCCGACCCGGCCACCAGCCACGCCCGCGCGCCCCAGCGATCGGGGCGGTAGCGCGTACGGACCTGGCGTCGCCCGCCGAGCCACAGCCCGGCCAGCGCCGCCGCGAACCCGCCGAGCAGCACCGGCAGTCCGTACCCGGCGCCCTCCGCCGCGAGCAGTCCGTACGAGCCCGCGCACACCCCGAGCAGCCCGCCCAGGGTGAGCGCCGTGGTCGTGTGCCGCACGGCCGGCGGCACCGCGGCCGTACGCCCGTATCCGCGCGCGTCCATCGACGCGGCCACCGCGACGGAACGCTCGAGTGCGCCCTCCAGGACCGGCAGACCGATCTGCAGGATCGCCCTGACACCGCCGGTGGGGCGGCCGCGCAGCCTGCGCGCGGTACGCAGCCGCATCACGTCCGCGACCAGGTTCGGGGCGAACGTCATCGCCACCACGACGGCGACCCCCGCCTCGTACAGCGCGCCCGGCAGCGACTTCAGCAGCCGCGCGGGGTTCGCCAGGGCGTTCGCCGCGCCCACGCAGATCAGCAGCGTGGCCAGCTTCAGCCCGTCGTACAGCGCGAACACCAGCTGCTCGGCCGTCACCCGGCCGCCGATCCTGATGCCCTGCGCCCAGTGGGGCAACGGCACTTCGGGGAGGTCGACGACGGCATGCGTCCCGGGGATCGGCGAGCCGAGCGCGACCGAGAAGACCAGCCGGATCGCGATGACCACGAGGCCCAGCTTGAGGAACGCACCGTACGAGCGGGCCCACGGGGCGTCGGTCCGGCGCGCCGCGACGACGTACCCGGCCACGCCGACCAGCAGCCCGAGCAGCAGCGGATTGGTGGTGCGGGACGCGGCGGTCGCGAGCCCCAGGGCCCACACCCACCAGGCCCCGGCGTGCAGGGCGTTGCTCCGGTTGGCCTCGGGGGCGCGCAGGGCTGCGCCGAGGGGCGTCCGCCGCCCCGGGCCTCCGTGGAGCGCCCCGCCCCGGCGGTACGTGGTGCCCCGGCGCGTGGCATTCCGGTCGGTGCGGCCGGTGTCTCCGCCCTCAAGCGCCGTACGGGCGTGATGCGCGCGCCGGTCCCCGTCCCCGGGCACCGGACGGGCTTGGTGGGGGGCGGGCTTCGGGGGAGTCATCCGCGACGGCGGCGGGACTGCCGGAACGCCGCCGCGCCCAGCGCGAGGACCGCTGCGACGCCCGCGATGACACCCACCGACGGGCCGCTGCCCGAGTCCGTGGTCACGACCGTTGCCGTGGGGGAGTCCGTAGCGGCCGGGGCCGTCCGTGTGAGCGGCGGCATCGCGGGCGTCCCGGCCGACACCTGCTCGCCGCAGCCCGACTTCGGGTAGGACGAGATCGCGCAGAGCAGCGCATCGCTGTTGTAGCGCAGCGGCTTCGCGACCGCGGCCAAAGCGTCCGCACTCGTGGCGGACGGGTCGACCTGGGCGCAGGCCGTGCGCCGGTCGGGCGTCGGCGGGGTGTCGCCCTCGGGCGCGTCCGCCGGGGTGCCGAAGTCGATGACGATGCCGACCCGCTTGGTGCCCGCCTTGGCGGGGACGTCCGCGCACAGGGTCGCGAAGTCCGGGGCGGTGCGCGGCTTCGCCGAGTCCGCGGAGTCGGTGCTGACCGAGAAGCGGAAGCCGTTCACCTCGCCGTCGGCGGGCCGGGCGGTGGCCGGGCCCTGAGTGGCGTAACCCCAGGCGCCGCCGGACCGGCCGTCGGACTGCCAGAACGACCAGTATCGGTAGCCGGCCGCCTGCGCGGGCGACGCCACCAGCAGAGCGAGAGCCGCGCCGAGGACCACGACCACGCCGAGCAGCGGGGCCGCGCCGAGGACCCGGGCCGCCGTGAGGCGCCTGGGCGTCACCGCCTGCCCGGGTATCACTGCTTGTTCTTCCGGCGGCCGCTGATCAGGAAGCCGGCGCCCACGCCCGCCGCGAGGCCCGCACCGATGATCCACCAGATGCCGGCGCTGTCGCCGCCGGCGACCTCGGCCCCGTCGTCGTCGCCGGCCTGCCGGGTCGGGGTCGGGGCGACCGTGGACGCGGGCGCGGGGCCGGTCGCGTTCAGCTGCGCGACCAGGTCGGCGCCGCCGAAGTCCCGCGGGTCGGCGCCGTACGCGTGCGCGGCGAGGACGAGCTGGGCGTAGGCGGCCGGGCCGCCCTCCTTCGCCCAGGCGGCGGAGTTCTTCTCCAGCCAGGCCACCGCGCCGGCCGCCTTGTCGCCGTGTCCGGCGGCGGACAGGGCGAGCACCGCGTCCGCGGTGTTGCCGAAGTCGGGCTGCGGGGCGGGGTCGGCGGCGCCGGGCAGCGGCGGGGAGTCGAGGTGGCCGGTCTTGGCGAGGGCCGTCGCGAGGTAGGCCGCGCCGTTGCGGGCGGACTGCTCGGGGGTGGCCTTGGCGGGGGTGTCGCACTTCGGGTCCCCGGCCGGCTTCGGGCCCTTGACGACCATGCCGCGGCCGAGCCCGCCGAGCACGCCCGCCGCGGTCGCGTCGCCGTTCGCGAGCAGCTTGCCCGCCTTGTCCGGCTGGTACGCGAACGCCCCCCCGCCCGCCGTGTCCGCGCACGGGATCGCGTACGACACGAGCGCGTCGTACGGGTTCTTGCCGCTGCTCGACGTGATCGTGGCCGGTCGCGCGTCGGCCACCGCGAAGGCGCCGATCACGATCGCGGTGGAGTTGGCGTCCGACGGCATGCCCGGGTTGTAGCTCCAGCCGCCGTCCGCGTTCTGCACGGACTTCAGCCAGGCGATGCCCTTGGCGACCTCGGCCTCGTGCCCGCCGAGGGCGGTCAGGGCCTGCAGCGCCGCGGCGGTGGCGTTGGTGTCCGGCATCGTCTTGCCGTCGCAGGGCTTGGAGACGTCCGCGCGGTAGGACGCGAAGCCGCCGTTGGCGCACTGCTGCCCGGTCAGCCAGGCAACGGCCTCCGCGGCCGGTACTTCCTTCATGGCGTCCTGGGCGAGCAGCGCCAGCGACTGCCGCCAGACACCGTCGTACGTCGGGTCCTTCGTGCCGTACAGCCCGGAGGGGATCACGGGCGTCGGCGTCGGAGAGGGAGACGGCGCGGCGGTCGCGGCCGGGGCGCCGGCCACGGCTCCACAGAGCACGGCGGAAGCGGCGGCGAGCGCGGCTGCGCTGCGGCGAACGTTCATGGCGGGCGGTGCCTCTCCTGTGGGGAGCCGGGCACAGGCGCGCGTTGGCACCAGGCTCCGGCCCCGTATACCTCGACGGTGCCTCCGCCACCGGGTGGTCCCGTTGGCAGGAGCCGGTCACGTCCCGGTACGAGGCATTCCGACTCACCGCCTGCGACGGCGGCTCACGGCTGCGGGTCAGTGCCGGATTCGCACCGGCTTCCCCCCGTACGGGCATGATGACGACTCGCACACTCTACCGGCCCGTATCCGTGCGGCCCCTGGGTGGATGGCAGGGCGTGGGTCACACCGCCATGTACGTCACGGGTGCGCTGCCCGGGACCGCCTCGGCCCGACCCAGCTTCACCAGGCGGCGCAGATGGGACTCCGCTTCCGAGACGGCGATGTTGCGCGAGCCGTAGGGGATCTGGTCCCAGGGGCGGTTCCACTCCATGCGCTCGGCGAGCTGCCAGGGGGTCAGCGGGGTGGCGAGGAGGGTCAGCAGGCCGGTGAGGCGGGCCTCGTGGTGGGCGAGCAGCTCCCGCACCCGTGCCGCGGGGTCGGTGAAGGCGTGCTGGTGGGCCGGGAGGACCTCGGCGACGCCGAGGCGGCCGACGCGCTCGAGCGAGTCCAGGTAGTCGCCGAGCGGGTCGGTGACGGTGGAGTCGTCCGGGTCCTCGTAGAGGCCGATGTGCGGGGAGATCCCGGGCAGGAGGTGGTCGCCGGAGAAGAGGCGGCCGCGGCCCGGGAGGTTCGCCGGATGGTCCTCCTCCAGGTGGAGGCAGACATGGCCGGGGGTGTGGCCGGGCGTCCATATCGCGCGGAGCCGGCGGCCTGCCAGGTCCAGCAGCTCGCCGGGGACGATCTCCCGGTCGGGCAGGGCGGCCCGCAGACCGGGCAGGGTCCGCATCCGGCCGGAGTCACGGGCCGCGCGCAGCGGGGCGAGGTGCTCCTCCGGGGCGCCGACCGCGGCGAGCTTGCCCGCCAGGTAGTCGAGCCAGGCGCCCGGCTGTGCCTCGCGGGTGCGGCGTACGACGTCGGTGTCGGCGGCGTGCATGGCGATCCAGGCACCGGACGCCTCGCGCACCTGGCCCGACAGCCCGTGGTGGTCGGGGTGGTGGTGGGTGATGACGACGCCGTGGATGTCGCCGACGGAGGTGCCGAGGGCGGCGAGGCCCTCGGTGAGGGCACCCCAGGAGGCGGGGTCGTCCCAGCCGGTGTCGACGAGGACGGGCCCGCGGTCCGTCTCGACGACGTGGACCAGGGTGTGGCCGAGCGGGTTGTCCGGGATGGGGACCTGGAGGGACCAGACGCCTCCGCCGTGCTCCGTCACCTGTGGCATACGTCCTCGTCTCCCCTGTGCGGCACGGGCATTGCTCACTATAGCCAGAACTGATGGACCGTCAGAACGGCCGGGGAGTGTTTGCCGGGATCCGCGGCTGACCTGCGCCTCGGTGTCGCCGTTGTGACCGATCGGCGACGACACGGCTGGACTCATGAGGCGAGGGCCTCGATCTGATGCGACCGTCCGGAGGGTGCGGCGAAAGGGCTCCCGCCACTGTGGCGCCGCCTGAGAATCCCACGACAGGTCCCCTTCGGTGCGACCTCATCTGTTCGGGTGATCACCCGGCGGTGCGAACGAGTCTCTCCGCATGCGTGAACGTCAGGGTGTGCGCAGGCTGGGAGAAGCTGCCGCCCGTGATGCACGGTGAGGGACGATGATCGTATCCGTGGTGTCGATGCCGGAAGGGATCGTCGCTCGTACAAGCCTGCCGGAGGCCCGTGAGCGTCTCGCGGCATCGCGCTTCCTGCTCGTGGACATCGAGCTGCCAGAGAAGGCGCCGCCCGGCGAACAGCCGGTCTCCGAGCAGCTCGGTCTGGAAGCCGAGGACTTGACGTGGCTGGGCAGGGAGGGCGAATCCGTACGGGCCGAGTTCTTCGGCGACAGCGCGGGCTTCGTCGTGCCCGTGGTCGAAACGGGCCAGGTCACCCATGTCCATGCCTACGTGACCGAGCGGTACCTGATCATGGTTCGCCGAGGGCCGATCGGACCGGTCGAGGGCCTCGTCGCCCGGTTGCGGAGCGAAAGGCCCTCCGACCCCGTGGCCGCCTTGTTCCTGCTGCTGGAGGAGGCCCTGGAGACCTTTCGCCGGTCCGCCGTACGGGACCTGCTGGAGATGGAGGACCTCGAGGACGAGATGTTTCGGGAACGGTACCCGCAGCAGGTCTATCGACTGGCCCGCCTGCGACGACGTGCGGCCCTCATGCACCACGCGCTCCTGCCCTATCCGGAGGCCACGGACGAGACCTTTGCGCGAAGGATGCTGAGCCGCAGCTTTCCGGAAGAGCGGCAGAGGCTCGCTCGCTCGTTCCAACGCGCTGCCAGGTTGGTGCTCGCGAACATCGAGTCTCTTCAGGACGCCGCCCGGCGAACCTATGCCAGCTACTCCTCGCTCGTTGCCGGCGAGCAGAACGGTGTGATCAACCGGCTCGCGATCGTGTCGACGATCTTCCTTCCGCTGACGTTCTTGACCGGCTTCTTCGGCATGAACTTCGCCTACATGACCGACGAGTTGGAGAGCAAGGCCGTCTTCTGGCTGCTCGCCGTGTGGTTGCAGGCAGTCTTCCTGTTCATCGCTCTCTATGTGCTGCACCGCACCCGGCTCTGGCGGAAGCTGCGCGACGACAGTCTCGACGACCGATGACGGGGCCCAGGGGTGGCCCTGGCGGCATGAGAGAGCATCCATCAGCGGAAATCCCCTGGTGGGGGCCGTTTCGGTCCCGGGCCTGGCTTGGTTGAGCCAGAACTGATGAGCCGTCGGAGCGGTCAGGGGCGAAGGGGGAGCGGGCAACGGTGCGTAGAGTGATCATGTGTCTGGTCGCGGGAGCGGTTGTGCTCCCGGTGGGCTCGTGCGCTGGTGGCGAGACGACGGGACAACAGCAACCGGCGGCTCCTGTGAAAGAGTCGGCGAGGCCGACTGCGGGAACGGGCCCGCACGCGTCGCCGGACGATTCACCGAGCGCGGTCGATGTCGTCGCCGCGGCCCGGGAACTCGTACTGGCCGGTGCCACCGGGGCCAATACACCGGCCCCCCAGGCCTGTTGCTGGTCGACGAGTCGAAGGGCGACGCGCTTTTCATCTGGGAGACGGCGGACAAGCGGTTCTGCCACGGTGCCGCGAGTGTGAGCGGGTCGTCGACCGTTGCCTGCGCCAGTCATCCGAACTCACCCCCGGTGGGCAAGGAACCCCGGCTCGTGCCGCTGGTACGGATGATGGCCACGGGCTGGAACGTCGTTTTCGGCGCGGAGCACCAGACGGTGGAGTCCGTCACGTGTAACGGGAAGCCTGTCGACGTATAGGAAGTCGGCGTGATGGCGGACGGGCGGCGCACGGTCCACGCCCTCGTGTTCCCCGACCTCACGGTCGGTTCGGTGACCGTGCAGGTGCGGCGGGGAACGCGAATGGTCTCCGAGTCGCTGGAGCTGGAATCGTTCGAGGGGAGCCGGCCGGATCTGGCGCAGTGCGGCTGATGCCCCGAGTCGAGACGCTCCTCCGGCGTCAGGTCGGGCATGACGTGACGCCTTCGCTACGACACCGCGGCGTCCGCCGGCGCGGTGTCGGGGTGGTGCTTCAGCGCCATACGGGCCCTCACCCGCCCCTCACCCTCGATGGTCGCCCAGTGCGGGTGGGTCGACACCTCGATCGACAGCTCCCGGACCAGGGCCCAGAGACGGGCCTCCTCCTCCGTCTGCTCGTCGGTGTAACCCGGACTGTCCGCCTGGCCGCCGGTGACGACGCCGGTGTGGGGGTGCTCTTCTCCGGGCCGGCCCTTCAAGGGCTCGACCGACCAGGGAAGGGTCTGGCACAGGGCCTGGTACTCGGCGTTGGCCTGACGGAGGCGGCGTTGGGCGTCGATCAGGTCGGAAGGCAAGGTATCGGCCACGGTCGTAATGATACGTCTGTTCGAATACTCGCGGGAGTGCCACGCCGCAGCCCGCCGTGCATGCGCGACTCGCTCCCGATTGCGCGACTCTTCCCGGTCGTCACAGCGCGACGCGCCTGCGGGTGTGCCCTGTGACGCGCCTGTGACAGTCGGCGGACGCCGTCGTGAAGTCGCGTCGGCAGGCTTTTGAACAGAGGACAAAAGACTCTATTCGGACATATGTCAGCTGCTTCCGAGGGTGCGAGCAGTGACGATGACCGATCCGATCCGATCCGTCGGAGGAAATCCCATGAGCCTCGCACTCGCCACGCCGTCCACCGAAGCTTCCGTACCTGCGCTGGCCCCGCGTGAACAGGAGACGCTGCGACACATCGCCGCCGGGCGCACCTACCTGCAGACGGCCCGCCACATGGGGCTCTCCAAGCACACGGTCGACGCCTATCTCCG